>NZ_JBAKFQ010000030.1:0-59924 GCF_053484255.1 Martelella sp. FLE1502
GCGAGGCCTGTCGCGCAGTCAGCCAGATCGCGCGCGTAGATCCTGCACGCCTCTTTCCAGTCCGCGGCGTCTTTCACCCTGGTCTGCATCAGCTTGCGCCTGACCTGGCGCCGGATGACGAACGGACGCGACCAATCCAGCGAGCAGGTGCTGGCTGATGACTTCCATTCTGCGGTCAGAATTGTCGGCGGATGGCTCGGCATCCGGTCGGACTGAGACGATCGCGGTGACAAGGTCGACGACCAAGAAGGGAACGTGTGTGCAGGCTTACCTGAATATAACCAGCTTTGGTTGCATTTCCAGAGCGAACGAGAACACGGCGGCGCCAAGTGTAAACGGCGCCTCGGCGGAAAACATGGGCAATCGTCGGCATCGGCTTCAACCTCGTCTGACGCAGCCTGATGCCGTTTGTGTTACAGTTATGTGTGACACTGCGGGTTTGACGCGCAGTGAAACAGACAAAACTGTTTTTTATTTCAATGACTTGAATATCAAGTTGGCTGGGGTGGCTGGATTCGAACCAGCGCATGCCGATACCAAAAACCGGTGCCTTACCGCTTGGCTACACCCCAGCAAGGGCCCGCAGGCATGGGCCGGCGGTGCGCACAGCCTCTTAGCAAAGCTCGCGGCCGGTCTCAACGTCTAAATCTGTCCGCCTGAAGAGATTCTGGGTCATCGGGCGGGTAGCCTGCAGCCCAGATGATCCAGCTCTTTGTTTTGATCCATCGGCTGATCGAAAACCGGATTCCATTTTTTCGCCCCATGCGTGGATTCAAAAAGTGTGAGCGCCTTTGTGCATCCGAATGGATTCGCAGAGGGCGTTCTGGCCGGCGATAGGCACGGACGGCATTGAGCGCCGTGCCTTGGTTCGCACGCTTGGAGCGCGCACATTGGTCGAATGCACGCATAATGCTCTCAGGAGTTCATTCCGATCTTCGGGCCAGTGCTCCGGCCTTGCATTTTGCGCGCATGGTGTCAGACAGGCAGGGCAGAAATTGAAGGAAATGCGAATGGGCATACCCGAATTCGATCCGGCCTATGGACACGCCGTGCCGCTGGCGGAAGGCATTGCGCGGTTGACGGCGAACAATCCCTCGCCGTTTACTTTCTATGGCACGAACGGCTATCTCGTCGGCCGCGACGAGGTGGGCATCATCGATCCCGGTCCCGATATCGACGGACATCTGGAGCACTGGCTTGCCGCGATCGGCGGGCGCAGGGTCCGCTTCATCGCCGTCACCCACACCCATATGGATCATTCGCCGATGGCCCGCAGGCTGAAAGCTGAGACCGGGG
Source organism: Martelella sp. FLE1502 (assembly GCF_053484255.1). Lineage (NCBI taxonomy): Bacteria > Pseudomonadati > Pseudomonadota > Alphaproteobacteria > Hyphomicrobiales > Aurantimonadaceae > Martelella > Martelella sp. FLE1502. Next base: position 1,297 of record NZ_JBAKFQ010000030.1, read on the forward strand.
CGCCGATCGCCGGCTTCGGCCCGCACGAGACCGCCCGCCCGCTTTTTGCCGGCGAGGTCAATCCCTTTGCCGAAAGCGCGGATAGCGCGTTTCAGCCGGATATCGTTCTCGACGATGGCGATACGATCGCCGCCGATAATGGCTTCGCGCTCCAGGCCGTGCACACGCCGGGCCACACCGCCAATCATCTCGCCTTCGCGCTTCAGGGCACGCCCTATCTGTTCTGCGGCGACCATGTGATGGACTGGTCGACCACGATCGTGGCCCCGCCCGATGGCTCGATGGGCGATTACATGGCTTCGATCGAGAAACTGCTGGAGCGCCCGGAAACCGTTTATCTCTCCGGCCACGGCGACACGATCCGCGATGCCAAGGGCGTGTTGCGGGCCACCCGCTCGCACCGGCGCATGCGCGAAAAGGCGATCCTCGAACGGATCGCGACCGGAGACGAGACCATCGCCGAGATCGTCAAGGTGATCTACCGCACCACGGACCCGAAGCTCCATGGCGCGGCAGCGCTTTCCGTACTGGCCCACCTGGAAGATCTGGTCGAACGCGGCCGGGTGGAAACGGATGGCGCGCCGATGCTCGACAACCGCTACCGGCTTTCCGGCTGAGACTGGCCGATCGTCGCCTGGGCGGCGGCAAGGCGGGCAGTCGGCACGCGGAAGGGCGAGCAGGACACATAATCGAGCGCCAGCCCCTCGCAAAAGCGGATCGAAACGGGGTCGCCGCCATGCTCGCCGCATATGCCGATCTGGAGATCGCCTCGGGTCTGGCGGCCGCGCTCTGCGGCCATCCGCATCAGTTCGCCGACGCCGTCGAAATCCAGTGAGACGAAGGGGTCGCGCTCGATAATGCCCTTCTTCTGATAGGTTCCGATGAAGCCCGGCGCATCGTCACGCGACATCCCGAACGTGGTCTGGGTCAGATCGTTGGTGCCGAGCGAGAAGAAAGCGGAGGTTTCGGCGATCTTGTGGGCGCGAAGCGCCGCGCGCGGCAGCTCGATCATGGTGCCAACGAGATATTCGATCTCCATGCCGGCCTCAGTCATCACCTCGCGGGCAACCGCATCGATGCGTTCCTTCACATAGTCGAGCTCGGCGCGCAGCGACACAAGCGGCACCATGATCTCCGGCACCACGGCCTCGCCGGTTGCGCGGGCTGCGGCAACGGCGGCCTCGAAGATCGCTCGCGCCTGCATTTCGGTGATCTCGGGATAGGAGATCGCCAGCCGACAGCCGCGATGGCCCAGCATCGGGTTGAATTCATAGAGCGCGTCGAGCCGATGCCGGAGCGCCTGCTTGTCCATGCCGAGCGCGTCGGCGACGTCGTCGACCTCGCTTTCGGTCTTAGGAAGGAACTCGTGCAGCGGCGGGTCCAGCAGGCGGATCGTGACCGGCAGGCCGTGCATGATCGAAAACAACGCCTCGAAATCGTCCCGCTGCATCGGCAGAAGCTGGTCGAGCGCGGCGCGCCTGCCCTCCTCGGTTTCGGCGAGGATCATCCGCCGCATCATGTGGATGCGCCCGCCTTCGAAGAACATGTGCTCGGTGCGGCAAAGGCCGATCCCCTCGGCGCCGAAATCGCGCGCGGCGCGGGCATCGGAAGGCGTGTCGGCATTGGTGCGCACCTTCATCCGCCGCACATCGTCGGCCCAGACCATCAGCCGCTGGAAATCCTCCGATAGCGCGGGCTTCTGCGTGGGCGCAGCCCCCTTCATCACCCGGCCCGTCGCGCCGTCGATCGTCACCTTGTCGCCGGCATGGAGCATCACCCCGCCAGTGCCGTGAAGGATATTGTCGAACCGGTCGACGCGCATATTGCCGGCGCCGGTGACGCAGGGAACGCCCATGCCCCGGGCGACGACCGCCGCGTGGCTTGTCATGCCGCCGCGCGTGGTCAAGACGCCGACCGCCGCCGTCATGCCCTGGATATCCTCCGGACTGGTTTCGGTGCGCACCAGGATGACGTTGCGTTTTTCCGCCTTGGCGGCAATCGCCTCCTCGGCAGTGAACACGATCTCGCCGGTCACCGCCCCGGGCGAGGCCGGCAGGCCGGAACCGATCTGGGTGCCGCGATATTCCGGCCGGATGGTCGGATGCAGCATCTGATCGAGCGTTGCTGGATCGATGCGCATGATCGCCTCGGCACGGCTGATCAGTCCCTCATCGGCCATATCCATAGCGATCCTGACGGCCGCTCCCGCCGCGCGCTTGCCGCTGCGGGTCTGCAGCATCCACAGCTTTCCGCGCTCGATGGTGAATTCCATGTCCTGCATGTCGCCATATTGGCGCTCGAGCCGCGCGGAAATGGTCACGAGCTCGCCGAATGCTTCCGGCATCAGCTTTTCGAGCGAGGGCTTTTCGCTGCCCGAGGCGATGCGCCCGGCTTCCGTGACGCTTTGCGGCGTGCGGATGCCGGCGACGACATCCTCGCCCTGCGCATTGACCAGAAACTCACCGTAGAGCGCATTCTCGCCGGTGGACGGGTTGCGGGTAAACGCGACGCCGGTTGCCGATCCATTGCCGAGATTGCCGAACACCATTGCCTGAATATTGACCGCCGTTCCCCATTCCGTCGGAATATTGTGGAGCGTGCGGTAGGCGATGGCGCGCGCGCTGGTCCAGCTTGCGAAAACCGCCGCGATCGCGCCCCAGAGCTGCTCGAACGGGTCCTGCGGGAAGTCGCAGTCGAGCTCTTCGCTGAGCAATTCCTTGTAGCTTGTGACGATATCCTCGAGCTGGCCGGCGGTAAGCTGGGTCTCGGCCTGGTGGCCAAGCTCGGACAACCGCTCCTCGAGAAGCTCCTCGAACACTTCCTGGTCGAGCCCGAGCGCGACATCGCTGTACATCTGGATGAACCGGCGATAGCTGTCCCAGGCAAAACGGGCATCGCCGGTGTCGCGGGCAAGCGAGAGCACGGTCTCGTCATTGAGGCCGAGATTGAGGATCGTGTCCATCATGCCGGGCATGGAGACGCGTGAACCGGAGCGGACAGAAAGCAGAAGCGGCCGGTCGCCCGAGCCGAAGCGGCGGCCGGTTGCCGCCTCCACGGCGGCAAGCCCTTCGGCGACCTCGTCCTTCAACCCGTCGGGAAAGCTGCGGCCATTGTCGTAGAAATAGCGGCAGACATCGGCGATGATGGTGAGGCCGGGCGGCACCGGCAGGCCCATGCGCGCCATTTCGGCGAGCCCCGCGCCCTTGCCGCCGAGCCGGTCGCGGTCAATCTCGTGCTCATCTCCCGCGCCGAAGCCGTAAACCCAATTCGCCATGCATCCGCCTTCATGCGCCTTCCGGATCATCTCCACCATTTCCCGGAAAGCGCGAATTCCTCTTCTGCTGCGAGACGTTAGAGCATCGCGGACGAAATGAGAATTGGGGACTTGCGAAAAAAGCAGCGCGAACGCCATTCTTTGGTCGATAGCTGAGGGCGAGACGGCCCTCAGACCTCCTCGACCAGTTTTTCGGCGGTCTGCAGGTCGACGGAAACCAGTTGCGACACGCCCTGTTCGGCCATGGTGACGCCGAACAGCCGGTCCATGCGCGCCATGGTGATCGGGTTATGGGTGATGACGATGAAGCGGGTCTCGGTGGTCGCCGCCATCTCGTCCAGCAGGTTGCAGTAGCGCTCGACATTGTGGTCGTCGAGCGGCGCGTCGACCTCGTCCAGCACGCAGATCGGGGCCGGGTTGGTGAGGAACACGGCGAAGATCAGCGCCATCGCCGTCAACGCCTGCTCGCCGCCGGAAAGCAGCGTCATGGTCTGCGGCTTCTTGCCCGGCGGGCGGGCGAGGATTTCCAGCCCCGCCTCCAGCGGATCGTCGGATTCGATCAGTTGCAGTTCCGCCATGCCGCCGCCGAACAGGTGCACGAACAGCCGCTGGAACTGATCGTTGACGGCGTCGAAGGCGGCCAGCAGCCGCTCGCGCCCTTCGCGGTTGAGGCTCTGGATCGCGCCGCGCAGCTTGCGGATCGCCTCGATAATATCGTCGCGCTCGTTGACCAGAACGTCGAGCTGGGCCGAAAGCTCGCTCTGCTCCTCCTCGGCGCGCAGGTTGACCGCGCCCAGCCGCTCGCGCTCGATCTTCAGCCGCTCCAGCGCGCGCTCGACCGAAACCGGTTCGGGAAGCTCGGCATCGGGGGCAAGGCCGGTCAGGCGGAAGGCTTCGTGGGGGGCGACTTCCAGCACCTCGGAAATACGCTTTTCCGCGCCCTCGCGGCGCTCGCGGGCGGAGACCAGCCGCTCCTCGGCGCGGCCGCGCTGCTCGCGCGCCTCGGCCAGATTTGAAAGCGCCTGGGCGGCAACCCTGTCGGCCTCGCGCTGGGCGGTTTCGGCCTCGGCCAACCGGTCGGCGGCGGCCTTGCGGGCCTCTTCGGCCTGCTCCAGTTCGCGGGTCAGCTGCCGGCGCTTCTCCTCGAACTCCTCAGGCGCCTCCTCAAGCGCTTCCAGTTCCGCGCGGGCTTCCTCCTCGCGGGACTTCAGGGTTTCGATCTGCGACTCAGCGCTTCTGGCGCGGTTCTGCCAGCCTGCCCGCTCCTGCCCGATCGCGGTCAGGCGGCGCTGGCGGGAATCGTTTTCGCGCAGCAGACCGTCATGGCGGGCGCGGGCCTCGGCCAGTTCGCCGCGATGGCGCGCCACCTCCGCGCCCTGCGCCGAAAGCCGGTTTTCGAGCGCGGAGTAATCCGGCGTTTCGGCAAGCGCCGCCGAGGCATTCTCGAAGCTCAGCACGATATCCTCGCCCTGCGCCTGCAACTGGCTCAGCGTTTCGGCGGCGACATCGCGGCGGCGCACCAGTTCGCCGGATGCGCGCTCGGCCTCGGCAAGCGCTGCCCGTGCATCGGCCACGGCGCGGCCCGCCATGCGCACCGCCTCGCGCGCTGCGGCCACCGCCTGCTCGTTTGCGCGAACGGCCTCGCCGGCCTCGGCCTGTGCCGCCTGGGCATCCTCCAGCGCCACCTCGGCCTCGCGGCGTTCCTCTTCGAGCGCTGCCAGCCGGTTCTTCTGGGACAGCCTGAGGGCCGCGGCACTTGGGGCATCCGCCCCTTTGATGAAGCCATCCCAGCGATAGACCGCGCCCGCCTCGGTGACCAGTTCCTGGCCCGGTGCGAGCTTTGCCATCAGGGCAAGGGCTTTGTCTTCGGCCACAAGCCCCACCTGGCGCAGGCGACGCGACACTTCGGCGGGCGCATCGACAAGCGTGTTCAGCGGACGGCAGCCTTCAGGAAGCGCGGCATCGCCGTCGCCATCGCCATTGCCGTGCCAGTGGGCCGGGGCATCGGCCTCCAGCGGGGCATCGAGATCGTCACCAAGCACCGCGCCGAGCGCGGTCTCGTACCCCTGCTCGATGCTCAGCAATTCGGCAAGCGGGGTGAAATCGCCGGCGGCAGCGCTTGCGGCCAGCATCCTGTCGATCGTGCGCGCCTCGGTCTCGATTTCCGAAAGCCGCGCACGCGCGGCCTCCACAGGCTGGCGGGTCAGCGCCTCGTTGCGACGCGCCTCGGCAAGCCGCTCGTCGGCTTCCTCGGCGGCGGCAAGCGCCTCTTCTTCAGCGACCGTCGCTTCTTCCAGCGCCGCCTGTTTTTCCGCCGGGTCCGGCAGGCCGGCAATGCGTTCGCTGATTGCGGAAAACTCGGATTGTGCGTCGCCGATCTGGCGCTCGATCCGCTGGCGGCGGTCGGTGAGGTCCGCGATGGTGCGCTCGAGCTGGCTGCGGTTGGCCGCAGCCTCGGCCCGCTCTGCCGTCAGCGTGGTGAACACCGCCTCGCTTTCGCCAAGCCGAGCCGCGGCTTCGTCCATCTTCTCCCGGGCCTCAGCAAGCTCCTCGCCGGACAAGCCGATCAATTCCGTAAGCTCGGCCTCCTCCTCGTCCAGCCGCGCGAGAATGGCACTGTTGTCGGCGATCATGGCCTCCTCGCGGCGAATGTCCTCGCCAAGCTGAAGCAGCCGACGGGAGAGTTCATCGCGGCGCTGGGTCTGGCGCGAGGCATCGTCCTCAAGCTGGCGGCGGGCGATCTGCAGACGCTGGAGAAGCGCCGCGGCCTTGACCTCAGCATCGCGCAGTTCCGGCGTCTTCAGGCCGGCGATCGCCTGGGCCTTGGCGGCTTCCATTTGCTGGTTGGCACGCTCGGCCACCGTCGCGGTCAACTGGTTGAGCGCGCTGGTCGCCTCGCCTTCCGCCGTCTTGGCATCGACCCATCGCAGATGCAGCAGGATCGCGTCATGAGCGCGGATATCGGCCGAAAGCATCTTGAACCGGGTCGCCTGCCGGGTCTGGCGCTTCAGGCTTTCGATCTGGCTGGTCAACTGCCCGGTGACGTCCTCGAGCCGCTCCAGATTGGTTTCGGCGGCGCGCAGGCGGAGTTCCGCCTCATGGCGGCGGGAATAGAGCCCGGAAATCCCGGCGGCCTCTTCCAGAAGCTGGCGGCGCGCCTGCGGCTTGGCCTGGATCAGCTCGCCAATCCGCCCCTGCCCGACCATGGAGGGCGAGCGTGCCCCGGTCGAGGCGTCGGCGAACAGCAGTTGGACATCCTTGGCGCGCGCCTCCTTGCCGTTGATGCGATATTGCGAGCCCTGCTCGCGCATGATCCGGCGCGAGACCTGGATCTCGTCGCTGTCGTTGAAGGCGGCGGGCGCGGTGCGGTCGGAATTGTCGATATGAAGGCCGACTTCGGCGGCATTGCGCGCCGGGCGATTGCCGGAGCCGGAGAAGATCACGTCGTCCATGCCCGAGGCGCGCATGTTCTTGTAGGAATTTTCTCCCATCACCCAGCGCAGCGCCTCGACAAGGTTCGATTTGCCGCAGCCATTCGGCCCGACGACGCCCGTCAGCCCCGGCGCGATGATGAAATCACTTGTTTCGACAAAGGATTTGAAGCCGATAAGGCGCAGGCGGGTGAACTTCATGCCGCGCGCCCCTTGATGGCGATCGGCTGGCCGAAGCCATCCGTGCCTGCCGCCGCCGCATAGCCCCCCCATCTTCTCGCCCCGGAGGGGAGAGATGTCGCGAAAGCGACAGTGAGGGGGGAGTCTTTCCTCTCGAACACCCTCACGATTGGATACGCTGCTTCACCCTCACTGCCCCTTTCGGGGCATCTCTCCCGCAAGCGGGAGAGAGTATCGGGAGCAAGCCGCAAGGCCAGATACACTCGCCCAAACGCAAAAAAGCGCGCGCCGTTGCTGGCGCGCGCCCGAAATTCTTCGAACGTACGGTCAAAGCATGCTGTTGATGAGGGCCGACATGGTGTCAACCGACATATCCCCCGCATATTTCTTTCCGTTGATCAGGAAGGTCGGCGTGGCGTTGACCCCGAATTCATCCGCACCGCGCGTTCTGACTGCGTTAATGTCATCAAGCAGCTTCTGGTCCGTCAAGCAAGCCTGAAAGCTTTCCTGTGTAAAACCGGCAAGTTTCGCCATTTGCAGCATGGCGGCGCTGCCGTCTTCGGCTGTCGCCCAGGTGCGCTGCTGCTGGAACATCATGTCGACGAACGGCAGATACTTGTCGTTCGGCGTGCAGCGGGCAAGCATGAAGGCCGCCATGGCGCGCGGATCGAAGGGAAATTCGCGGAAGATATAATAGACCTTGCCGGTATCGATGAAGTTTTCCTTGATCGCCGGGAAGGTCTCTTCCTGATACTTGGCGCAGTGGGGGCAGGTCATGGAGAGATATTCGATGATCTTGACCGGCGCATCCGGTTCGCCGAGCGCAATATCGGGAAGGCTGCCGGGTTCCAGCGCCTTTTCCATATCGACGCTGCCCTGGCTCTTCGGCAGGTCCTGCGCCATGGTGGATGAGAAGCCCATGGAGCCGATTGCCGCGCCGACAGCCGCGCCGCGCAGCAGGTTCCGCTTTGTGATCTCGAATTCAGGCATAGTCTCTACCTCGTCTGTTTCCCGTAGCTCTCACTAGCGACCGCAGCCCGAATGTACAAGCCGCCCGCCGCGCCAAGGCTTCAAACAAATGTGACCTGAGCATGCTGAACGATGGCTGAATTAGCGGCGCCCTTTGCGCTTCTCGCTCATGACACCGGCACCCAGTCGCATGATCGCTTTCCTGAGCGCCTCGGATTCGATGCCTTCGAGCCGCGCCTCAAGGTCACGCTTTTCCGATGGCGAGAGCATGGGCTTGGGACGATGATTTCCGCCGAGCGGCTGGACCGGCTTTTGCACCACCCTCACCCGCTCGATCGCCACATAGCCGAAGAAGCCATTGACCCGGTGGATCAACTCGTCCTGGGCGTGGGTGAGAAACAGAACCCGCGCGCCCTCGCAGGCAATCGTCAGCGTTCCCGGCCTGAAACCGCCATCCTCCTCAGCGCCCGACCGTTTCGGCCAGGCGATCTTTTCGGGGCGGGAGAATTCGGCATAGGTCTCGCCGGCAATCTCCGGCCAGGCATTGAGAAGCGCTGTGGAGATGCCGGCGCGTTTTGCGAGAATCGGATCGATGAGGCCGTTGGCGACATCGGCAATCTGGCTGGCGCTTCTTGAACGGGTGGGACGCATCATGCTCTTTCGACAATAAATATGAAAACGGGCAGCAGATGTTGCCCGTTCGCGCCCGGCACTGTACGCGATCAGGAGAAAAAGCACAGCACCGGAATTTCATGGATCATTTTTCTCACGACCTGCTCACCTGGTACGACCGCCATCACCGCGACCTGCCCTGGCGGACCGGCCCCGGTGACCGGCTGAAGGGCGCGCGAGCAGACCCCTACCATGTCTGGCTTTCCGAGATCATGCTGCAGCAGACCACGGTGCAGGCGGTCAAGGCCTATTACCAAAAGTTCCTCGCCCGCTGGCCGAGGGTCGAGGACCTGGCCGCAGCCGAAACCGACGAGGTCATGGCCGCCTGGGCCGGGCTCGGCTATTACGCCCGCGCCCGCAACCTGAAGAAATGCGCAGAAACCGTCGCGCGCGAACATTGCGGCGTGTTTCCCGACACGCTCAAGGGGCTGAAGGCGCTGCCCGGCATCGGCGATTACACCGCAGCAGCAATCGCCTCGATCGCCTTCGACCGCCCCGAAACCGTGGTCGACGGCAATGTCGAGCGCGTCGTCACCCGGCTTTTCGCAATCGAGACACCGCTGCCCGCCGCCAAGCCCGAAATCCGGTCATGGACCGCGAAGCTGACGCCGCGCGAACGGCCCGGCGACTTCGCCCAGGCGATGATGGATCTCGGCGCCACGATCTGCACGCCGAAGCGGCCGACCTGCGCGCTCTGTCCGTTCCGCGGGCACTGTCTGGCGCTTGCCAATGACGATCCCGAACGGTTTCCGCTGAAGATGCCGAAAGCCGCACGGCCGGTGCGAAAGGGTGCCGCCTTCGTGGCCGAAACGCCGGATGGCCGCGTGCTGCTGCGCACCCGCCCCGGCGCGGGACTTCTCGGCGGCATGGCGGAACCGCCGACCACCGGCTGGACGGCCCGCCAGGATGGCGAGACCGGCAGCGACGCCGCCCCTTTCGCCGCCGACTGGAGCCATGCCGGCGAGATCACCCACGTCTTCACCCATTTCGAGCTGCGGCTTTCCGTCTGGCATGCGGTGACGGCGGAGCAGCCCGTTGATGGCGGGCGATGGGAAACCGGGCTTGGCGAAAAAGCGCTTCCCAGTGTAATGAAGAAGGCCATTTCCAAGGCCATCCCCGATGCATTCAAACGGAGACCCCATGACCGCTGAAATCCGCCATATCGTCTACGACATCGGCCATGTTCTGGTGCATTACGACCCGCTGATCCCGTTCAAGCGCATCATTCCGGACGAGGCGAAACGCAACTGGTTTTTCGCCGAAGTCTGCACCAATGCCTGGAACCACGAGCAGGATCGCGGTCGCCCCTGGGCGGAAGCCGAGGCGGTGGCGATTGCCCGCCACCCCGAGGAGGCCGACAATATCCGCGCCTTCCGCGCCCACTGGCCGGAGATGATCCCCTATTGCTATGACGATTCCGTGGCCCTGTTCCGCAAGCTCGCCGCCTCAAAACACGACGTCACCCTGCTGACCAATTTCGCGTCAGACACTTTCAGCATCTGCCGCGCGCGCTATCCGTTTCTGGAGGAAGGCCGGGGCATCACGGTTTCCGGCGAGATCGGCATGGTCAAGCCCGACCGCGATATCTTCGAGCGCCATGCAGAAACCTTCGGCCTGACGCCGGAGGCGACGCTGTTCATCGATGACAAGGCGGAAAATATCGAGGGCGCGAAGACTGCCGGCTGGCACGGCATCCGCTTCGTCAACGCCGCCCAGCTGGAACGCGACCTCGCCAAATACGGCATCACCGTATGAAATAATTCGGGCCCGGCAGGGACCGGGCCCGAAGGATGCGTCTTGTCTGGAGGTCAGGACGCCTTTTGCAGGGTTTGCCTAACAACCGATAAACGATAATGCTAAACAAATTCTATATTTAGTTGCATTATCGCTAATATAGGTTGTGACTGGCGGCCGCTCAGATTGCCGCCGTCGCCGCGCGGATTTCGCCGCGCAGCCGGTCGATCGGATGGCGTTTGCCGGCCTCCTCATAGTGCCAGAAGGTCCAGCCATTGCAGGCCTCCGCGCCCTGCACCTGAGCGCCGAGCCGGTGGATCGAGCCGGCGGTCTGGCCGCTGACCAACGTTCCGTCGGCGCGCACCAGCGCCACATGGTCGCCCTTGGGCGAGGTCAGGCGGTCGCCGGGCGAAAGCAGGCCGCTCTCGATCAGCGACACGAAGGCGACGCGGGGCAGCGATTTCTTGCTCGGCAGCGGCTTCAGCATATCCGCCGAAAGCGGATCGATCGCGTCGATACGCGCCTGGGCGGCGTCGATATACTCCTGCTCGCGCTCGACGCCAACGAAATGGCGGCCGAGCCGCTTGGCGACAGCGCCGGTGGTGCCGGAGCCGAAGAACGGATCGAGCACGACATCGCCGGGTTTCGTGGAGGACAGGATGATGCGCGACAGCAGCGCCTCGGGCTTCTGGGTCGGATGGACCTTGCGGCCCTCCTCATCCTTCAGCCGCTCGCCGCCCGAGCAGATCGGGAACAGCCAGTCGGAGCGCATCTGCACATCGTCATTGGCCGCCTTCATCGCGTCGTAATTGAAGGTATAGCCCTTGGTTTCCGCATTGGGGCTGGCCCAGATCATGGTCTCATGCGCGTTCTGGAACCGGCGACCCTTGAAATTCGGCATCGGATTGGTCTTGCGCCAGACAATGTCGTTCAGGATCCAGAAGCCGAGATCCTGCATCTTGGCGCCGACGCGGAAGATGTTGTGGTAGGAGCCGATCACCCAGATCGTGCCGGTGGGCTTCAGCACCCGCTTGCAGGCAAGCAGCCAGGCGCGGGTGAAGGCGTCATAGACTTCAAACGAAGCGAACTGGTCCCAGGCGTCGTCGACGGCATCGACCTTCGACTGGTCGGGTCGATGGAGCACGCCGCCAAGCTGGAGGTTATAAGGCGGATCGGCGAAGATCGCGTCGACCGAGTGATCCGGCAGGTTTTCAAGCGCTGCAACGCAATCGCCCTTGATGATGGTGTCGAGCCACGGCGCGGGACGCGCCGCCTTTGCCTGAAGGGCGGAAACCGGAACCATGTGATACTCGCTTTTTACACATACTCGAAAACTGGTGACGAACCGGATTTTCCGCGAGTTTGGTTACCAAAGCCTGAAGCCCGCGCAAAAATGTCGCGCCCTGCTTTTCCCGCATCACAAGTGTTCGGCCATGCTGTATTCATATTTCAGGTTGTATAGAGGCCAGGATTGAAACCGCCGCCGGCACGCGCAGCTTGCGACGGCACTGTGCGCAACAGGAGATACAGATGTACAAGCTCTTCATCGCCGGCCTTGCGGTTGCCGGCCTTCTTCTTGTCCCGGTCAGCGGCATTGCCGCCGACAGAACTAACGATACCGCCAGGATCGCCGAGGAGGCGACCGTCTACGGCCTGCCGATGGTGGACCTCTACAAGCTGATGTACGATCAGGCGATCGACACGGGCAATTCGCAGTTCAAGGCCCCGTTCAACACGCTGCACAATGAATCCAACGTGTTCACGCCTGCCGATACCTCGATCGTCACGCCCAACAGCGACACGCCCTATTCGGAGCTCTGGATGGACCTGCGCGCCGAGCCGCTGGTGCTGTGCGTGCCCGCAATCGACAAGGACCGCTACTACTCGGTGATGCTGACCTCGCTCTACACCTTCAATTTCGGCTATATCGGCTCGCGAACCACCGGCAATGACGCCGCCTGCTACGCCGTGGCCGGGCCCGACTGGAAGGGCGATGCGCCGAAGGGCATTGCCAAGATGTTCCAGTCCGAGACCGAGTTCGCGACCGCGCTCTATCGCACGCAGCTCTTCAACCCGGCCGATATCAACAATGTCCGCAAGATCCAGGCCGGCTACACGGTCGAGCCGCTTTCCGCCTTCCTAGGCGAGCCGGCGCCTGCGCCGGCCCCTGCGATCGACTGGCCGAAGATCGACGACCAGTCGGCGAAGGAGAATCCCCTCGGCTATCTCGCCTTCCTGCTCGAGTTCGCTCCGGCAACCGGCCCGGCGGCGGTCGAGAAACCGCTGCGCGAAGAATTCGCCAGCATCGGGCTGGAAGCCGGCAAGCCCTTCCCCCCGGCAGATGCCGGCGAGGCCGAGCTTGCGGCGATCGAACAGGGCGTGAAGGCCGCCCGCGCCGATATCGCCAACGCGATCAAATCCATGGGCAAGATCGAGAACGGCTGGAGCGTGAGCACCGGCGTTCAGGGCAACCGCGATGGCTATGACGGCAATTGGGGCCTGCGCGCCGCCGTCGCCGTGGCTGGACTGCTTGCCAACGACACCGCCGAGGCGGTCTATCCGATCACCAATATCGACATCGACCACAACAAGCTCGACGGCTCGAAATCGGATTACACGATCACCTTCAAACCCGGCGAACTGCCGCCCGCCAACGCCTTCTGGTCGGTCACCATGTATGACGGCAAGACCCAGCATCTCGTGCCGAACCCGATCGACCGCTACCTCATCAACGCGCCAATGCTGCCCGAGCTTTCAAAGAACGCCGATGGCTCGCTGACCCTCTACATCCAGAAAGACGCGCCGACGGACCCCGCGAAAAAGGCCAACTGGCTGCCCGCGCCCGACGGGCCCTTCTATGTCGCGATGCGGATCTACTGGCCGAAACAAGCCGTCCTCGACGGCGACTGGCAGCCTCCGGGCATCGTGCCCCACGCTCTCGCTGAGAAGGGTTGATGAAAGAGGCGACCGGGTCTTTGCGACTTGGCCGCCTCGAGACAGACCGGCCCTTTCAAGCTGAGCGGTGCGCCCCCTCCCGGCTCATCGCCAGCAGTGCCAGCCCGAAGACCGGCAGAAGGATATCCGTCCAGAACACGACGCCGGCATTGCCGGGTGCGAAATTGTGGGTGCGGACCATGTCGATCACGTGGCCGACCGCGGCACCCCAGAGAAAGCAGGTGGGGCCGACGATCGCGGCGATCCTCAGGCCGCGGTTGCCGGCGACAGCCATGAACCCGACGACCGCGAAGCCGAGGCTGGCATAGCCGACCTCCGCCTGGAACGGGCTATCCGCCCAGCCGATGAACGAGGCCGTCATCTTGCCGAAGAAGACATGCATGATGAAATTATAGAACAGCGAAACGCCGATCGAAAAGAACAGGAACCATGCGAGCAAGGCCTCGACCACGGCGCCTTGCGGACGCGGCGGTCGCTGAGCGGCAAGCGCGATCGCCGCGGCGATCAGGCCAAAGACGAAGCAGGTCAATGTGAAATTCGAAAGCGCAAAGGTGATCGCAGCGGCCATCCGGCCCTCCCTTTCCCCGCCGCCCATCGCGGCGCCGGCTCACATGATAGTCTCAGTCGGGGTTTCTGGAAATCGGCTTTCGCTTCCCCCGGGGAACATAACCGACGGCGTTTCGTTGGGCCTGAAAGAGCCGTTTCCCGATCTCCATAACGGGCACGGCCACAACGCCTGCAGGATTGGAGGGAAGGAATGGCCGAGTCCGCGAAAACCACCAGACTTTACCGGATGGTGATGCCCGATCACATCTGCCCCTATGGCCTGAAATCCAAGGACATGCTGGAACGGCACGGCTATGAAGTCGAAGATCATCATCTGAAGACCCGCGAGGAGACCGACGTCTTCCAGCGCGAGCATGATGTGGAGACAACGCCGCAGACTTTCATCGATGGAGAGCGGATCGGCGGCTATGACGATCTCAGGGTGTTTCTTGGCGTTGATCCGCCCGAGGAGGAGCAATCCGACACCAGCTATCGCCCGGTGATCGCGATCTTTTCGGTCGCGGCCCTGCTCGCGCTGGGCTTGGCCTTTCACCAATACGGCACTGTGTTGACATGGCAGAGCGTGATCTGGTTCATCTCTCTCTCGATGACGATCCTCGCGATCCAGAAGCTGCAGGATGTGGAACAGTTTTCGATCATGTTCCTGAACTATGATCTGCTGGCGAGGCGCTGGGTGCCCTATGGCAAGGTCTATCCCTATGGCGAGGCCCTTGCGGGCATCCTGATGACGGCCGGCCTGCTGCCCTGGCTCTCCGCGCCGGTGGCGCTGTTCATCGGGACGGTGGGCGCAATCAGCGTGTTCAAGGCCGTCTATATCGACAAGCGCGAACTGAAATGCGCCTGCGTCGGCGGCAATTCCTCCGTTCCGCTCGGCTTCATCTCGCTCACCGAGAACCTGATGATGATCCTGATGGGCCTTTGGATGGGCGGACGGTTCCTTCTGGGCTTTTGATGGCAGGGAGCCGAAGGGTCCCTAAGCCCAGAACGCCGGCACCGTTTCCTCAAGCCGCGGCCCCAGACGCAACGGCGCGATCTTTTCCGCCAGTCCCGTGCGATCCGATATCTCGACCCCGAGGCCGCAGATGGTGGCCGGGCCGGTGGCAGCTTCGAAGCGGGACTTGTTCATCTTCGAGATGAAGCGGTTGAGCGGCTCTTCCTTGTCCATGCCAAGGGAGGAATCGTAATCGCCGCACATGCCGGCATCCGACATGAAGCCGGTGCCGCCATTGAGGATCTGGCAGTCGGCGGTGGGCACATGAGTATGGGTGCCGACGACGAGGCTGGCGCGGCCATCGACGAAATGGCCGAAGGCCTGTTTCTCGCTGGTTGCCTCGGCATGGAAATCGAAAACGATCGCATCGGCCTCGCTCTTCAGCGGGCAGGCCTCCAGAATGGTCTCGGCGGCCTTGAAGGGATCGTCAAGTTCCGGATGCATGAACACCCGACCCATGATGTTGGCCACCAGAACCCGCGCGCCGTTCCTGGCGTAGTAGAGCGAGGAGCCGCGGCCGGGCGTGCCCGCCGGATAATTGGCGGGGCGCAGAAACTGCTCGTGCCGGTCGGCGAAGATGATCGCGTCCTTCTGGTCCCAGACGTGGTTGCCGGTGGTCACAACGTCTGCGCCGGCATCGATCGTATCCTGGAAGATCGACTCGGTGATGCCGAAGCCGCCGGCGGCATTCTCGCCGTTGACGACGACGAAATCGAGCTTCAGCTCGCTGATCAGGCCGGGCAGCCGTTCCCACACCGCCGTGCGCCCCGTCTTGCCAACCATATCCCCCAGAAAAAGCAAACGCATGAAAAATCCATCCTGCCGCGCGCGCCGCGCATTGGTTTTGCGGCCGGTTTAGAGCCGTTGAGGCGGTCATGGCAATGATTTTGTGCCGCAAGAGGCAACGCGGCAGCTCAGAGACCTTCCGGCGGATCGCCGAACCAGGCGAGCCCCGCCTCGGTGATCACGCCGTCGAGCGGCATGTCATGGGCTTCGGCGGGCACCGCCGGCGCTTCCTGCAAATCGAAGGCGACGGCGATCAGCAACGGCTTGCGGCCCTTGGCGGCAAGCCGCTCGATCGCGCGGTCATAGTGGCCGGCGCCATAGCCGATACGGTTGCCCTTTCGGTCGAACACGGAAAGCGGCATCAGGAGAATATCCGGATCGACGATCTCAGCGTCCTCCCCCGGCGCCATTGTGCCGAAGCCGCCGGGCACCAGCGTCCCGGCCGCACTATGGGCGCGGAAGACGATGGTCTCGCGATCGAGCACCGCCGGCAGCGCCAGCCGCGCGCCGGCATCCTCCAGCATATGGGCAAGCAGCGTGACATCGACTTCGGAGCGGATCGGGTGATAGGCGGCAACGCACTTGCCGGCGGCAAGCCCGGACAGCGCCTCGGCGCCATGGGTGGCGATCGCGAGGCTCTTTTCCTGCCGCTCGTCAACGGACAGCGCGTCGCGCCGTTTCAGGCTTTCATTGCGCAGTTCGGGCTTTGTGGGAAGGGCCAAGAGGGTTCTCCCCCGGTGAGAAGTGCGGTCCACGGCGACCGATGGAATCGGTTGGATCCTGGGCGCCTACAGAAGTAGGTGGGCGCCATATAACCCAGCCCACGGGCCGGGTCAGGGACAGCTCCCTTAGGATCGAGTAAGGCCCCGGGGATTCGTGTTGACTCCTGTCGAGAAGCGCAGACCGTATCTCCTATATAGAGCGTCCGATGGTCCTCTGGAAGGGGGAGGCAGACCGATATTTTCGGCCGCGAGCCGGGACATGGCAGCAGCTATTTCGTGACGCCGGAGACCTTGCGCGACAGCGTCGTGATCCGCTCGGCGAGGTTTTCCAGCCTGTCGGCCAGCGCATCTGCCTCGGCGGTGCGCGCCTCGTCGGCGGAGCCGGCGGCGCGGCGCAATTCCGCAAGCTCGGCAGCATTGGCGTCCACTGCCGTCTGCAGATCGTGGAGTTCGTCCATGATCATAATGCCGGCCATCACGGTCAGGCGCAGGTCGCCGATCTCGCCGAAACTGCCGCGCAGATTGGAGATGTAGGAATCGAAGCGAGCTGCGAGGTCCAGCAGGTGCTCCTCCTGACCTTCCTCGCAGGCCATGCGGTAGGCCTTGCCGTCGATATTGACCGTGACTTGCGCCATCTGCCTCGCCTCTTATTTCTCGTGAGCGAGAACGGAGCGTATGGTCTCCATTGCCGCCACCAGCCGACCGGAAACCTCGCGGTTGACTTCCTCGAGCCGGTTCGCGCGAAACTGCGCCTGATCGAGTTCGCGCGCGAGACCGGCCCGGTCCTCATGCACGATCCGGACCTCGTTTTCGAGCTCCTCGCGGTTCTGGAGGTTTTCCGCGCGGGCGTCGATCGCATTCTCGAGAGACGAAAAAGCCTTTTCGAGCGCGGCAAGCGCGGCGTCCAACCGGTCAGTGTTTGCGACCATTCTTTACAACCCCGTGAGGGAATTTGACCCGGCATCTTCTGCAAGCCGTCACGTCGCCGGGAGCGAATCGCCAAGATGCTCTAATTATCATCATGATCTTAGGGAGAGTTGAGAGCAGAGGTCAACGCAGCCTGATAGTTGTCAATAGGAAACTTCGTTCGCGCGACCTGACAGATTCGCCTGTCGTATCAGGCAGGTTTTGCCGCAACGGGCCTTGCCACCAGCAAATATGAGAGAGCAGCAGCGCCCGCAAACTTGCCGATTTAAGCGGTGGCAGGCCCGTATGAAATGGTGTAGGGTCCCGACGTTTCCGGGCAAGGGGGCGCCTGAGGACGGCTGCCTTGTCGTCCGGATCAACATAATAGTTTTCGCGGCAGCATTGCCGTCCGGCGATTTCGCCGGTAATCCGTCGACCAGTGTCACTCCCGAAGACCGATGTCATTCCCACAGACTCAAGAAAAGCGAAGAAGAACATGACTTCTCTTGATAAACACAACCGGATGGCCAACGCGATCCGCTTCCTCTCCATGGACGCCGTGCAGAAGGCCAATTCCGGCCATCCCGGCCTGCCGATGGGCGCGGCCGATGTCGCCACGGTGCTGTTCACCCGCTTCATGCGTTTCGATCCCAAGAACCCGAACTGGCCGAACCGCGACCGTTTCGTGCTCTCGGCCGGTCATGGTTCGATGCTGCTTTACTCGCTGCTTTATCTCCTCGGCTACGAGGATATGACGATCGAGGATATCAAGAACTTCCGCCAGCTCGGCTCCAAGACCGCCGGCCATCCCGAATACGGCCACGCCTGCGGCATCGAGACCACCACCGGTCCGCTCGGCCAGGGCATTGCAAATGCGCTCGGCATGGCGATCGCCGAACGCAAGCTCGCCAATGAATTCGGCGACGAGCTGATGGACCATTACACCTATGCGCTGTGCGGCGATGGCTGCCTTATGGAAGGCATCAGCCAGGAGGCGATCTCGCTCGCCGGTCACCTGAAGCTCAACAAGTTCGTGCTGTTCTGGGACAACAACTCGATCACCATCGACGGCGCGGTTTCGCTGGCCGATTCGACGGACCAGATCGCCCGCTTCAAGGCCTGCAACTGGCACACGATCGACATCGACGGCCACAATCCGGACGAGATCGCGGCCGCGATCGAGGAAGCCCACAAGTCCGACAAGCCGACCCTGATCGCCTGCAAGACCACGATCGGCTACGGCGCGCCCAAGAAGGCCGGCACCAACAAGGCCCACGGTTCGCCGCTCGGCGACGAGGAAATCGCAGCAACCCGCAAGGCGCTTGGCTGGGAATACCCGGCATTCGAAGTACCGGAGGAAATCCTCGATGCCTGGCGCGTTGCCGGCCTGCGCTCGACCAAGATGCGCGTCGAGTGGGAAAAGAAGCTCGACGCCGCCAAGGCCGACGTGAAGGCTGAGTTCAACCGCCGCTTCGCCGGCGACCTGCCCGGCTCCTTCGATCGCGCGATCCAGAAGTACAAGAAGGAACTTGCAGAGGAAAAGCCGACGCTCGCCTCGCGCAAATCCTCGCAGAACGCGCTTGAAGTCATCAATGGCGTTGTTCCGGAAACCATCGGCGGCTCGGCCGACCTGACTGGTTCCAACAACACCAACACCAGCCAGACCGCGCCGATCAAGCCGGACGATTTCTCCGGCCGGTTCATGCACTGGGGCATCCGCGAGCACGCCATGGCCGCCGCCATGAACGGCATCGCGCTCCATGGCGGGCTGATTCCCTATTCCGGCGGCTTCCTGATCTTCTCCGACTATTGCCGCACCTCGGTGCGTCTGGCGGCGCTGATGGGCATTCGCGTCATCCATGTGTGGACGCATGATTCGATCGGCGTCGGCGAGGACGGCCCGACCCACGAGCCGGTTGAGCAGATGGCGTCGCTGCGCGCCGTGCCGAACCTTCTGATGTTCCGCCCGGCCGATGCCACCGAAACCGCCGAATGCTGGCAGTTGGCGCTTGAAAGCAAGCACGCCCCCTCCGGCATCGCGCTCACCCGCCAGAACCTGCCGGCGGTGCGCACCCATTATTCCGAGAAGAACCTGTGCGCGACCGGCGCCTATGATCTGATCCCGGCCAATGACGCCGAGGTCACGATCTTCGCCGCCGGCTCCGAAGTCGGGCTCGCCGTCGAGGCGCAGAAGAAGCTGAGCGACAAGGGCATCGCCACCCGCGTCGTTTCCGTGCCGTGCATGGAACTGTTCTTCGATCAGCCGGAAGATTACCAGAAGGCGATCATCGGCAATTCGCCGATCAAGGTCGGCGTTGAAGCCGGCGTGCGCATGGGCTGGGACGCCTTCATCGGCACCGACGGCATCTTCATCGGCATGACCGGCTACGGCGCGTCGGGCAAGGGCGAGGCCCTGTTCGAGCATTTCGGCATCACCGCCGATGCCGTGGTCAAGGCCGTGGAAAAGAAGCGCGCCTGATTTGACGAAACGCAAGCCGCCCGGCCCCAAAGCCGGGCGGCGCGCCGGAAATTGGTGCAAACCGAAGATGTTTGCTGAAATTCCGGCCATAACCGCTTATATCGGGGTCAAGGCCTCGCAAGACCGTTTTCTCCGCTCCCTTCCCGGAGGCTTCCAGAGATGTGCGGGCTTGAGACTTTGTGAAACTATTCGCGAATAGGGAGTTTCTTACATGACTGTAAAAGTTGCCATCAATGGCTTTGGCCGCATCGGCCGCAATGTTCTGCGCGCCATCATCGAATCCGGTCGCAAGGATATCGAGGTCGTTGCCATCAACGATCTCGGCCCGGTCGAAACCAACGCCCACCTTTTGAAATACGACTCCGTGCATGGCCGTTTCCCGCATGAGGTCAAGGTGGATGGCGACACGATCGACGCCGGCCTCGGCCCGATGCGCGTCACCGCGATCCGCGATCCGAAGGACCTGCCCTGGAGCGACGTCGACATCGCGCTGGAATGCACCGGCATCTTCACGGCCAAGGAAAAGGCCGAAATGCTGCTGGCAAGCGGCGCGAAGCGCGTTCTGGTGTCCGCGCCGTCCGCCGGCGCCGACAAGACCATCGTTTTCGGCGTCAACCACGACAGCCTGACCAAGGACGACATCATCGTCTCCAACGGTTCGTGCACCACCAACTGCCTGGCGCCCGTCGCTTATGTGCTGAATGAAAAGTTCGGCATCGAGCGCGGCTACATGACCACGATCCACTCCTACACCGGCGATCAGCCGACGCTGGACACGATGCACAAGGATCTCTACCGCGCTCGCGCGGCGGCCCTTTCCATGATCCCGACCTCGACCGGCGCCGCCAAGGCGATCGGCCTCGTCGTGCCGGAACTGAAGGGCAAGCTGGACGGTTCCGCCATCCGCGTTCCGACCCCGAATGTCTCGGTCGTCGACCTTAAGTTCGTGCCGAGCCGCGACGTGACCGAGGAAGAAGTCAACGCCGCGATCAAGGAAGCCGCCGAAGGCAAGCTGAAAGGCGTTCTGGAATACAGCGACGAGCCGCTGGTCTCCAAGGACTTCAACCACGACCCGGCCTCCTCGATCTTCTCCGCCCAGCAGACCAAAGTTCTCGAAGGCAAGCTGGTGCGTGTGCTGTCATGGTACGACAATGAATGGGGCTTCTCCAACCGCATGGGCGACGTCGCCGTCGCCATGGGCAAGCTGCTGTAAGCAGCGCTACGCGGTTTGAACGCCATCGAGGCCGGGTTCGTCCCGGCCTCTTTTTTGTTGGACATTCCCGAAGCGCTGTTGGCTCTGGCAGTGCGTGCAAACAGCGCTCATCGTGTGGCCTGGATGCTCGTGTCAAGCACGAGCATGACACGGAGTGGGGTGTGCGGCAGAGGATGACGGCGGCTGTTTTTCCAACACCCTCGCCCCCTCTCCGGGTCACCCTCGGGCTTGACCCGAGGGTCCAGGCAGCACTCTCCGCGTGGCCGTAAGGGCGAGACCTTCACGCAAACAGCAGCACCAGCACGCCGCAGACCACCAGCCCGCAGCCGAGCAATTCCACGCGGGTGATTTTTTCGCGGAAGAAAAGCACCGAGGTGGCGATGGTGAACAGCATTTCGACCTGCGCCACCGCCTTGACGATCGAGGCCTGCTGCAGGGTCATGGCGATGAACCAGCCAAAGGATGCGGTCGCGCCGACAAAGCCGACGGCAAGGGCGGGACGCCATGCGCGGATAACCTTCCCAAGCTCGGCGCGATCGAAGACGAGCATGTAGGCGATCATCGCGACGGCCTGGATCACGATCACCACCAGCAGTGTGAAGGCCGCCTGCATGATGCTGTCCGGCTGCGGCAGCGTGGGCGCCAGCGCCAGCGAGGCCGCGCGGTAGGAGACCGCCGAAAGCCCGAACAGCGTGCCGGACGCGATACCGATCAGCGCCGTCCGGGTCATCAGACCGGCAATCAACGCAGACAAGCTGACGGCGCTGCGCGACAGCGAAATCAGCATGACGCCGGCAATCGAAATCAGGATGGCGATCACCGCCACATAGGAGATCGTCGCCCCGAAGAACAGGAAGGCTAGGATGGCGGCCTGCGCCGGCTCGGTGCGCGAATAGGCCGTGCCAACCGCGAAATTGCGGAAGGAAAACAGATAGACGAGCAGGAAGGTCGCCGCGATCTGCCCTGCCGCGCCGATCACCGACCAGAACAGGAAATCACCGGTGACCGAGGGCACGGGCCGGTCGAGACCATAGGCGAGAATCGCGAAATAGAGCGCGGCAAACGGCACGCCGAAACCGAAACGGGTGAAGGTGGCGCCAAGCGTGGCCATGCGCCCTTTCAGATATTTCTGAAGGGATGAACGCAGATTTTGCAGGAATGCGGCCGCGAATGTGATGCCGATCCAGATTTCCATGGGAATTGACCTTGAAGAGGATGAAAGGGGTATATCTGACGGCGGAGGCCGCCGTTTACCGCTTCAAAGTCGTCCGTTCACCGTCTTGCAGAAATCGGCAAAGAACCGCACCGGCAGGCGCTTTCGGTCCTGCAGGATGATCGGGCTCTGGCGAATGCGTGTCGACATAGCCCCTGTCTACCACGCCCCGGGCAATAGCGCCAGTTGGCCAAAACGCAAAGCCCGTTCCCTTCCCGCCCGCACTCTGCCATAAGGCAGGCATGACAACACCGATGACGCATCCGAACAAATCCGATTTCGACACCGTCCGCGACTGGGTTTTCGATCTCGACAACACGCTTTACCCGCATCACGTCAACCTGTTCTCGCAGGTCGATCGCAACATGACGGACTATGTCGCCCGGCTGCTCTCGTTGCCGCATGACGAGGCGCGGGTCTTGCAGAAGCAGTATTACCGCGACCACGGCACCACGCTGCAGGGGCTGATGATCAACCACCAGATCGACCCCAACGACTTCCTCGAAAAGGCGCACGAGATCGACTACACGGTGATCGAGCCCAATCCGGTGCTGGGCGAGGCGATCAAGGCGCTGCCGGGCCGCAAGTTCATCTTCACCAACGGCTCCGTGCCGCATGCCGAGAAGACTGCTGCCGCACTCGGCATCCGCGATCATTTCGACGATATCTTTGATATCGTCGCCGCCGGCTTCGTTCCCAAGCCGGATGCGATAGCCTATCGCAAGTTCCTCGACCGCTCCGGCGTCGACACCAGTCATGCGGCGATGTTCGAGGACCTGCCCCGCAATCTGCGGGAGCCGAAGGCGCTCGGCATGCGCACCGTGCTGATCGTGCCGCCCAACCTGGAATACGGGTTCGCGGAGGCCTTCGAGCAACTCGGCGACGAGACCGGCCACATCGATTATGTGACGGAAAACCTGACGGGCTTCGTGACAAGTCTATTATGATGAACAGAGTATAAATTACCGATTATTCAGGCTACCTTTCCGTAAATTAAGTCGTCTTTCAGCAGGCGCTCACCTACTCTTTCCTCGTAGCCCCAACACGAGGAAGAAGTCATGAATCGCAAGCAGTTCACCGTCTCCGCCCTTGCCGCGACGCTGGCGCTCGGCGCCGCCGCAACCCCGAGCCTTGCCCGCGACATGCGCGGTCAAGCTCCCGAGCGCGGCTTCATCTATCTGCTCAAGACCTCCGACGCCAACAAGGACGGCAAGATCACCGAGGACGAGGTCGTGTCCTTCCAGGACGGCCGGTTCGAGGAAATCGACGTCAATGGCGACGGCGTGATCACGCCCGGCGAATATTCCGACTTCCGCAAAGCCCAGTGGCAGGCGTTCCGCGACGCCCATCCCCGCCCTGAAGGCAAGATGGCCGCCCGCGACGACGCGCCTGGCAAGCCCGGCCCCGGCGGCAAGATGGCAGCGCAGAATGGCGGTCCGGACGGCATGCCCGGCCCCGGCGGCAAAATGGCGGCGCGGAATGGCGGCCCGGACGGCATGCCCGGCCCCGATGGCAACCCCGGCCGCAAGATGGCAAACAATGAAGCCGGCCCCAAAGGCATGAACGAGGATGCCCCGCGGCGCATGGCGATGAACGGCGACGGCCCGCAGCACCGCATGGGCGGCCGCGACGACGATCACGGCAGGAACCGGGATGGCAAGAATTGGGGCGGAAGGCCCGGCAATGTCGAGCGCATCTTCTTCATGCGCGCCGACACCGACCGCAGCGGCCAGGTGAGCCAGGAAGAGTTCGCCCAGCTCGCCGCCAAGATGTTTTCCCGCATGGACCGCAACGGCGACATGGTGATCACGGTCGAAGATCTGCCGGATCGCCGTCCGATGCGCTGATCGGCGGCTTACAGACCTCCATCGAAGTGCCCCCGCCCCTGCGGGGGCATTTTTCGTTTGGCATGACGGCGGCTTGTCCGGGAAGAACGGTCGGCAAAGATTGACGCCGTGGCTGGGCTCGCTTAGATCGGTTCAGACCAAGGCTTATCTTTGCGCCCATCGGCGCGACCGGCACAGGATACCAGCATGACCGATCTCACATCCCTCGAGAAAACCATCGACAACGCCTTCGAAAACCGCGGCGAAATTTCGGTTTCGACCAAGGGCGAGGTGCGCGATGCCGTCGAAGAGGCGCTGAACCTGCTCGACAGCGGCGAGGCAAGGGTCGCCGAAAGGCAGGAGCACGGCGCGTGGAAGGTCAACCAGTGGCTGAAGAAGGCGGTGCTGCTGTCGTTCCGCCTGAACGACATGGAAGTGGTCAAGGGCGGCCCCGACAACGCGACATGGTGGGACAAGGTGCCCTCCAAGTTCGAAGGCTGGGGCGATAACCAGTTCCGCGCGGCCGGCTTCCGCGCCGTGCCCAACGCGGTCGTGCGCCGCTCGGCCTATATCGCGCCCGGCGTGGTGCTGATGCCCTCCTTCGTCAATCTCGGCGCCTATGTCGATGAAGGCACGATGGTCGACACCTGGGCCACCGTCGGCTCCTGCGCCCAGATCGGCAAGAATGTGCATCTGTCCGGCGGCGTCGGCATTGGCGGCGTGCTGGAGCCGATGCAGGCGGGCCCCACCATCATCGAGGACAATTGCTTCATCGGCGCGCGGTCCGAAGTGGTCGAGGGCTGCATCGTGCGCGAGGGCTCCGTGCTTGGCATGGGCGTCTATATCGGCCAGTCGACCAAGATCGTCGACCGCGCCACGGGCGAGATCAGCTATGGCGAAATCCCGCCCTATTCGGTCGTCGTCGCCGGCACGCTGCCGGCCGCAAAGCCGATGGGCAATGGCGCGCCCGGCCCCGGCCTCTATTGCGCGGTGATCGTCAAGCGCGTCGATGAAAAGACCCGTTCCAAGACCGGCATCAACGAGCTTCTGCGCGACTGACCACTGGCAATCGCCGTGGAAATATCCAGATAGAGATGATGAGCGCCACCGATCCCGTCGAGAACCTGAAAACCCTGATCCGCTGCCCCTCGGTGACCCCGGAAGAAGGCGGCGCGCTCTCGGCGCTTGAGGCGATGCTTGCCACGCTCGGCTTTACCGTCGAGCGAATGACGGCGCGCGGCGGCGACACGCCGGATGTCGAAAATCTCTACGCCCGGCTCGGCGCGGACGGCCCGCATCTTATGTTTGCGGGCCATACCGATGTGGTGCCGCCCGGCGACGAAGCCTCCTGGAGCCATCCACCCTTTGCCGCCGAAATCGCCGACGGTCTGCTTTACGGTCGCGGCGCCGTTGATATGAAGGGCGGCATCGCCAGTTTCGTGGCGGCGCTCGCCCGCTTCATCGGCGAAAACGGCAGGCCCCCGGGCTCCATCTCGCTGCTGATCACCGGCGATGAGGAAGGTCCGGGCATCAACGGCACGGACAAGCTGCTACAATGGGCGGTTGCCCGCGGCGAGCACTGGAACGCGGCCCTTGTGGGCGAGCCGACCAATCCGGACGCGCTCGGCGACATGATAAAGGTCGGCCGCAGGGGCTCGCTGACCGGCCGGTTGACCGTGACCGGCGTTCAGGGCCATGTCGCCTATCCGCACCTTGCAGACAACCCGCTCAGGACCATGGCCGGCATGCTGGACGCGCTGATGGGCAAACCGTTGGATGAAGGCACGGACCTGTTTCCGCCCACCAATCTGGAGGTAACCTCGGTCGATACCGGCAATCCGGCCACCAATGTGATCCCTGAAAAGGCAACGGCGACCTTCAACATCCGTTTCAACGATCTCTGGAGCGAGGAAACGCTGAAGGCCGAAATTCTTGACCGGATCGGACGCGCGGCCGCGGCCGGCGGAAAGGACACCACCCGTTTTGCGGTCGAATGGCTCGGCCGCGTCAGCCCCGTGTTTCTCACGCGTGACGAACAGCTTGCCGGCAGCCTGTCTGATGCGATCGAGGCGGTCACCGGCAAAACGCCGCAGCTTTCCACCACCGGCGGCACGTCCGATGCCCGCTTCATCAAGGATTACTGCCCGGTTGTCGAATTCGGCCTGGTCGGCCAGACCATGCACAAGGTGGATGAGCGTGTGGCGGTCGCCGATCTCGAAAAGCTCACCGAAATCTACCGGCATTTCATAGAGAGGTGGTTCGCGCTTGCCGCTGCTTGCTGAGGTCCTTTTCTACCTGCGCGGACTTTGGCTGTTGTTCAAGGCCGATCCGGCCCATGCGCGCTATCTGGATTTCACCGAGCGGGGCGTGGCGCGCTCGTTCTGGGCGCTTGCCTATTGCCTTCCGCTGATGGTGGCGAGCGAGCTGGTGAGCCTTACCCGCCTTGTGCAGCCCCCGATCGACCTCACGCTCGTAACGCTTCTGCGCACCACGCTGATCCAGGGACTGAGCTGGATGGCGCCGCTGGTCGTGCTCGGCGTCGTTTGCATGGTCTCCGGCCTGCCGCGCGCCTTCCTCAAGATCATCGTCGCCACCAACTGGCTGAGCCTGCCGGTGAACATCTTCGCAGCACTCGCGATCTTCCTGATCGCGACCGGGCTGCAGCCGCTGGCGACCATCGTGCTGATCGTGTTCCAGACCGTGCTGCTCGGCGCCTTTCTGTTCGAAATCCGGATCGTCTACATGCTGATGGATGAAAAAGTGCTGCCGACGGCGGCGGCGATCATCGCCTCGGCGATCACCGCGCTGCTGGTCACCGATATCGGCACGCGCTATATCGTGGGTGGGTGAGAGCGCCCTTACTTGACAGGTGCCGCCGCTCACGCAAAGATTGTATGCATCGGGGGATATGTCATGACCAGAAAAGCGCTGGCGCTCGCCGTTCTGCTGGGGCTCGTCGCCTGCCAGACGGGGCCGGTTTCGATTTTGTACAAGGAAGGCTCGACCCGCGCCGAGCGGCAGGAAGCCTATGACCAGTGCTTCATCGCCGCGCTGAAGGATGTGCCGCAAAACATGGTGACCGAAGTGACCGGCGGCTACAGCTACCCCGGCTTCGTGAGCTGCGACACCAATGGCGACACCACCATATGCGGCGAAGTGGGCGGCTACACCACCCCGGTGGAAAGCTATAGCTACGACACCAACGAGAAACTGCGCCAGCGCCTGATCAACCGCTGCCTTGCAGACAAGGGGTTTTCCGACGTCACGATACCCTATTGCCAGACCAAGGAAGAGCGCGCCGCCTATCAGATGCAGGTCGCCCAGCCGCCGCTCAGCGAACTCACCTGCGTCACCGGCCAGACCGTTTCAACGCAGTGAGGATGCGCCGCCGCGCGTTCCGGCGTCAGGCGCCGGTCTGGCGCGCGTGTTTCTCGGCCGCCTCGATCCGCTCGGAATAGCGCTCCGTGAGGTATGCGCTCTGCCCGCGCAGCAGAAGGGTGAACTTCACCAGTTCCTCCATGACATCGACGACGCGCCGATAATACGGTGACGGCTGCATCCGCCCGCTCTCGTCGAATTCGTTGTAGGCCTTGGCAACGGAGGATTGGTTGGGAATTGTGAACATCCGCATCCAGCGGCCGAGAATGCGCATCTGATTGACGGTATTGAAGCTCTGTGATCCGCCGCACACCTGCATCAGCGCCAGGGTCCGCCCCTGTGTCGGCCGCACGCCGCCCGCCGAAAGCGGCAGCCAGTCGATCTGGGTTTTCATGACCGAACTCATCGCGCCGTGCCGTTCTGGCGAGCACCAGACATGCGCCTCGGACCAGATCGAGGCGGACCGCAGCTCCTGCACCTTTGGATGATCTTCATCGGTGCTGCCGACCAGCGGCAGGCCATGCGGATCGAAAATCCGCACCTCCGCGCCGAATGCCGCAAGCAAACGCGCCGCCTCCTCGGTCAAAAGCCGGGAATAGGAGCGTTCGCGCAGCGACCCGTAGAGCATCAGCACCCTGGGCGGATGCGCGATCCGGTTGCCGGAAAACAGGCGTTCGGGATCGACAGGGCGGAAGGCCGTTTCATCCAGCGCGGGCATTGATCCCGCGTCCGGCAGGTTCACTTTTTGCCCTGCGGCGAGACCACCTCGCCGTCTTCCTTGGTGAAGCCGCCGATTGCCGGGTTCGGCAGGATTTCGAGCACGGTCTCCGACGGACGGCACAGTTTTGCGCCTTTTTCGGTCACCACGATCGGGCGGTTGATCAGGATCGGATGCGCCATCATGGCGTCGAGCAGTTCGGCATCGGAAAGCGCCGGATCATCGAGGCCGAGGTCTTCATAGGGCGTGCCCTTACGGCGGAGCAGATCGCGCACCGGAATTCCCATCGCCGCGATCAATTCCTGAAGCTTTTCGCGCGTCGGCGGGGTCTTCAGATATTCGATGACCTCCGGCTCCTCGCCGGATTGCCGGATCATCGCCAGAACGTTGCGCGACGTTCCGCAGGCGGGATTGTGGTAGATGGTGACGGACATTGCAACCTCAAACATATCCATAAAGCTGGAAATATAGATATATTGGAAGACCGAACGACGCAAGCCCCGGCCGGATGTCGTTCAATCGCCGGGATAGTCCACCTGCATGAAATAAAGCCCTTCCGGCGGGGCCACCGGGCCGCAGGCCTTGCGGTCGCGCGCCTCCAGCGCCTGGCGCACGTCTTCCGCCGACATCTTGCCCTCGCCGGCAAGTTTCAGCGTTCCGGCAAAGGAGCGGATCTGGTTATGCAGGAAACTTTGGGCGGTGGCGCGGATTTCGATGATATCGCCGTCGCGCGTGACATCGAGCCGGTCGAGCGTGCGCACCGGCGATTTCGCCTGGCACTGCACCGAGCGGAAGGTCGTGAAATCATGCCTGCCGACAAGCACCTGGGCCGCCGCATGCATCGCCGCATGATCGAGCGGCTTCGGCACCCACCAGCCGCGCTTCCACTCCAGCGCCGGATGGGCGCGGCGGTTGATGATGCGATAGAGGTAATGCCGCCGAAGTGCGGAAAACCGGGCATCGAAATCCGGCTCGGCCTCGACCACATCGACCACCGAAATACCATCGCCGGCAAGCCTGAGATGCGCATTGACCGCATTCAGAATCGTGAACGGGCTCCAGGGCTTCGCGAGATCGACATGCACCACCTGGCCGCGGGCATGAACGCCTGAATCCGTGCGCCCCGCCCCGCGGATGGAAACGGTCTCGCCGGAGAACCCAGCCACCGCCTCCTCCAACGCGCTCTGCACCGAGCGCCCCTCGGCCTGGCGCTGCCAGCCGACAAAGGCCGTGCCGTCATATTCGACCTTCAGGCGGTAACGCGGCATCAGGCAAGCACCGTTGCCGGGAGAAGCGGCGTGCCGCGCAGGAAATCCTCTGCCGATAGCGGCTTTCCGCCGGCCTTCTGCAGCCGGAGGAGCCGCACCGCGCCGTTTCCGCAGGCGATCGTGAGGTCTGGACCCGCAAGCACCGTGCCGGGCGCCCCCTCGCCTTCGCTGAGCGCGCTTTCATGCACCTTGACCCGCTCCAGCCGCTTGCCCGCCGGCACCTCCATCCAGGCGCCCGGAAACGGCGCGAGCCCCCGGATATGATTGTGCACCTCGGCGGCCGGCCGGCCGAAATCGATCCGGGTTTCGCCCTTGTCGATCTTCTTCGCATAGGTCACGCCATCTTCGGCCTGCGGCGTCAGCGGCAGATCGCCCGCCTCGAGCTTTACCATCGCCTCCGCCATCAACCGCGCGCCGTCATGCATCAGCCGGTCGTGCAGCACGCCTGCCGTCATGTCCGGACCGATCGCGACCCGCTTGGTCAGCGCCACCGGCCCGGTATCGAGCCCCTTTTCCATCTTCATGATCATCATGCCGGTCTCGCTGTCGCCGGCCATGATCGCGCGCTGGATGGGTGCCGCGCCCCGCCAGCGGGGCAGGAGCGAAGCATGGCCGTTATAGGCGCCAAGCCGCGTTCCGTTCAGAATAGCCTCAGGCAGCAGCAGACCATAGGCGACCACCACCGCGACATCGGCATCGAGCGCGGCGAAGGCGGCGCGATCTTCGGATTCACGGAAATTTTCCGGCGTGCGTACCGGCAGGCCAAGCAGTTCGGCCGCCTGATGCACCGGCGATTTGACTTCCGTAAGCCCGCGTCGGCCTGCTGCCCGCGGCGGCTGGGTATAGACGCACGCAATATCGTGGCCCGCCTCCTTCAGCGCCCGAAGGGTGGGAACGGAGAATTCCGGCGTGCCCATGAAAATGATTCTGAGGGTCATGATCGCTCCTTCCGGCCCACGCAATGCGGCAACCGCGAAACCGCAGCAACCGGATAGATAGAACGCGGCCGCCGCGTTGCCAAAGACAAATCTCCCGCACCCGGAAATACACCGAACCGCAACGGCCTCCCAGCGGGCCGAAACGACGCGCTTCGATGTCGCAAGCAGGCCTTCAGGGTTCGCCAATCAACGGAAGCGCGGACCCGCTCTCACCATGCCGTTTCGAGCGTCTTGCAGGCATGCCGCCTCGATGAAGCATGTCCTAAAGCTTGTGCTTGGCCGCCTTGGTGAACTTCTTGATCACCCGATCGCGCTTCAGGCGCGACAGATAATCGATGAACAGCGCGCCGTCGAGATGGTCGATCTCATGCTGCAGGCAGGTGGCGAGCAGGCCGTCGGCCTCGATTTCCTGTTCCTTGCCGGCAAGGTCTGTATAGCGCACCCGCACGCTCGCCGGACGTTCCACCTCGGCATAAAACTCCGGTATCGACAGGCAGCCCTCCTCATAGACCGAGCGCTCGTCCGAGGTGTGCAGCACGGTGGGGTTGATCACCACCATGGGCTGCTTTTCGCCCTCGTCCCTGTTGGCGACATCGAGCACCAGCATGCGCCGGGGCACGCCGACCTGGATCGCGGCAAGGCCTATGCCCGGAGCCTCATACATGGTCTCCAGCATATCGTCGGCAAATTTCTTCAGGTCGTCGTCTATGCGCTCGACCGGTTTCGAGACCGTACGCAGCAGAGGGTCCGGCAAAATAATCAATGGCATCGTGGTCATGCCCACCCCATAGCGCATGTTCGCGCCGGGGGAAATATTTTCATACGGTCTACCTCAACCCTCCCGTCCTCTTTGTTGCCTGCTAATCATTTTGTTCACGTTTTGATCTTTATTTCAAGAGAAATCTGCGCTAGGTTTGAGATAAGAGAGGTAACGTTATGGATGCAGTGATGGCCCGACTGGCAGCAATGGACACGGCGACGCTCGCCATGGCCGGCGCGTTGTGCATTCTGATAGCCGCCCTCGTCATTCTCCTGGCCCGGCGCGGCGGGGCGCGGCAGGACAAGGGCCTCGAACGCGAGCTGCAGCAGCTGGTGCAGGCGCAAAGCGAGATGCAGGGCCGCATGGCGACGATGGCGGAACTGTTCGGCAGCCGCCAGTCGGAGCTGAATGCCGCGCTCGGCTCTCGCCTCGACGGTCTTTCGCAAAGGATCGGCACCACGCTGCACCAGCAGCACCAGACCACCCACGAAAACCTCAGACGCCTGCAGGAGCGGCTTGCCGTCATCGATGCGGCGCAGAACAATATCCAGTCGCTGGCCAAGGATGTGGTGGGCCTGCAGGCGATTCTGTCGAACAAGCAGACCCGCGGCGCTTTCGGCCAGGGGCGGATGGAGGCGATTATCGCTGATGCCCTGCCCGCCGGCAGCTTCCGGTTCCAGGCGACGCTGTCGAACGGGACCCGGCCCGACTGCGTGGTGGACATGCCGAACGGCGCGCCGCCCCTGATCATCGACGCCAAGTTTCCGCTGGAATCATGGAACGCCATGCGCGCGGCGGACAGCGACGAGGCGGCGCGCGCCGCGAGCCAGCGTTTCCGGCGTGATCTTGATACCCATCTCCGCGATATCGCCGGCAAATATCTGTTGCCCGGCGAAACCCAGGACACGGCCTTTCTGTTCGTGCCTTCCGAATCGATTTTCGCCGATATTCACGAGCACTATGAGGCGGTGGTGCAGCGCGCCCATGCCATGCGCGTGGTGATCGTCTCGCCGACGCTGCTGCTGTTGTCGATCCAGGTCGTGCAGGCGGTGATGAAGGACCAGCGCATGCGCGAACAGGCGCATCTGATACAGGGCGAGGTCGCCAATCTGTTGGCAGACCTCACCCGCCTCAACGAGCGCGTGGCAAAACTGGAAAGCCATTTCAACCAGGCCCGTCAGGATGTCGAGACGATCCGGATATCCACGGGCAAGATCGCCCGGCGCGGCGAACGGATCGCGACGCTGGAATTCGAGACCGGCCGAAAGGATGCTGAACTGTCTTCCACGCCTGATGAGGAACAGCAGGGGCTCGGTCGCATGAAACTGCGCGTCGTCGATGAGGACTGATTGCCATCGCGGCTTGCGCGCAATAAAAGCGCAAGAGAGAGCACCGGCGGCCGGTTTCGCAATAGGCCGACTGGATGCGATGTTTGAGTGTGCCGGACCGGCGAGGCGTGAAAGACGGCCTCGCCTTCCGGCGGAAGGCTTCGCGTAGACCAGGCGAGGCTGACGGGAGTACTGCCATGATCACGGTTTTCGGTTCCATCAATATGGATCTCATCGCCACCACGCCGCGCCTGCCGAAGCCGGGCGAAACCGTGGCGGGAACCTCCTTTGCCACGGCTCAAGGCGGCAAGGGCGCAAACCAGGCGCTTGCCGCGCGCCGCGCGGGCTCCGCCGTGGCCATGGCAGGCGCCGTCGGCAATGACGAGTTCGCATCCGCCGCAACCGCCCTTCTTGCCGAGGCCGGCGTCGACCTTTCAGCCGTGAAAACCACCGATGGCCCCACCGGCACGGCGATGATCCTTGTCGGCGGCGACGGCGAAAACGTCATCGTCATCAATGCCGCGGCCAATGGCGAGGTCACCGAGGCAGATGCCGAGGCTGTCGTGGCGGGAATGGCGGCAGACGACATATTGGTGCTGCAGCTCGAAATTCCGGCCAATGCCATCCGCGTTGCGCTAAAGGGTGCCCGCGAGAAAGGCATCCGTACGATCCTCAACACCGCGCCGCTGACGCCGGAAGCGGCCGAGCTCGGCGCGCTCGCCGATATCGTGATTGCCAATGAGACCGAGTTCGAGCGGCTCGTCGGGGCTGAAGAGCTCGGCAGCGAGGGGCGGATCGCGATGCTGAAAACCCGCCATGACGAAACCGGCCAGACCATCGTGATCACGCTCGGGGCCGAGGGCGTGGTTGCCATGCATGAGGGCGACTTCCACCGCATCGACGCGCTGAAGATCGACCCGGTCGATACCGTCGGTGCCGGCGACACCTTCTGCGGCTATTTCGCAAGCGGGCTCGATCAGGGGCTGCCATTCGCGGAGGCCGCGCACCGCGCCGCTGTCGCGGGCGCGCTCGCCTGCCTGAAGCCCGGCGCCCAGCCGTCGATCCCGGAAAAGGCCGCGGTCGACGCACGGGCCTGAAATCATCGGTCCCTGGCTTTACGCCATCCATTTCCCGGAGATCATCGGGCGGTTCAGACCAACCGGCCGATGATCCAGCCGCGCGAGGTTTTTTGACCTTGCCGGACGGCGGAAACGCAAATCCGCATTCGTCTTTCAGGTAGACGCCCGACGCCAGCGCCCTATTTCAAAGGAGGCTGCGCTTGTCGGGCGCTGCCGTTCGGCATGGTCACAAGAACCCGAATATTGGGGCGCTGGACCCCAATTGTTAAATTTTTTACTTTTCTTTTGATCCATTTTGCGAGATGACGCGTTAATGCCCTATCCAGACGCGCCAAGGTGCCGGCTCGTCCGGCAGTCTGGAAAAAAGGGGGTGCGCCCCGTGCCCCGGCACATCATCCCCCGATGTGCCGGGGTTTTTCGTGTCGAGTCCAGGCTTCGCGGCCGGAGCGGCAGGGCGAGATCGCCCTGCCTTCCTCGGAGAATTCAGGCCTTGTTCTTGTTGTAGACGTCGAAGACGACGGCGGCGAGCAGCACCAGGCCCTTGATCACCTGCTGGTAATCGATGCCGATGCCCATGATCGACATGCCGTTGTTCATGATGCCCATGATGAAAGCGCCGACCACAGCGCCGACGATTTTGCCGACCCCGCCCGACATCGATGCGCCGCCGATGAACACCGCCGCGATCACATCAAGCTCGAAACCGTTGCCGGCCTTGGGCGTGGCGATGTTGAGGCGAGCGGCGAACACGAGACCGGCAAGTGCTGCCAGCATGCCCATGTTCACGAACACGATGAAGTTCAGCCGCTTGGTATTGATGCCTGAAAGGGCCGCCGCCTTCTCGTTGCCACCGATGGCATAGACCCTGCGCCCGAAGGTCGTGCTTTCGGTGATGAAGGTGTAGATCACCGTCAGGATCGCCATCGAGATCAGCACGTTCGGCAGACCGCGGAACGAGGCGAGTTTCCAGGACACGAACACAAGCACGCCGGCGACGATGATGTTGCGGCCCAGGAAGAAGGACAGCGGCTCATCCTCGATGCCGTAGGCGACGTTGCGGGCCCGCGACCGCCAGGCGAGATAGACGATCGCGCCAGCGGCGATGATGCCGGCCACAAGCGCTGTCATGTTCGGCCGGCCGACGCCGAAGAGATCGGGCACGAAACCGGTCGACAGCAGCTGGAACGATCCCGGGAACGGCCCGACCGACTGGCCGTTGAGGATCCAGAGCGACAACCCGCGGAAGATCAGCATGCCGGCGAGCGTGACGATGAAGGACGGGATGCGCCAATAGGCGACCCAGTATCCCTGCCACGCCCCGATCAGCATGCCTGCGAAGATGCAGGCAAAGAAGGCGACCACGACCGGCACCTGCCAGTGGACAATCATCACCGCCGCAAGCGCGCCGATGAAGCCCACGATAGAGCCGACCGAGAGATCGATATGCCCGGCCACGATGATCATCAGCATGCCGAGCGCCATGATGATCACATAGGAGTTCTGCAGAAACAGGTTGGTGATGTTGACCGGTCGCATCAGCACGCCGTCGGTGACGATCTGGAAAAACGCGATGATGACGATCAAGGCGAGCAGGATGCCGTAATCGCGCATCCTGAGTGTCAGATAGGAGCGGATCGAGGGCTTGTGCTCGTCCGCGGCGGTTTCCTCGGGTGTATTCATCGCTCTCTCATTTCCTGACAATGAAGGACATGATGCGTTCCTGGCTCGCCTCCGCGGCGCTCAGTTCGCCCACCAATGCCCCCTCGTTCATGATATAAATGCGGTCGCACATGCCGAGCAGTTCCGGCATTTCCGATGAGATCATCACGACGCCCCGGCCTTCGGCCGCAAGCTCGTTCATCAGCGTGTAGATCTCGTATTTCGCGCCGACATCGATGCCGCGCGTCGGCTCATCCAGGATCAGCACGTCGGGCTGGGTGAACAGCCATTTCGACAGCACCACCTTCTGCTGGTTGCCGCCCGAAAGGTTGACGACGCGCTGGGCCACTGTCGGCGTGCGGATGTTCATGGCCTTGCGATAATGTTCGGAGGTTTTGGTTTCCTCGGCGGTATTCAGCACGCCATATTTGGAAACCCCGCCAAGATGGGCGAGCGTCACATTGCGGGTGATCGGCTCATCCAGGATCAGCCCCAGCCCCTTGCGGTCCTCGGTTACATAGGCAAGGCCCGCATGGATGGCCTTCGGCACGGTCGAGACGTCCACCTTCTCGCCGCCGAGCCAGACCTCGCCGGAGATATTGCGGCCGTAGCTGTGGCCGAAAATGCTCATCGCAAGCTCGGTGCGCCCTGCCCCCATCACGCCGGCAATGCCGACGATCTCGCCGGCGCGCACATTGAAGGCGACGTTCTTGATCACCTTGCGGTCGGCCTGCTCGGGGTGCCAGACGGTCCAGTCCTTCACCGCCATCAGCTCCTCGCCGAACTTGCGCTCGCGGTCGGGATAGCGGTTTTCCATGGTCCGGCCGACCATGGCCTGGATGATCCTGGCCTCGCTCACTTCTTCCGCGGCGCAATCAATATCGGCAACCGACGAACCATCGCGCAGCACCGTGATGTTATCGGCGACCTGCTCGACCTCGTTCAGCTTGTGCGAGATCAGAATCGAGGTGATGCCCTGCTTTTTCAGGTCCAGAAGCAGCTTGAGAAGCTTGGCGCTGTCGGATTCCGAAAGCGCGGCCGTCGGCTCGTCGAGAATGAGAAGGCGGACATCCTTGGACAGCGCCTTGGCGATCTCGACAAGCTGCTGCTTGCCAACGCCGATCTTCTCCACCAGCGTCGCCGGCGGGTCCTTCAGCCCGACCTTGCGGAGCAGTTTTTCGGTGCGGTCGAAGGTTTCCGGCCAGTCGATCACGCCGGCCCGCGACACCTCGTTGCCCAGGAAGATATTCTCCGCAATCGACAATTGCGGCACCAGCGCCAGCTCCTGGTGGATGATAATGACGCCCTTCTTTTCGCTGTCGGCAATGCCGGAAAAGGTCGCCAGTTCGCCGGCATAGTAGATTTCGCCCTCATAGGAGCCGTGGGGATAGACCCCGGAAAGCACTTTCATCAGCGTGGATTTGCCCGCGCCGTTCTCCCCGACCAGCGCGTGGATCTCGCCTTCCTCGACCTTCAGGTCGACGTCGCTCAACGCCTTCACGCCGGGAAAGGTCTTCGTGATCTTTCGCATTTCGAGCAATGTTGTCATGACACCTGTCACCGTTTGGCACCGGATCGCGCCTCAAGCGCCACCCATTCCGTCGACGCGTTACATGCCCCTGGGGCTCGCGTGCGTCAGCCCGCCGCCGGAAATGCCGGCGACGGGCCCATTGACCTCACCTCAGACCTCAATTCTCGATCTGCTGCATGGTGTAGTAGCCGCTGTCATCGACCAGGATCTGCTTCCAGTTGTCCTGGGTCACGATCACGGGCTCCAGCAGGTAGGACGGCACGTCCTTCTCGCCGTTATTGTAGGTGCTGGTGTCGTTGACTTCCGGCTCCTTGCCCTCGCCGATCGCTTCCACCATGCCGACAGTGACGCCGGCAAGCTTGCGGGTATCCTTGAAGATCGAGGAATACTGGTCGCCGTCGATGATCGCCTTGACGTTGGGCAGGTTGGAATCCTGACCGGTGATGATCGGCATCTTCATGTCGCCGGAGCCGTAGCCGATGCCCTTCAGCGACGAGATCGAGCCCATGGCGAGATCGTCGTTGGAGGCATAGACGCCGTGCAGCGGCTTGTCGGTGTAATAGGCCGAGAGCAGGTTATCCATGCGCGCCTGGGCGGCTGCGTTCGACCAGTTCAGCGTGCCGATCTTGTCCATGCCCATCTGACCCGACGGGATCACGATATCGCCGGAATCGATCAGCGGCTGGAGCACGGACATCGCGCCGTTATAGAAGAAATAGGCGTTGTTATCGTCCGGGGACCCGCCGAAAAGCTCGACATTCCAGGGTTTTGTGTCGGGGAAACGCTCCTTCAAGCCCTCCACGAGGCTGTTACCCTGCAAGACGCCGACCTTGTAATTGTCGAAGGTCGCGTAATAATCGACATCCGGCGTGTTGAGGATCAGCCGGTCATAGGCGATCACCGGAATGTCGGCGGCGGCCGCATTGGCCAGCGGCCCGGTGAGCGAGCCGCCGTCGATCGCCGCGATCACCAGAACGGTGACGCCCTTGGTGATCATGTTTTCGATCTGCGAAAGCTGCTGAGGAATTTCGTTTTCGGCGTATTGCAGGTCGGTCTTGTAGCCGGCGGCCTCGAACTGCTCGACCATGGACGCGCCGTCCTTGTTCCAGCGGTCAAGGCCCTTGGTCGGCATGGCGATGCCGACATAGCCCTTGTCGGCGGCAAGCGCCGGCGCGGCGACAGAAATTGCCGCGACAGAGGCGGCTGCGAAAATGGAGATAATCTTTCTCATGTCTCTCTCCCGTTGAAGGCCGATATGGCCCATCTCATAAATGCGCCTCCGCCCTTGCGGAGGAACTTCGCCCCGGCCCCGGACAGACGCCGGGGAACATTGAGGCACGTAAGTCAAAACGGAACGAAGAAAAATCCTTCGCACCGGAAAGGGCGGGCGCCGCAACGCCCGCCCTTGTGGTGATTACTTGAGCTGGTCAAGGGTGTAGTAGCCGCTCTGGTCGACCAGGATTTCCTCCCAGTTGGAGGCGTCGATCGAGACCGGCGACAGCAGATAGGACGGGACCACCTTGACGCCATTGTCATAGGTCTCGGTGTCGTTGATTTCCGGCTCGCCGCCCTGAAGAAGGGCATCCACCATGCCGACGGTCACGCGGGCAAGCTCGCGGGTATCCTTGAACACCGTCGAATACTGCTCGTCGGCGATGATCGACTTGACCGAGGGGATTTCGGCATCCTGGCCGGTCACGATCGGCATCTGCTGGTCGCCGGTGCCATAGCCCACGCCCTTCAGCGAGGACAGGATGCCGATCGACAGCCCGTCATAGGGCGACAGCACGCCATGAACCTGCTTGTCGGTGTAGTTGGCGGACAGAAGGTTGTCCATGCGGGCCTGCGCCTCGGCGCCGTCCCAGCGCAGCGTGCCGACCTGGTTCATACCCATCTGGCCCGACGGGATCACGATATCGCCGGAATCGATCAGCGGCTGCAGCACCGACATCGCGCCGTCATAGAAGAAATAGGCGTTGTTGTCGTCCGGCGAACCGCCGAACAGCTCGACATTCCAGGGCTTGGTGTCGGGGAAACGCTGTTCCAGACCATCGACAAGGCTCTCGGCCTGCAGCACCCCAACCTGGAAATTGTCGAAGGTGGCGTAATAGTCGACATCCGGGCTCTCGCGGATCAGCCGGTCATAGGCGACCACCGGAATGCCCGAGGCGGCGGCATTTGCCAGCGCGTTGGAAAGCGTGGTGCCGTCGATCGAGGCAATCACCAGCGCGTCGACGCCCTTGGTGATCATGTTTTCGATCTGTGACAGCTGGTTGGGAATATTATCCTCTGCATATTGCAGGTCGGTGTCGTAGCCCGCCTCCTGGAACTGCTCGACCATGGACTGCCCGTCGGAAATCCAGCGCGCCGAGGATTTGGTCGGCATCGCGATCCCGATCGTGCCCTTGTCCTGCGCAAAGCTCGGCACGGCAAACGACGCAACCGTCACTGCCGCAACGGCAAATGCGGAAACTAACAATTTCATATCTCTCTCCCAATTCGCGAATATCTGTTCGCTCCGCGCCTCGGCCGGTGTGCCGGCGCTCAGGTCCTCCCCTTCGCAACCCGTGCGGTTGCAAAACGCAGATCGCGAGGGAAGGGTGTTATCAGAACGATGCCAGTGTCAAATTGAGATCAACGAAGCTGATATACCAATTCTGCTATATTTGCAGTCGGCACATTATCTAAGCCGTTGAATTTCCAGCCCGCCCGGCTGCGCAAAAACGAGACCGAAGCGGAGGCGCCTTATCCTTTGGTCTAACAGGCGCGTCACCCGGGCCTACCCTCTCCTGCACACCCTCGATCGGCATCGTTTTTGACATCGTGCGACTTTTGCGATTGATGCCGCCCGCAAGCTGGGTTAAACAATCCGCGCAGGCGGCCACCGCCTGCCCGAAGCGCCCGTAGCTCAGCTGGATAGAGTGTTGGATTCCGATTCCAAAGGTCACAGGTTCGAATCCTGTCGGGCGCGCCATTTTCTCTTTGTTTCAAATAGCCCGTCCCCGCCCTAATGTAGGTCCGGAATTCTGCCCCCGACGCGCCGGGAACCGCCTGTCCAGAGCGACGGGGCGATGCCGATCGATTGTGCGGTATTCTAAACGCCCATGGCGGACTTGGTTGCAAATGCCACGATAATCAGCGCAATGAGTATAAGGCCCAGAATGACTGGCATGGGAAGCCCTGTCCTGGGAGAGTTTGTGGCGTTTCCTGCGCCGCGAAGCACGATCGATGAGATCGTCAGCGCAGCCCCCAGGCCAGTGCCGATCCACTCCAGTGTCGACAGAAGCGTTGACATGGGATTGGGCGTCACGGGAAAAATCCGGCCCAGATCGAGCACATAGACGGCAATGAAGGCGAGACCGGCAAGCCCGGCCCAGCCGAAGCCTCTGCCGGTTTTCGCGACGATATAGGCAAGCACGAGGCTCCCCAGGCCGAGCACTGTCAGAAAGATATTGAACGCGCCCAGCACGATGGCTGGATACGCGCTGAAATCGCGCGTTTCAACAAAGCCTCCGGGCACCATAAGCGCCAGATTCAAGGCGGATGCAATCAAAAGCGCGGTGATGACGAAGCGGGAGGATGACATTCGATTTGTCCTTTTACGATGGCGCTACAGCGGGCGACGGCGCCGTCACGGCGGGCGTTACGCATTCGGCAACTGGCGGGTCTGAACTCCATGACCCCTGCGATCCGCGAGAGCCGTCTTCAGTCTGGACACGATTAGACCAGTGGTCTAATCGTGTCCAGACTATTTTCATGCGTCGGAAATGCGCGGCCAAAAGCGTCAGGTGAAAGAGACCGGGTTCCGAAGAAACGCCTCAAAAATCCTCGTATTTGAAGATCACGGTCTTTAGGCCGGGCGTGATCTCGGCATAGGCGCAGGCATCCTTGTCCAGTTCCGCGACCCATTGATGGCCGAGATAGGTTTCCATGTCGATCGACTGGCCGGGGGCGAGACGGGCGTAGGGCTGCCGTTTGCCGTCGAAATCGATCCAGTAGAGATCGAAGGGGAAATCGAGCGAGCGAGCGGCGGTGAACCGGATCTTGCGCTTGTCGCCCGTCGTTTCCGTGGCGATGCCGCCGAGACAGGCTTCGACCGAGGGCACATAGATTGTCTCGTCGTCCGCAGCGGTCGGCATCGCGCCGGTGGAAGGCAACGCGCCTTGACGGTCGACACATTCCCGGATCTTCAGCACGGCGGCGGCGGAGCCGGAAAGATTGAAGCGGAGCGGTTTTTCACCGTTGATCGCGACCGTCAGCGACGACGCCTGCATCAGAAAGCCGATCTCGTCCCGGGTGAGATGGGACACCGCGTGTCCACCCTCGAAGCCGAACTGCGAGTCGATATCGCGGTCGTCAAAGGAAATCAGCGCGCCGTCATAACGGTCCGCATCGCTGCGCCCCGTCGGCACGACCAGTTGCCAGTTATCCTGATAATTTTCGAGCACCAGCGGCCCGGCAGACTCGGTCTTCACCGCGCCGCAACCAAGAAAGCCCGACATCGAATGATCGATGGCATAGACCCGCCAGCCCTTGACCTCGCCATAGGGCACGATCGCGTGTTCCTCGCGATAATCCAGCCAGTTTGACCATGCTGCGCCGGCCTGAAAAACAATCGTCAGAATGAAGAGAATACGAAAAATACCGGCCTGCATGTCGCTGTCCCCCGCGCCACCGAATTTCGTCAACAGCAGTATTGCCATGGGACTTGCATTTCGGCAATCTCTCAATAGGATGATATCAACCTATTTAAACAAGGGAGGAAGAACATTGCACAAGAACACGATCTGCATTTGGTACGACAAGGACGCCGAGGCAGCCGCGCGGTTTTATGCTGAGGTGTTTCCCGACAGCGCGGTGACGCGGGTCAATCGCGCGCCGGGCGACTATCCCTCCGGCAAGAAGGGCGACGTGCTCACTGTCGAGTTCACCGTCTGCGGCATTCCCTGTCTCGGGCTCAATGGTGGATCGGCCTTCAGCCACAGCGAGGCCTTCTCGTTTC
The DNA here is from genome assembly GCF_053484255.1 of Martelella sp. FLE1502. NCBI lineage: Bacteria > Pseudomonadati > Pseudomonadota > Alphaproteobacteria > Hyphomicrobiales > Aurantimonadaceae > Martelella > Martelella sp. FLE1502. The sequence continues at coordinate 42,876 of NZ_JBAKFQ010000030.1, forward strand.
AGATATCGACCGAGGACCAGGCGGAGACCGATCGCTATTGGAACGCGATCGTGGGCAATGGCGGCGAGGAAAGCGCCTGCGGCTGGTGCAAGGACAGATGGGGCCTCTCCTGGCAGATCACGCCGCGCACGCTAATGGAGGCGCTGGCGGCAGGCGGCGATGAGGCGAAGCGGGCTTTCGAGGCGATGATGCAGATGCGCAAGATCGACGTCGCGGCAATCGATGCGGCCCGCAAGGGCTGAGAGGGGTCGCGCCGCCAGGAGACCAGGCAGCCCTGATCGTCAGCCCTGCCCGCTCTCCCGCAGCCGCAGCTCGGTTTTCAGAACCTTGCCATAGGCATTCTTCGGCAGCGCTTCGAGGAAACGATAGGCCTTCGGGCTCTTGAAGCGGGCGATCGAGGCGAGGCAGTGAGCATCGAGTTCCGCCTCGCCGCAGGCCGCGCCCGGCCCGGTCACCACGAAGGCCACGACGTCCTCGCCCCATTCGGCGGAGGGCCGGCCGATCACCGCAACCTCGTCCACCGCTGGGTGGGTCAGCAGCGCCTCCTCGACCTCGCGCGGATAGATATTGGTGCCGCCGGAGATGATCACGTCCTTGGAGCGGTCATGCATGGTGACGTAGCCATCGGCCGACAGCGCGCCGCGATCCCCGGTTCTGAGCCAGCCACCGACAAGGGCTTCCGCGCTTGCCTCCGGCGCGTTCCAGTAGCCGGGCATGACGAGCGCGCCCTGCACCACGATCTCGCCGATCTCGCCCGGCGCGGCGGGCGTGCCGTCATCGCGCAGGATTTGCACCGTTACCACCGATTGCGCCCGTCCGACCGATGTGATCCGCATCGGCCAATCGGGATGATCCCGGTCGGCGATCTCGGCGCGAGAGAGCGCGGTGATGCCCATCGGGCATTCGCCCTGGCCGTAGATCTGCACGAATTTCGGACCGAAATGATCGAGCGCCGCTTCGATATCGGCGCGATACATCGGCCCGCCGCCATAGACCACCGTGCGCAGTCCCTCGCCCCGGCTGCCGGATGCGCGGGCGGCGTGGGTCAGCCGGTGGACCATGGTCGGTGCCAGAAACGCGCTGACGGAGCCATGGGCGGCGGCGATTGCCAGAAACTCATCTTCATCATAGCCGCCAGAGGGCGGACAGATATGGCCCGCGCCGCGCAGCACGTGAACCAGCGCGTAGAGCCCCGCGCCGTGGCTCATCGGCGCGGCATAGAGTGCTGCGTCCCTGCGGGTCACGTCATCGACATCGGCGAGATAGCTGAGCGACATGTCGGCGAGCATGGCGTGGGTTATGATCACGCCCTTGGGCCTGCCGGTGGTGCCGGAGGTGTAGAACAGCCATGCCAGCTCGCCGGGCCCGCGCTCCTCCGTCGTCATCGGCTGCATCTGCGTTGCGCGGGCAAATATCTCGCCCGGCACGGTCAGCATCGCCGGAGCCTCGATCCCCGCAGCAAGGCTTTCCGAGACCAGCGCCAGCCGCGCGCCGGAATTTTCGATGATCCAGTTCGCCTCTTTCGGATGGAGCTTGGCGTTGACCGGCACCGCGGCCGCTCCCGCCTTCCAGATGCCGAACAACGCGATCAGATATTCCGGACAGCTCTTCATGAACAGCACGACCCGATCGCCCGGCGCGACGCCCGCTTCCTCAACGAGCCAGCGCGCGAAACCGCCGGCGCGCGCATTGAACGCGGCATAATCCGTCACCGTTTCGTTGCCGACGAGCAAGGCGGGCGCTTCCGGCCAGCGCTTCGCCGCGCGGTCAAGCCAGTGCGCGATATTCATGTCGCCGCCGCCTCCAGCACCGAGGCGTAATTGGCGACGCCGGAACCGCCCATGTTGAAAACCAGCGCGCGCTCCGCGCCGGCGCGCTGCATCTCGCCCGCCTCGCCCAGAACCTGCCTTGCGGCCATGACATGCATTGAAACGCCGGTGGCGCCGACCGGGTGGCCCTTGGCCTTCAGCCCGCCGGAGAGATTGACGGGGAGGATGCCGTCCCGCGCGACCCAGCCTTCCTCGATCGCCCGGTGGCCCTCGCCGGGCGCGGCAAGCCCCATCGCCTCATAGATCATCAGTTCGGCGATGGTGAAGCAGTCATGCACTTCCGCGACGTCGATATCGCGAATGTCGAGCCCGGCCGCCTCCATCGCCTGTCGGATCGCGCGGGCGGCACCCGTCAGTTCCGTCGCCGAGCGCCGCGACATCGGCAGGAAATCGCTGACCTGGGAGCGCGACCGGATGGCAACCGCCCTCGCAGCACCCCGCGCCGCCTCGTCGCGGGTGACCACGAGTGCGGCCGCGCCATCGGAAATCAGCGAACAATCGGTGACCTTCAGCGGATCGGCGATCATCGGATTGCGATTGGAAACCTGCCGGCAGAAATCGAAATCGAGCGGCTTGTGCATCTGCGCCAACGGGTTCGCCATGGCATTGGCGTGGTTCTTGACCGCGATCCGGGCCAGCGCATCGGTCCTGTCGCCATAGGCGGCGGCATAGGCCCGCGCGAAGCGGGCAAAGATTTCGGGGAAGGAGACGCCGGCCTCCTCCCTCTGGTCGGACGCGCCGGCAAGCCCGGCGGTCACTTCCGGCGTGGTCAGATGGGTCATCTTCTCCACACCGATCACCAGCGCCGCATCCACCCTGCCCGCCTCAACTGCGTCGATCGCGCCCCAGAGCGCCGCCGAGCCGGAGGCGCAGGCGTTTTCAAGCCGGGTCGCGGGCGTGAAACGCAGATCGGGATCGATATCGAGCGCCAGCGAGGAAGCGAAGGCGTCGCCGACCATGCCGGAATTGAAGTGCCCGAGCCAGATGCCGCCGATTTCCGAAGCGGGAACGCCGGAATGCTCCAGCGCCTCCCGCCCGGCGGCAACCACGAGTTCGGGCAGCGTTTCGGCTAGCCTTCCGAAGGGCGTATGGCCCCAACCGATGATGCGCGCCATGTCAGTCGACCTTGACCAGCCGGTTGCGCAGGATGCCGATGCCCTCGACCTCGAGCTCGACGACATCGCCGGGCGACAGGAAGCGCATATGCTCCAGCCCGCAGCCGTTTCCGACGGTGCCCGAGCCCATAAACTCGCCGGGGCGCAGCGTCTCGGAGGCCGAGACGTGCTCGATCACCTGTTCGAAGCTCCAGAACATCGTGCCGGTATTGCCTCGTCCCCACTCCTCGCCATTGACGCGGCAGATCATGGTCTTGTCATTGGGATTGCCGAACTCGTCCGCCGTCACCAGGCACGGGCCCATCGGGTTGGCGGTGTCGAAATCCTTGCCCTTGGCGGGGCCAAGCTGGCCGCCCATTTCGGCGGTCTGGGCATCGCGGGCGGTGAAATCGTTGAAGATCGTGTAGCCGAAGATATAGGGACGGGCATCGGCCGCCCTCACGTCCTTGGCGGTCTTGCCGATATAGATCCCGAACTCCAGCTCGAAATCCATGAATTTGGAATAGCGCGGCCAGATCACATCGGTTTCGTGGCCGACGACGGAGAAGCGGTTGGCCTTGTAGTAGATCGGCTGCTCGTAGAAGGTTTCCGGCACCGACAATATGCCCTTGCGGGCCATCTCCGCCTCGGCCTCTTCGGGGTTGTCGAACTGCCTGGCGCGCAACTTGCGGGCCTGCTGGAAGGCCTGCTTCAGATGGGTCTCGAAGCACAGGCAGTCGCGCATCTGGATCGGCGGTTCGATCGGCGCCATCAGTCGCACGGCGCTCCGTTCCAGCATATGGCCGTTCGCGGCAGAGGACTCCGCCTGCCGGGCGCGTTCGAGTGCCGCGTCACCGCCCTCGATCAGCCCCTGGATCGAGGCGATAGCCCCATCGGTGGCAGCAGCAAGATCGAGGATGCGATCGCCATCGCCGAGAAGCACACCGGGGCGGCCGACGCCATCGCCGCGATCATAAGTCACCAGTTTCATCGAATTTCCTCCCAAGAAAACATGAGTTAGCTATTGGCTGTCTGGCTCCGGTCACGGTGCTTCAGGCCGGCCGTAAGCATCGCCACGATATGGGTGGCCGCCGCAGAGGTGTCGGCCGAGTTCGCCGTGCCCCCGGAAAGCCGGGCGATGCGGCCATTGTCCATCATCACGATCATCATCGCGCCGAGCATGGTCTGGTAGGCCCAGTTCACCTCGGCCTTGGTCCAGTCCGGAAAACATTCCGCAAGCGCGTCGAGCATCATCTCGGCCACCGGATCGAAGGTCTCGCGGAAAATCCCCCGCCCCTCCGAGCTCGGATCGGAAAGCTCGCGCGCCAGAATGCGGCCGAAGGCGCCGTCATTGGCGTCGTCGCGCAGGCCGAACATCGGCACGATCAGCGCCTTGACCACAAGCTCCACACGCCTGTCCCAATCCGGTTCCGAACGGGCGAGCTGAAGCCCGACCACGCGCTGGCCGCGGATTGCCGGCGAGCGGGTTTCGAATATGGCGCGGTAAAGCCCTTCCTTGGAGCCGAAATGATAGTTGATCAGCGCCACCGGCACATCGGCGCGGGCGGCGATCTTGCGCACCGTCGTCGCGTCATATCCGTAATTGCCGAACACGGCCTCGCCCGCCGAAAGAATCTTCTCCTTCGACGTCGCGCCTTGTTTTTCTTGCGTTTTTGGCTCTTCCACTATGCTTTCCCGACTTGAGTTGAACAAACAATAAAAAAGCTTGAACAGTTGTTCAAGTGCCATTATCCTTTTTTTTGGAGGCACCGGCAACGGTGGCAATCAGGGAGGATTTCATGAACCGAATTATCACCACACTTGCGCTTACAAGCGGCGTCGCGCTTGCCGCTCTCTCGCCGGCGATGGCGCAGGAGACGCTGCGTCTCACCATCGCATCCGGCCATCCGGAGGTGTTTCTCTGGGTCAAGCACATGCACGAGACCTTCATTCCCACGGTCAATGCCGCGCTTGCCGAAAAAGGCGATGTGCAAGTTGAATGGACCGAGGCCTATGGCGGCACGCTGATGAAGCTCGGCTCCGAGGCGGAAGCGCTTGAAACCGGCATTGCCGATGTCGCGATGGCATCCGGCGTGTTCGATCCCGCCGGCATGGGCATCCTCAACATCACCTACGCCATGCCCTTCGGCCCGATCGACCCGGAAATGGTCACATCGGCGGTTGAGGACGCGCTTTACAGCACCGAGGGCCTGATCGACCAGCTCACGGAGGAAACCGGCGTCGTCTATATCGGTGGCGGCGTGGCGATCGACGGCTACAACATCGCCGCCAAGCGCCCGATCAAGACCCGCGCGGACATGGACGGCATGCGCATCGGCGGCGCCGGGCCGAACCTTGCCTGGCTGAATTCCACCGGCGCGGTCGGCGTTCAGGGCAGCTATGTCACCTTTTACAACGACATCTCGACCGGCGTTTACGACGGCAATATCGGCTGGATGACGGCCAATGTGCCGGCCCGCATCTACGAGGTCGCGCCCTACTGGAACCGCACTGATTTCGGCGCGATGTATATCGGCGGCCTCGGCGTTGCCAAACGGCTCTGGGACGAGTTCTCCGACGACACCAAGGACGCCTTCCGCAAGGGCGCGGAAGCCTATTCCAAAGCCTTCTTCGAGGAGCAGGCGGCAAAATACGCGGCGAATGAAAAGACCATGATCGAGGGCGGCGGCGAGGAGATCAAGATGGAGCCCGCCGAACGCCAGGCCTGGATCGACGGCATGGACAACCCCGTGACGGCATGGCGCGATGCAGCGCTCGCCCGCGGCGAACCGGTGGACGAGATGCTGGAAATCTACCGCGATACGCTTGCCGAAGACGGCTTCACCTTCCCGCGCGACTATCTCGCCGAATAATCCCGCGCGGCCCGGCCTTCATTGCCGGGCTGTCCGAAGACCAATCTGGAGAAAATCATGGCAAATGCACGCGGCCGGCCGGGCCTGCTGCTTGGCCCCGTTGTCGCCGGGCTCAATGCCCTTGGCTCGGTCTGGATCCTCGGCCTTATGCTGCTGATCTGCGCCGACATCATCATGCGCGGCGTCTTCAACGCGCCGATCGCCGGCGTTGCGGAAATGGTGGCCTTTTCCATCGTCGGCATCGTGTTCCTGCAGCTCGCCCACACGCTGCGCAGCGGCTCGCTGACCCGGTCCGATCTGCTGCTGATCGTCGCCGAGCGCCACAGCCCACGGCTGAAAGGCTTTCTGCTGGCGCTCTACAATCTCGCCGGCGCTGCCATTCTGGCGATCGCTCTCTGGCACTTCCTGCCGTCGTTTCTCAGTGCCTGGGACAGGCCGGAACGGCATTTCATGGGCAATCCAGGATTCTTCCAGATACCGACATGGCCGCTTTACGGGCTGATGAGCATCGGCATGGCGGCGACCATCCTGCAGTTCCTGGCGAACTCGCTCGCAGCGCTTCGGGGAGAAGACGTATGAGCGGCGTGGAAATCGCGCTCGGCTCGGTCGCCTTGATGCTGGTGCTGATCTATGCCGGGCTGCATGTCGCGATCGCGCTGATCCTCGTCAGCTTCATCGGCGTGTGGGTGCTGAAGGACAATTTCGATCTTGCCGCCAACATGCTGGTCGTCGCCTTCAAGGATTCGATCACCGACCAGTTGTTCGGCGTGGTGCCGCTGTTCGTGCTGATGGGGTTGGTGGTCTCGATCTCCGGCATGGGGCGCGACACGTTCGACGTCGCGCAGCAGGCGTTCCGGCGCATTCGCGGCGGGCTCGGGGTCGCGACCGTCGCTGCCAACGCCGTGTTCGCGGCGATCACCGGCATCTCGATCGCATCCGCTGCCGTCTTCACCAAGGTCGCGGTGCCGGAGATGCGCGCCCGGGGCTACACGCCGGAATTCTCGGTCGGCGTGGTGGCCGGCTCCTCGGTGCTCGGCATGCTGATCCCGCCATCGCTGCTGTTCATACTCTACGGCATTCTGACGGAGCAATCTGTCGGCTCGCTGTTCATCGCCGGCGTGCTGCCCGGCCTGCTCCTGGCGGTCACCTACAGCATCGGCATCGTCGCCATGGCGCATCTGAAGCCGGGCTTCGTCGGCGGTCAGGCGGCGCAGGAATTCGACGCCCCGCATATGGGCTGGGGCGAGATCGCCGCCAAGCTTTTGCCGATCGCAGCTCTTGTGGCGCTGGTCCTTGGCGGCATCTATGGCGGTCTGTTCACGCCGACGGAAGCCGGTGGCGCGGGCGCTGCCGGCGCGCTTATCATCGCGATCGTCAAGCGCCGTCTGTCCTGGCGTGATTTCTGGCAGGTTCTGGTCCAAACCGGCCATACCACCGCCTCGATCTGTTTCCTGATCATCGGCGCCAGCCTCTATTCGCGCATGCTCGCCTTCACGGGCATGCCGGGCTGGCTCGGCCGCACGGTGCTGGAAGCCGGGTTTTCGACCGAGGGCGTGGTGCTCGCCATGGTGGTCGTCATGGTGCTGCTCGGCACCATTCTAGACAGTTCCTCGATCATGCTTCTGGTGCTGCCGATCGCGGTTCCGATCCTCAACGGGCTCGGCGTCGACCTGATCTGGCTCGGCGTGATCGCGATCCTCGCCGTCGAGATCGGCCTTCTGACGCCGCCCTTCGGCATCGCCGTCTACGTCATCAAATCAACGCTCGGCCCGGAAAGCGACATCACGCTCGGGCAGATCTTCCGCGGCGCGGCCCCCTTCGCGCTGATGATGCTGTTCGTGCTCGCGCTCGTATTCGCCTTCCCGGCCATCGCCACCGCATTACTTTAGGGAGAAGACCTATGACCAAATGGAAATACACCAAGGGACTGCACGATCTCGGCAATGGCTGCTGGGGCTATCTGGTGCCGGACGGTTCATGGGGCTGGTCCAATGCCGGGCTGATCGCCGATGGCGAAGCAACCCTGCTCGTCGACACGCTGTTCGACCTGAAATGCACCGGCGACATGCTGGCCGAGATGCGCAACGCCGTGCCGGCGTCGGAAAAGATCGGCGTCCTGGTCAACACCCATGCCGATGGCGACCACACCTTCGGCAACCAGCTCGTCAAGGGTGCCCGCATCATCGGCACCGAGGGAACGGTCAGCGATTTCAACCGCTTCGATCCCAAGGTGCTGCTCGCGGTGCAAAACGACCCGACGCAGTTCGGCCGCGCTGGCGAATTCATGGCCGAATGCTTCCGCCCGTTCGACTTTTCCGGCATCGAACTGACGCCGCCAACCGAGACCTTCAAGGATCGCATGACCATCAAGGTCGGCAACAAGACCGTGGAGCTGATCGAGGTCGGCCCGTCGCATTCGCTCGGCGACGCGCTGATCTATGTGCCGGAGGACAAGGTGCTTTACACCGGCGACATCCTGTTTTCCGCCGGCACGCCGATCGCCTGGTACGGGCCGATCGCCCGCTGGATCAATGTCTGCAACATGGTGCTGGAAATGGATGTCGAGATCATCGTCGCCGGCCACGGTCCGCTTTCCACCAAGGACGACGTGCGCAAGATGCGCGACTACCTGCTCGACATCACCGAGAAGGCCCGCCCGTTCTACGAGCAGGGCGTCGACTATCTCGATGCGGCCTACAAGATCGATCTCGGCGAATATCGCGACTGGAACGATGCCGAACGCGTTGTCGTGACGCTGCGAACGCTCTATGACGATTTCGACAATGCGCCGGTCCGGCCCACCCGCGTGCCCATTCCCTTCTTCGAGGAGATGAAGGATATGCGCGAAAGCCTTGGCAAGCCGCCGGTGCATCACGAATATTGCAGCCATGATCATCACGATCACTGAGCCTTTCGGGAGATATCCATGAAGCTGTTCCACGCGCCCGGCGCCTGTTCCGAGGGTATTCGGCTGCTGCTCGACAGGATCGGCCAACCCTACGAGATCCACGAGATCAATGTGCGGACGGGCGAGCAGCGCCAGCCCGACTATCTGGCGATCAACCCAAAGGGCAAGGTTCCCGCGCTCCTGCGCGACGACGGCAGGCTGCTGACGGAGTTTCCAGCGATTGCCTTCTGGCTCGCGCGAAAATATCCCGCGGCCGAACTGCTGCCGCAAGACACCGATGGCGAGGCAAGGGCGCTGGAACTGCTCGATTTCATCGTCTCCTCGCTTCACATGCGCGGCACCGCGCTGGTGATGCGGCCATCGGCCTTCGCTACCTCCGCCGAGGCGCAGGAAGAGATCAAGGCGACGGGCCGGCAAATGGTCGAGAAAGGGCTGGCGCAGCTCGAACGGGAACTCGGCGACCAGACCTTTCTGATGGGCGAGCGCTTCACCCTGCCGGACGCGGCCGCCTATTACCTGCTCGGCTGGCAACCTCGCTATCAGGTGCCGCTCGGAGAACGGCTGGAGGCTTATTACGCACGGCTTTCCAGGCTCTCTCCGGCCTGAGCATCAAAAGGCGCGGAGCGCTCATTTAAAGGCTGGAGCGCAAGAGACCGGCGTGGTCAATATGATCCTGCCGACAGGAATCCCTCAGTCGCCTCGGCTTGGGGCCTCCCGGTGATTATATAGCCTCGCCCCGCCAGCCCGGCAGGTACGCGACCGCGTCCACACCGGTGAAACGGGCGAGGCGCGCAAGCTCGGCGTCGAGTTTTTCAAAGCGCCCGGCGGATGGCCGCACACCCGGCTCCAGCCACAGCCTGCGGACATCGAGCGAGCTCCGCTTGCGGTCGGCCTTCATGTCGATCCGTCCGATCAGGCGGTCGCCCTCGATCAGGGGAAAGACGTAATAGCCATATTGCCGCTTCGGCTCCGGCACGAAGACCTCGATGCGATAGAAAAAGCCGAACAGCCGCTCCGCCCGCGCCCGGTCGCGCAGCAACGGATCGAACGGGCTCAGGACGCGCACCCGTGAGGGCGGCTCCGGCACATCGAAAATGGTCGGCATCTCGTCGGCAAGCGCCACCGCCGCGCGTGGCCTGCCGCCGTCGACGGTTTCGACCCGCACCTCGAGAAGCCGATCCGCATTGGCATCCACCCAGGCCTTCGCCTCCTGCGGCGTGACGACCGCGAAAAAGGCGGCGATCTCGCCGGAGGTCGCGAAGCCGAGACGGGTGAGCGCGGCGCGGCAGGCCCAATCGACAAATTCCGTGTGATCGACTTCGGCAAGACGATAGTGATCCGGGATCACTCGTTCGGCCAGATCATAGGCCTTCTGGAAATTATGCCTGTGGCAGATCGCGAAATGGCCGGTGCGCCAGTGATATTCCAGCGCGGTCTTGGCGGGATGCCAGTTCCACCAGCCGCCGGAAACGTGATCCTCCTGCTTCAGCGCGCGCGCAAAGATCGGACCGTTCGCCCGCACCTGTTCATAGGTGTGCTCGAACGCGGCGGCAAAGTCGTCCCCGTGCCATTTGCGCCAGCGCTCCTGCAGCCGCTCTTCCTCGCGGCGGAAGCGGTGCTTCCAATAGGGATAGAACCGCATCGGAATAATGGAGGCGTCATGGGTCCAGTGCTCGAACAGCGCCCTGTCCCGCTCCAGAAGCGCCGTCAGATGCTCGCGGCGAAAGGTCTGGTTGCGCGAAAACAGGATCAGGTCATGGGCGCGCTCGACCGTGCGGATCGAATCCACCTGCACGAAGCCGATCGCCTCGATCAGGTCAAGAAGCCCGGCCTTGTCCATCGCCCTGCCGGGCGGCGCGGACAGGCCCTGACGGGCGAGAAAGATGCGCCGGGCATCGGCGTTGGAGATCGTGATGGTCATGGCGCGAGCCTAATGCGATTCGGACAAAATAAGAACATCCGATCCGCGCCGCCCTGACACGGCGTCCCGGCAACCTGTGCAGCAACGGGAACGGCCCTTCCGGAACCGGACTTTCATGCCTATAAGAGGGAAATTTGTCCGGGGGCGAGATTGCAGATCGAATTCATTGAGGCCGGAGTCACGCATGAAGGCCGGGTGGCGCTTCATCCGCTGACGCTGTCGCTGACCGGCCGCAGGATCGGCGTGATCGGCCTCAACGGCTCCGGAAAGACCACCTTCGCGCGGCTGATCAACGGTCTGACCAAGCCCACGACCGGTGCCGTCGCGGTCAATGGCCGTGATACGGTTGCCGAAACGCAAGCGGTGATGGCGGATGCGGGCTTCGTGTTCCAGTCGCCGCAAAACCAGATCATCCTGCCGATCCTTCAGGACGATATCGAACTGGGACTGAAGGCGCGCGGCGTTGCCAAGGCTGAAGTGCCCGAACGCGCGCAGGAGGCACTCGCCCGGCTCGGCATCGCCCACCTCGCCAGACGCCGCGCCCATGAGCTTTCCGGCGGGGAACTGCAGCTTGCGGCCCTTGCCGCCGTGCTCGCCACCCGGCCCTCGCTGGTGATCCTCGACGAGCCAACCAACCAGCTCGACCTCAGGAACCGCCGCCGCGTCGCCGAGACGATCGCGGCGCTTGACGAGGATGTCATCATCATCTCCCACGACCTGGCCATCCTGCGCGATTTCGAGCGGGTGCTGCTGTTTCATGAGGGCCGACTTGCGGGAGACGGCGCGCCGGAAGACGTGATCGCGCAATATGAGGCGATGAACCGCTGATGCAATCGCTCTATGTCGAAGCCGACAGCATTCTCCACCGCATCTCGCCGGGCGTGAAGCTCGGCGGGCTGGTCGCCTTTTCGCTCGCCGTCTTTCTCACCGCAAACCTGTGGGGGCTCGCCGGTTTCGCCGCCGCAGCCGCATTCGTCTATTTCACCCTGCCGATCCGGCTGCGCCCGGCGCTGGCCCGGCTGGTGCCGATGGCGCTCGCCGTTCTGCTTGTCGGCGGTTTCAGCCTGATCTTCAACCCTTGGGAACAGGCGTTGGCCTCGGTTCTCCGGCTCTCCGCGCTGATGCTGGCCGCCGCCGCCATCACCGCCAGCACGCCCGTGCCGGACTTTATCGACACGATCACGCGCGCCGCTCGGCCGCTGGAGAAGACGGGGCTGGTGCGCGCGGCCGATATCGGGCTTGCGGTCGGGCTTGTCATCCGCTTCGTGCCGGATATTCTCTCCCGCTACGGCGCGATCCGCGATGCCCACAGGGCCCGGGGCATACGGTTTCGCCCGCGGGGCGCGATCGTCCCGCTGATCATCTTGACCCTGCGCGATGCCGACAGTATCGCCGATGCCATCGATGCCCGCGGCATTCGCGGCGAAGACAGAAGGAACGTCAAATGAACTCGCGTGATCTGGTTCTCGTGTCGCTTTTCGCGGCCATCATCGTGGCGCTCGGCCTGCTGCCGGCCATTCCGCTTGCCTTCATTCCCGTGCCGATCACCGCGCAGACCCTCGGCGTCATGCTCGCCGGTCTGATCCTTGGCCGCAGGCGCGGCGCGGCCGCCGTTCTGCTGGTGTTCGTGCTGGTCGCGATCGGGCTTCCGGTGCTTGCCGGCGGGCGCGGCGGCCTCGGCAGCTTCGCCGCGCCGACGGCCGGCTTCCTGATCGGCTGGCTGCCGGCGGCCTATGTCGCGGGCGCGCTTGCCGAATATGCGGCGGAGACCGAGAATGCGCTGCGGCAGACCTTCGGCTTCTTCGTCGCGGCCTTCGCGGGCGGCATCGTGGTCGTCTATTTCTTCGGCATCGCCTGGCTCGCCTATGGCATCGGCATGAGCATCTCCCCGGCAGTCGCAGGCTCGATGGGTTTCATCCCGGGCGATATCATCAAGGCGGTGCTGGCGGCGCTCGCCGCGCGCGCGGTGATGGTCGGCTATCCGCTGCTGCCCAAAAGCCTCTCCAGCGAGGCCTGATCGCGGGGCCGGCATCAGCCGTTAACGCTTCAGTCCAGAAACGAAAACAGCCAGTCCCGCGTCGCTTCCGGAAGGGGCGCGGGTTCTCCGCTGACGCGGTTGACGGCTGTCCACAGCAGTTCAACCTCGGCGGCGATGTGATTGCCGGATTGCACCGCGACATTGAAGCCGATCGACTTGCCGCCGATCTTGGCAGCGCGCACCACCAGATCCGCCGTCTCGCCGTTCTTCAGCCCGCGATAAAAGGTGCAGCCGACCTTGCGCACGACATAGGCGGGCTCGTTCTCCACCTCCGGACGGTACTGCCAGAACCGCGCAAGGGCTTCCTCTGCATGCTCGATATAGGCGGCGGTGTGCATGCGCCCATGCATGTCGATATCGCGATAGGGAACACGAAGTTCCGTTCTTTCAGGATGAAGTTCATCCATCGGCCACACCTTCCCGGCGCTAAGCAACGCCGTTACGCACGTTTTCACCGGCTATTCGCAAGAATGCAGCCGCGCTGCAATGCGGAAAAGCTCAGCACTCTATAGAACCTTTCCAAGTCAAACGCCATGATATGGTTATCTGATGGTTAGCGGAGACGACCATGCTTGACTTGCAATCGCGCCGGGGCGCATTACCTTGCCGAAACGAAATGCGCGCGAAAACTCGAGAGGCCAGACCATGACGGAAGCAACGAAACCGACCGATGTGAGCGGCCTCAGCTTCGAGCGCGCGGTCGAGGAACTCGAATCGATCGTGGCTCGGCTGGAGCGCGGCGACGTCGCTCTGGAAGAATCGATCAAGATCTATGAGCGCGGCGAGGCCCTTAAGAAGCACTGCGAAAAGCTGCTGAGCGCGGCGGAAGCCAGGGTCGAGAAAATCCGTCTCGATCGCGACGGCAGACCGGCAGGAACGGAACCGCTGGACCCACAATAACGATCGGCGCGAACCGGCGCCCGGAGTATCGGACATGTCGTTTTTTCCCGGCAAGGACCCCGAATTCGGCGATGCCGAAAGCTGCAATGACGTTGCCCAGCTGATCATCCCGCGCACCAGCGATATCGGCGGCTTTGAGGTGCGCCGGGCGCTTCCGACGATCAAGCGCCGGCTCGTCGGCCCGTTCATCTTCTTCGACCGCATGGGCCCGGCCCGTTTCGGCGGCCATGGCGAGGCGCTCGACGTCAAGCCGCATCCCCATATCGGGCTTTCCACCGTCACCTATCTCACCTCCGGCGAGATCGGCCATCGCGACACGCTGGGCAACCACACCGTCATCCGCCCGGGCGACGTCAACCTGATGACGGCGGGGCGCGGCATCGTCCATTCCGAGCGCACGCCCGACGACCTGCGCCTGCGCCCGCACGCGCTGTCCGGCGTCCAGACCTGGCTGGCCCTGCCGGAGCGGGACGAGGAGATCGACCCGACATTCGGCCATACCGAGAAGAACGCACTTCCAACCATTTCGGAGACCGGCGTCAGCGGTCGCCTCGTGCTCGGCCATTTTTGTGGCATGAAGGCCGATGTGAAGACCTTCACCGACACGCTGCTCGCCGATATCGCGCTGCGCCCCGGCGCGCGGCTTTCGTTTCCAGCAGAGCACGAGGAACGGGCGATCTACATTCTGGAAGGCCGGTTGGGCGTTGCCGGCGATACCTTCGATGCCGAGCAATTGCTGGTGCTTGCCCCCAATGACCCGATCACGATCGAGGGAGCGGGGGAACACGGATGCCGTCTCATGCTTTTTGGTGGGGAGGCGCTGGAAAAGCCGCGCCACATCTGGTGGAATTTCGTGTCTTCCTCGAAGGAACGGATAGAACAGGCGAAGGAAGATTGGCGGCAGGGCCGGTTCGGACTGGTGCCGGGAGACGAGAAGGAATTTGTTCCTTTGCCCGAACGCTGAAATTCGCTAGAAACGATTTAGGACGCGCTAAAGCCGTTGCCGGTTTGCCGGTCACTGGCGCGCGAAAACAAGGACAGGAAGCATTTCCGGCTTGCGCCGCAGGTGCTTCAGGCAGGAACAACGTCTTTCAGGGCGTATGAGGCTCCACAGTGACGCTACCGTCAAAAACCTCCATTCTCGACCGGATCAAGCTGCCCGCAGACCTTCGTGACGTTCACGACCGCGACCTGCCGCAGCTTGCCGAAGAAGTGCGCGCGGAGATGATCTCCTCGGTGTCGCGCACCGGCGGTCACCTTGGCGCAGGCCTCGGCGTGGTCGAGCTGACGATCGCGATCCACAAGGTGTTCAATACGCCGGACGACCGGCTGATCTTCGACGTCGGCCACCAGTGCTACCCCCACAAGATCCTGACGGGACGGCGTGAGCGGATGGGGACGCTGCGCCAGGAAAACGGCATTTCCGGCTTCACCCGCCGCGCCGAAAGCGAATACGACCCCTTCGGCGCCGGCCACTCCTCCACCTCGATTTCCGCCGGACTCGGCATGGCGGTCGCCTCCAAGCTGCAGGACCATCCCCGCAATGTGATCTCCGTGATCGGCGACGGCGCGATGTCCGCCGGCATGGCCTATGAGGCGCTCAACAATGCCGGCGCGCTTGGCGCGCGCCAGATCGTGATCCTCAACGACAACGATATGTCGATTGCAAGGCCGACCGGGGCGATGAGCGCATATTTAGCGCGGCTCGCCTCCGGCAAGACCTATCTCGAGGTCCGCGATTTCGGCAAGCGGCTGACCTCCTATCTCGGCAAGTCGATCGAAAGCGCAATCTCGCGCGCCGTTGGCCATGCCCGCGGTTATGTCACCGGCGGCACCATGTTCGAGGAGCTTGGCTTCTACCATATCGGCCCGATCGACGGTCATTCCTTCGATCATCTCCTGCCGGTGCTGCGCAACGCCCGCGACAATGCCCGCGGCCCGGTGCTGATCCATGTCGTGACCCAGAAGGGCAAGGGCTATGCGCCCGCCGAAGCCGCCGCCGACAAGTGTCACGCCGTCAGCCGTTTCGATGTCGTCACCGGCCATCAGGCGAAATCCAAGCCCAACGCGCCGAGCTACACCTCCGTGTTCGCCAAGGCGCTGATCGAGGAAGCGCGCAACGACAAGGACGTGGTGGCGATCACCGCCGCCATGCCGTCCGGCACCGGTCTCGACAAGTTCGAGGAAATCTATCCGAGCCGGATTTTCGATGTCGGCATCGCCGAGCAGCACGCGGTGACCTTTGCGGCCGGTCTTGCGAGCGAAGGCATCAAGCCGTTCTGCGCGCTTTATTCCACCTTCCTGCAGCGCGGCTACGACCAGGTGGTCCACGATGTCGCGATCCAGGGCCTGCCCGTGCGCTTTCCGATCGATCGCGCCGGTTTCGTTGGCGCTGACGGGCCGACCCATGCGGGCTCCTTCGACACGACATACCTTGCCACCCTGCCCGGCTTCGTGGTGATGGCCGCCGGTGACGAGGCCGAGCTTATGCACATGGTGCGCACCGCCGCAGCCTACGATGAAGGCCCGATCTCGTTCCGCTATCCGCGCGGCGAAGGCACCGGCGTGGTCTTGCCGGAGCGCGGCGAGATTCTCGAAATCGGCAAGGGGCGCATCATTTCCGAGGGCTCCAAGGTGGCGCTGCTGTCCTTCGGCACGAGGTTGGGAGAATGTCGCGAGGCAGCGACGGTTCTGAACGCCGCTGGCCTTTCGACCACCGTTGCCGATGCCCGTTTCGCCAAGCCGCTCGATCACGACCTGATCCGCCAGCTCGCCGCCCATCACGAGGTGCTGGTGACGATCGAGGAAGGCGCGGTCGGCGGTTTCGGGGCCCATGTGGTCCAGTTCCTGGCCAATGAGGGCCTGCTCGACCATGGGCTACGCGTGCGCCAGATGGTGCTGCCGGATATCTGGATGGAACAGGCCAAGCCCGAGGACATGTATGCCAAGGCCGGGCTTGACCGCGACGGGATCGTGCAAACCGTGTTCCGCGCGCTTGGCCGCCACGGCGTTTCGACCGGCACGGTCGGCTGACCGCTTGCGCCTGCTACAAAAACCGTCCATGGAGCGGCCATGACCACTCCCTCCATGCGCCTCGACCAGTTGCTGGTCGCGCTCAACCGTTTCGAGACCCGCTCGCGCGCCCGCGACGCAATTGCGCGCGGGGCGGTGTCCGTCAACGGCAAGAGGGCGACGAAGCCCGGCGCAACGGTCAGCCCGGACGCCGAGATCGCGATTGACGATCCGGCCGAACGCTATGTCTCCCGCGCCGCGCTGAAGCTTGCGGCGGCGCTCGATCATTTCGCGCTGTCGCCCGAGGGCGCGCATGCGCTCGATATCGGCGCTTCGACCGGCGGTTTCACCCAGGTGCTGCTGGAACGAGGGGCACGTCACGTCACGGCAATCGATGTTGGCCACGGCCAGATGGCGGAGGGGGGGGGGGGGGGGGGGGGGGGGGGGGGGGGGGGGGGGGGGGGGGGGGGGGGG
>NZ_JBAKFQ010000031.1:0-58648 GCF_053484255.1 Martelella sp. FLE1502
TAATCTCAATGATCGCTCATATGCGATAGCCCTGCCTCAAGGGGGGAGATTGTGGCTGCAAGGCCAGCGGAAGGCCGGTGGACTGGTGCGGCGCAATGAATTCGGCGAAGGCGGCCAAACGAAAAGCTCCGCTGATCGGAAATCAGCGGAGCTTTGTAAGGTGAAGGAACCTCAGGCCGCGCGGCGGAAGGGTTTGACCCGTGCGGACGGAATCTTGCGGCCCGAGGCCACGAGAACGCCGGCGGCGCCTTCGAGGTGGCCGTCCTTCAGCTCGAGGCCGAGGAAACGGCGGCGTTCGAACGGGCCGGGCATGACCAGGAGCTCGGCCTTGTCGGCACAAAAGCCGAAGCGGGCGTAATATTCCGGGTCGCCGACCAGCAGGATCGCGCCGTGGCCGCGGGCGGCGGCTTCCGCGATCGCGGCGCGCATCAGCGCACCGCCGACGCCCTTGCCGGAAAGGCCGGGCTCGACGGCGAGCGGGCCGAGCAAAAGTGCTGGCACGCCGCGACCATCGGAGCCGATGCCGGCATCCACGTGCCACAGGCGCACAGTGCCGATCAGCATGCCGACGTCATCGCGGGCAACGAGTGCCAGACCATCGGCCGGCAGCCGCTTGCGGCGGATCTTCTCCGACGATTTTTTCTTGCGCATCGGCCCCATGGCGCGATCGAGCAGCGCTTCGCGCGCGGGCACGTCGAAAGAGGCCTCTTCGGCGATGACGAAGGACTGAACAGCGATTTCAGCGAGAACCGGGGCCATCGGATTATCCCCCAAAATTACAGTGCAACAGGATGGCCGGGGCGTGGCCCCGGTCGGCTATCCCGGTGCGGCTCTCCTCAAGCCGCACCGATGTGCAAGGGAAATCCTCAGATGACGTAGGATTTCAGCGGCTCGAAGCCGTTGAACGCCACCGACGCATAGGTCGTGGTGTAGGCGCCGGTGCCTTCGATCAGAACCTCGTCGCCGATCGTCAGCGAGATCGGCAGCGGATACATGTTCTTCTCGTACATCACATCGGCGCTGTCGCAGGTCGGACCGGCGAGAACGCAGGGCTCCATCTCGTCGCCGTCGCGCTCGGTGCGGATCGGGTAACGGATCGCCTCGTCCATGGTTTCGGCGAGACCGCCGAACTTGCCGATGTCGAGGAACACCCAGCGATGCTTGTCATCGTCGGACTTCTTCGAGATCAGCACCACTTCCGACTTGATGACGCCGGCATTGCCGACCATGCCGCGGCCCGGCTCGATGATCGTGCGCGGGAGCTGGTTGCCGAAGTGGCGGGACAGCGCCGCGAAGATCGCCTGGCCATAGGCTTCCGCCGTCGGCACGTCGCGCAGATACTTGGTCGGGAAACCGCCGCCCATGTTGACCATCTGCAGGTAGATGCCCTGCTTGGCAAGCTGCGCAAACACCCGCTTGGCATCGGAAAGCGCTGCGTCCCAGGCTTCGACCTTGGTCATCTGCGAGCCGACATGGAAGGACACGCCGTAGCTTGTCAGACCCAGCTGATGGGCATAGACCAGCACGTCGACGGCCATGGCCGGAACGCAGCCGAACTTGCGCGACAGCGGCCATTCGGCGCCTTCGCCATCGGTCAGAACGCGGCAGAACACGCGCGCGC
This sequence comes from Martelella sp. FLE1502, assembly GCF_053484255.1. Classification (NCBI taxonomy): domain Bacteria; kingdom Pseudomonadati; phylum Pseudomonadota; class Alphaproteobacteria; order Hyphomicrobiales; family Aurantimonadaceae; genus Martelella; species Martelella sp. FLE1502. Next base: position 1,622 of record NZ_JBAKFQ010000031.1, read on the forward strand.
CGGGGGCTGCACGGGAAATCTTCTCGACTTCCTCATGGCAATCGACGGCGAACAGGTTGACGCCGAGCGCATGGGCGCGGGCGATGTCGCGTTCCTTCTTGATGGTGTTGCCGAAGGAGATGCGGTCGGCGGTCGCACCGGCTTCCAGCGCCATTTCGATTTCGGCGACGGACGCGCAATCGAAGTTGGAGCCGAGGCCTGCGAGCAGCTCCAGGATCTGCGGAGCCGGGTTTGCCTTGACCGCGTAGAAGATGTCGCTGTTGGGCAGCGCGCGGCGGAAGGCGGTGTAGTTGTCGCGCACGACTTCGCGGTCCACGACCAGGCAAGGGCCATCGGGACGGCGGGTGCGGAAGAATTCGGCGATACGCTCGGTGGTCATTGTTCTAACCCCTTCTGAAGCATTCTGATCCGGTATTTTCCGGATGACAAAGGGCGCATCGATCCGCGCACGAACCCGGCCGGTGGAGACCCCGGGGAACGGTTGCGGCGAACGCTCAAGTTTGAATCAGCCCTGCGAGCAAGGATGATCCGGCTTTGTCTGCCTTGGATTGGGGGATTGACCCGCCGCACTTCCGGCAATGAAGGTATGTGCCTCTTTAGTACCCCGGGGATGGAAATCCGGGAGACACCAGAAAGGCCCGCACCGTCGTTGCTTCAAGATGTCCTCGCTTGACCGGTTGGCCGGGAAGCGACTGGAGGGGTTAGTTCCAGGTACCTTACCGTGACCCTCACCATTCGAGAGTTCGGCGGACACCCACAGGCACGCGCGACTTTGGGCAAGCGGAGAGATATTAAAACCGGACTTGAAAATCAAGTGGGGGAACCCCAAAATCTTCCCCTGTATCCCGTTGAAGATGCTATCTGATTGACAAAACTTCAGTAATTTTTTCGCAAGCCCTTTCAAGGAGCGGCAATGGACACTTTGACGAGAATGCGGGCCTTTATCGACGTGGTCGAGGCAGAAGGCTTTTCCGCCGCCGCCCGCAAGACCGGCCGTTCCAAGGCGCTGCTTTCGAAATATGTGCGCGAGCTGGAGGACGATCTCGGCGTGCTGCTGTTGAACCGCACCACGCGGCAATTCTCGCTGACGGAGGCCGGCCAGCTCTATCATCGTCGCGTTATCGACATCGTGCAGGACGTCGACAATCTCTCCGATACGGTGCGCGCCAACAATTCCGACCTGCGCGGCAAGCTTAAGGTGTCGGTGCCCCGCACCTTCATCGATGCCCCGGTCGGCCGGTCGCTGCTCGATTTCACTGCCGCCCATCCGGATCTGTCGCTGGAAATCGTGGCCGAGGACCGGTTCGTGGACCTGGTCGAGGAGGGTTATGATGTCGCGATCCGGATCACCAGCCTTGAGGATTCCGCGCTGATCGCGCGCAAGCTTGCCGATTTCCGCTCGCTGGTCTGCGTGTCGCCGACATGGCTGGCGGCGCTCGACCGCCCGCTGGAAAAGCCCGCAGATCTGGCGCATGTGCCGTTCCTGGTCGATACCAACCCGAAGTCCCACGGCTCGCTCAGGTTCAAGAACCCCGAGGACGGCACCGTCTACACCGTGCCGATCCACGGGCCGGTTTCGGTGAATTCGCCGATCGCGACCATGCGCGGCGCGATTGCCGGGCTGGGCGTGGCGCTGGTGCCGGATTTCGTCGCCCGCGAGCCGATCGCGTCGGGAGAACTCGTCACGCTGTTCGACGATCAATTGCCGACCAGCGCGGCGATCTACGCCATCTACCCTCACCGCCGCTATCTGCCGCAGAAGGTGCGCACCTTCGTCGATTTCCTGACGAAATGGTTCCCGAACAACTGCACCGAGACCGGAGCAAAAACCGCGCGATAGCCGCGCCTTCACATCAATTCGTACGGCAAGAAATGCCGCTGATTCTGGTCGACGGCGATCTTGCGTTTGAGCGGCGGCACGGCGCGGCTCGGGCATCTGGTGCGCTCGCAGATCCGGCAGGAAATGCCGATCGGATTGAAGGCGGCACGGTTGTCGGCGTCGAGATCGTCGGCATACACAAAGGCGCCGGCATAGGAGACCTCGCAGCCGAGCGCGATCGCATAGGTGGGTTTGGGCGCAAAGAAGCCGCCGCCGCCCTTGGTGATCTGGGTCGCCAGACAGAGATAGCGCGCACCGTCCGGCGTTTCGGCAAGCTGGCGGATGATCCGGTCGGGCTGCTCGAAAGCCTGGTGCACGTTCCAGAGCGGACAGGCCGCGCCGAAACGGGCGAATTGCAGCTTGGCGGCGCTGTGGCGCTTGGTGATGTTGCCCGCGCGATCGACCCTCGCGAAAAAGATCGGCACGCCCTTCTGTCCTGGCCGCTGCAGCGTCGAAAGCCGGTGACAGACCTGTTCCAGCGAGGAGCCGAAGCGGGCCGACAGCAACTCGATATCATGGCGCAGCTCGTGGGCGGCGGTGAGGAATTTGCGATAGGGCATGATCAGGGCGCCGGCGAAATAGTTCTGTAGCCCGGCGCGGCAGATATCGACGGCCTCAGGCGAGCGGAACCCCGCCTCCGCCGCGATCCTGTCGATAAGATCGGCCGCATGCAACTGCCCGATCTGCAACGCCATCTGGAAATTGCGGGTCGATTGCGGCACCGAGGCGTTGACCGCCAGCGTGCGCTGCTTGGGATCATATTGCCGGATCAGCGCGCTTTCCGGCCCGATCCGAAGCACGCGAACGCCATGCGCCCTTTCCAGATGGGCAGCCAGAAGCGCTGCGTCGTCCGCCTCGCCGATGCCGATTTCCGCTGCAAGCTTTTCGGCGGCGATGTCGAGATCGTGCAGGTAATTGTCGACGAAGTGAAAGAAGTCGCGCACCTCCTCGTAAGGCGTCGCCTCCAGCGGGCTTGCGCGCGAAATCGTGTCGTCAAAGCCCGCAAGCTGCTCATTCATCCGCCGATAGGCCTGATGGGCGGCGACCAGCGCGTGGGCAAAGCCGGGCGCGTTCTGGACCACGAGTTTCAGCTCCTGGAGGCCGGGCGTATAGTTCTCGAACACCGGGTCCGTCAGCGCCTCCGACAGAGCCGAGAGCAGCCGGTCGCCCTCCCCCGAGGAAAGATCGCTGAGATCGAGCTGGAATTTCTCCGCCAGCGCCAGCAGCACGGCAGCCGAAACCGGTCGCTGGTTGTTCTCGATCTGGTTGAGGTAGCTGGTCGAAATGCCGAGCCGTTCGGCGCACTGGCTCTGGGTCATGTTGCCCTGAAGCCTGAGTTCACGCACCTTGCGTCCGATGAAGAGTTTTCCGGTGGCCATGTTCGCAATTTCGCAATTTCAGTTTTGCCATTTTATAATTTAACAAACTCACGCGTTCAAACATATTCTGCGGTTCGGCTTTGCGTTATGGCCACGGTTCGTCTGGAAATAGGGAAGAGGCATGCGAACAGTTCTGGAACAATTGGAAAGCCGCCGCGCGGACGCCCGCCTCGGCGGCGGTCAGCGCCGCATCGACGCCCAGCATGCCAAGGGCAAGCTGACGGCGCGCGAGCGCATCGACGTGCTGTTCGACGAAGGCTCGTTCGAAGAATACGACATGTATGTCACCCATCGCTGCGTCGATTTCGGTATGGCCGGGCAGAAGGTGCCGGGCGATGGCGTGGTCACCGGCTGGGGCACGATCAACGGTCGACAGGTCTATGTGTTCTCGCAGGATTTCACCGTGCTTGGCGGCTCGCTGTCGGAAACCCATGCCCAGAAGATCTGCAAGATCATGGACATGGCGGTAAAGAACGGCGCGCCGGTGATCGGCCTCAATGATTCGGGCGGCGCGCGCATTCAGGAGGGCGTCGCCTCGCTGGCCGGCTATGCCGAGGTGTTCCGCCGCAATGTCGAGGCCTCCGGGGTGATCCCCCAGATTTCCGTGATCATGGGTCCGTGCGCGGGCGGCGCGGTCTATTCGCCGGCGATGACCGATTTCATCTTCATGGTGCGCGATAGCTCCTTCATGTTCGTCACCGGCCCGGATGTGGTCAAGACCGTCACCAACGAGGTGATCACGGCGGAAGAACTCGGCGGCGCCGATACCCATACGAAGAAATCCTCGGTCGCCGACGGGGCTTATGAGAACGACATCGAAACGCTGGAACAGGTCCGGCTGCTGTTCGATTTTCTGCCGCTCAACAACCGCGAAAAGCCGCCGGTGCGCCCGTTCCATGACGATCCGGGCCGGATCGAGCAACGCCTCGACACGCTGATCCCCGACAGCTCCAACAAGCCCTATGACATGAAGGAACTGATCCTGGCGCTTGCCGACGAGGGCGATTTCTTCGAGCTCCAGGAAGCCTATGCCAGAAATGTCATCACCGGCTTCCTGCGGATCGAGGGCCAGACCGTCGGCGTCGTTGCCAACCAGCCGATGGTGCTGGCCGGCTGCCTCGATATCGACAGTTCACGCAAGGCCGCCCGTTTCGTGCGGTTCTGCGATGCCTTCAACATTCCGCTTTTGACGCTGGTCGACGTGCCGGGCTTCCTGCCGGGCACCGGCCAGGAGTACGGCGGCGTCATCAAGCATGGCGCGAAGCTGCTGTTCGCCTATGCCCAGGCGACCGTGCCGATGGTGACGCTGATCACCCGCAAGGCCTATGGCGGCGCCTATGACGTGATGGCGTCGAAACATATCGGCGCAGATATCAACTATGCCTGGCCGACGGCGGAAATCGCGGTGATGGGCGCCAAGGGTGCCACCGAAATCCTCCACCGCGCCGATCTCGGCGATGCCGAGAAGATCGCCGCAAAGGTTGCCGAATACGAGGAGCGCTTCGCCAACCCCTTCGTCGCCGCCGAACGCGGTTTCATCGACGAGGTGATCATGCCGCATTCCTCCCGCCGCCGCATCGCCCGCGCCTTCGCCTCGCTGCGCAACAAGAGGGCGGACACGCACTGGAAGAAGCACGACACGATACCGCTTTAAGAGGCAGACTGTCGCGGAGGCCGGGTTATATAATGCTCATAGCGTCTGCGCGTCGAGCACGGTTCGATCGTTACTAAAATTTCGGGTAAGTCGGTGCTCAGCGAACCTCACGCCGCCTCGGATTTCGACGGATTAGTTTAAGGCGCAACGACGCCGCTCAAGGAGAATGGAATGGCCAAACTGCCTGACATGACGAAGCATCGCGGATTCCCATCCGGCATGCCGGGCACCGGCGTCCAGTTCGTCATCCGCCGCGCCAATCCCAAACGGGTGACGCCGATCAAGGCCCTGCCGCGCAAGGCCCGGCAGGGCTCAAAGGAACATCTGATCGATGCGGCCTTTCTGCACGCGCTCTGGCACCATTTCGGCGACCAGCCGTTCGAGCGCGGCAATCTCGACGCGGCGCGTCTTTCTCTGCTGTTCGGCCGCGAGGTCGTCGCGGTCGAGCAGGATTTCGATCCGCAGTCCTATGAAGCCATGCTGGTGATCAACGAGCCGGTGGCGCGGGCCAGTTTCCCGGAATCGTTTGAAGATCATCTGGAGGTTTGACGGTGTCGCTTACGAAAATCCTCATCGCCAATCGCGGCGAAATCGCCTGCCGGGTCATTAAGACGGCAAAGAGCATGGGTATTGCAACGGTCGCCGTCTATTCCGATGCCGACCGCGATGCGCTGCATGTGAAGATGGCCGATGAGGCCGTGCATATCGGCCCGGCCCCGTCGGCGCAGTCCTATATCGTGATCGACAAGATTCTCGATGCAATCCGGCAGACCGGCGCGGATTCCGTGCATCCGGGTTATGGGTTCCTATCCGAAAACCCTGTCTTTGCAGCCGCATTGGAGAAGGAAGGCATCGCCTTCATCGGTCCGCCGGTCGGCGCGATCGAGGCGATGGGCGACAAGATCACCTCGAAGAAGCTTGCGGCCGAAGCTGGCGTTTCCACCGTGCCCGGCCATATGGGCCTGATAGCCAGCGCCGATGAGGCGGTGCGTATTTCCGACGAGATCGGCTATCCGGTGATGATCAAGGCCTCGGCCGGCGGCGGCGGCAAGGGCATGCGCATTGCCTGGAACGCAGGCGAGGCGCGCGAAGGCTTCCAGTCCTCCAGGAACGAGGCGAAGAACGCCTTCGGCGACGACCGGATATTCATCGAGAAATTCGTCACCGAGCCGCGCCACATCGAAATCCAGGTGCTGGGCGACAAGCATGGCAACTGCATCTATCTCGGCGAGCGCGAATGCTCGATCCAGCGCCGTAACCAGAAGGTCATCGAGGAAGCGCCCTCGCCATTCCTCGATGAAGAAACCCGCAAGGCCATGGGCGAGCAGGCCGTGGCGCTCGCCAAGGCGGTCGGCTACCACTCCGCCGGCACGGTGGAATTCATTGTCGATGGCAAGGAAAACAAATTCTACTTCCTGGAAATGAACACCCGGCTGCAGGTGGAGCATCCGGTGACCGAGCTCGTCACCGGCCTCGATCTGGTCGAGCAGATGATCCGGGTGGCATCCGGCGAGGCGCTGACGATCGGTCAGGACGACGTCAAGCTCACCGGCTGGGCGATTGAAAGCCGGCTTTACGCCGAAGACCCCTATCGCAACTTCCTGCCCTCAATCGGCAGGCTGACGCGCTACCGGCCGCCGCAGGAGGGGGCCTATCCCGACGGCTCTGTGGTGCGCAACGATACCGGCGTCACCGAGGGCGGCGAGATTTCGATGTATTACGACCCGATGATCGCAAAGCTCTGCACCCACGCCCCCGACCGCGCCAGCGCGATCGACGCGATGAGCGACGCGCTCGACAATTTCGAGGTCGAGGGCATCGGCCACAACCTGCCCTTCCTCTCGGCCGTGATGCGCCAGGAGCGGTTCCGCGCCGGCCGGCTGACCACCGCTTATATTGCCGAGGAATTTCCCGACGGCTTTGCCGGCGTCGAACCCGACGACCATGCCGCCCGCACATTGGCGGCGATCGCGGCGCTGATCAATTACCGGGTTCAGGACCGCGCCGCCCATATTTCCGGCACCATCGACAATCACCGCCGCTCCGTCGGCGCCGATTGGGTGGTGACGCTTGCCGGCCACGCCTTCACGCTGACGGTCGCCGCCGGCGACAAAGCCACGACCGAAAAGGCCACGATCACCTTCGCCGATGGCAAGACCTCAAGCCTTGCCAGCGCCTGGAAACCGGGCATGAGCCACGCCGCATTCGAGGTCGATGGCGTTTCGCTCGGCATCAAGGTGGATCTCAAAGGACCGGCGATCCGGCTGCGCTGGCGGGGCATGGATGTCACGGCAAGGGTCCGCTCGCCGCATGTGGCGGCACTTGCCAAACTGATGCCGCACAAAATGCCGCCGGACACCTCGAAAATGCTGCTCTGCCCGATGCCGGGCGTGATCACCGCGCTGTCGGTCGCCGCCGGCGACACGGTGGAGGCCGGTCAGGCGCTTGCCACGGTCGAGGCGATGAAGATGGAAAACATCCTGCGCGCCGAAAAGCGCGGCGTGGTAAAGGCGATCGCCGTCGAAACCGGCGCAAGCCTCGCCGTCGATGAAATGATCATGGAATTTGAGTGATGACCGGCGGGAGGAAATGACCATGGCGAACGACAAGACCATCGCGGACTGGAAGGCGCTCGCCGAAAAGGAGGCGAAAAAGCCGGTCGAGGAGCTGACCTGGAACACGCCGGAAGGCATTGCCGTCAAGCCGCTCTATACGGCGGAAGACCTGGAGGGCGTCGACCATATCGGCAGCTTGCCGGGCTTTGCCCCCTTCGTGCGCGGGCCGCGCGCCACCATGTATGCGGGCCGGCCCTGGACCATCCGTCAGTATGCCGGGTTTTCCACGGCGGAAGAGAGCAACGCCTTCTACCGCCGCAACCTCGCCGCCGGCCAGCAGGGCGTTTCCGTCGCCTTTGACCTCGCCACCCATCGCGGCTATGACAGCGATCATCCGCGCGTGGAGGGCGATGTCGGCAAGGCCGGGGTAGCAATCGACTCGGTCGAGGACATGAAGATCCTGTTCGACGGCATCCCGCTGGAGACGATCTCGGTGTCGATGACCATGAACGGCGCGGTGATCCCGATTCTCGCAAGCTTCATCGTCGCCGGCGAGGAACAGGGCGTGCCCCGCGAAAAACTCAGCGGCACCATCCAGAACGACATCCTGAAGGAGTTCATGGTCCGCAACACCTATATCTATCCGCCCGAACCCTCGATGCGGATCATCGCGGACATCATCGAATATACCGCACAGGAAATGCCGAAGTTCAACTCGATCTCGATTTCCGGCTACCACATCCAGGAGGCGGGCGCGACGCTGGTGCAGGAACTGGCCTTCACGCTCGCTGACGGGCGTGAATATGTCCGCGCGGCGATTGCCAAAGGCCTCGATGTCGATGCCTTTGCGGGACGGCTCTCGTTCTTCTTCGCGATCGGCATGAACTTCTTCATGGAGGCCGCCAAGCTGCGCGCCGCGCGCCTTTTGTGGACGCGGATCATGGAGGAGTTCTCGCCGAAGAAGGCATCCTCGCTGATGCTCAGGACCCATTGCCAGACCTCGGGCGTCTCGCTTCAGGAGCAGGATCCCTATAACAACGTCATTCGCACCGCTTACGAGGCGATGTCGGCCGCGCTTGGCGGCACCCAGTCGCTGCACACCAATGCGTTGGATGAGGCGATGGCGCTGCCGACCGAATTTTCCGCGCGCATCGCTCGCAACACCCAGTTGATCCTGCAGAACGAAACCGGGATTACCAAGGTGGTCGATCCGCTGGCCGGCTCCTATTACGTCGAGAGCCTGACCAACGACCTTGCCGATAAGGCGTGGGCGCTGATGGAGAAGATCGAGGCGGAAGGCGGCATGACCGCCGCCGTCGACGCCGGCCTGCCGAAGAAGATGATCGAGGAGGCTGCCACCCGCCGCCAGGCCGCCGTCGACAGGGGCGAGGAGGTGATCGTCGGCGTCAACAAGTTCCGGCTTGAAAACGAGGAGCCGATCGAAACGCTCGATATCGACAATTCGGCGGTGCGCGCCTCCCAGATCCGCCGGATCGAACAAACCCGCCGCCAACGCGATCCGAAGGCCTGCGACCGGGCGCTTGCCCGCCTTGCCGAGGTGGCGAAAACCGGTGAGGGCAACCTGCTGGGGGCGGCCGTCGAGGCGGCGCGGGCCCGCGCCACCGTCGGCGAGATTTCCGATGCGATGCGCGAGGCATTCGGCAGTTACGCCGCCACCCCCAAAGTGGTGCGCAACATTTATGGCGCGGCCTATAAGGACGATCCGGAATATGCCGTGATCACCGACCGGCTGAAGGCCTATGCCGAGACAAAGGGCCGCGCGCCGCGCGTGCTGATCGCCAAGCTCGGCCAGGACGGGCATGACCGCGGGGCCAAGGTGATCGCGTCCGGCTATGGCGATATCGGCTTCGACGTCGTCGCCGGCCCGCTGTTCCAGACGCCGGAGGAAGCCGCCGATCTCGCGTTGAGCGAGAAGGTGGATATCGTCGGCATGTCCTCGCTTGCCGCCGGCCACAGGACGCTGGCCCCGCAGCTTGTCAACGCGCTGAAGAAGCGCGGCGCGGACGAGGTGATCGTGGTCGTCGGCGGGGTCATTCCGCGCAAGGATTATGATTTCCTGCTCGAAAACGGCGTCGCCGCCGTCTACGGCCCCGGCACCAATGTGCTGGATTCCGCCAATTCGCTGCTCGACCTGCTCGAAGGCAAGCGGAGGAACCGATGATCACCCGCCTCAATCACGTCGCCATCGCCGTGCCGGACCTCGCCGAGGCCGCCGCAAGCTACCAGGCGCTGGGCGCAAAGGTTTCCGAGCCGCAGGACCTGCCGGAGCATGGCGTCACGGTGGTGTTCATCACCCTCGACAACACCAAGATCGAGCTGCTGCACCCCCTTGGCGACGGCTCGCCGATCGCCGGCTTTCTCGACAAGAACCCGAGCGGCGGCATCCATCACCTCTGTTTCGAGGTGGAGGACATCACGACTGCCTCGGCCAAGCTTGACGAACACAGCATCCGCGTCCTCGGTGACGGCAAGCCGAAGACCGGTGCCCACGGCAAACCGGTCCTCTTCGCCCATCCCAAGGATTTTCAGGGCGCACTGATCGAATTCGAACAGGAATAAATTCCTCGATTGAGTTGCCGGATCGCCACGCAGACCTCGCCGCATAGCCCCCCAGTCTTCTCGCCCCGGAGGGGAGAGATGTCGCGAAAGCGACAGTGAGGGGGGAGTCTATCCCCGCGAACGCCCTCACACATCAAAACGCTGCACCACCCTCACTCCCCCTTTCGGGGGTATCTCTCCCGCAAGCGGGAGAGAATAGTTGGAGCAAGCGTCAAGACCTGAACTCTACAAAGCGTCTTCGCTCGGCAGCAACACATTAAGAGTCTTCAACCCCCGCCATCGCTTCCAGCGTCCGGATCAGCGCGGAATTGTCGAGCTCGCCGTCGCCGCGGGCGATTGCGGCGTTCATCAGCTGCTCGGTGGAGGCGGCGTTGGGCAGGGCGAGGCCGATCTCGCGGGCGGCGTTGACGACGAGCGACATGTCCTTGCGCTGCAGCCGCATGCTGAAACCGGGATCGAAGGTGCGGTTGAGCATCCGCTCACCGTGGATCTTGAGGATCGGCGACCCGGCAAAGCCGCCCATCAGCGCCTCGCGCACCTTGGCGGGGTCCGCGCCGGCCTTCTTGGCAAACAGCAGCGCTTCGCACACTGCCTCCACCGTCAGCCCAACCACGATCTGGTTGGCGAGCTTGGCGGTCTGGCCGTCGCCCACCGGGCCGATATGGGTGATGGTCTTGCCCATTGCCTCGAACAACGGCTTGCCGCGGGAAAAGTCCTCGTCCGCGCCGCCGACCATGATCGTCAGCGTGGCGTTCTTCGCGCCTATATCGCCGCCGGAGACCGGCGCATCGAGATAGGCGCAGCCGATCGCGGCCAGTTTTTCGGCGAAGTCCCGCGTTGCGACCGGCGAGATCGTGCTCATGTCGATCACCATCTTGCCCTCCGACAAGCCGTGGACCGCGCCGTTCTCGCCGAACAGCACCTCTTCCACATCCGGCGTATCGGATACGATGGTGATGACAATCTCGGCGGCCTCGGCCACCGCCTTCGGCGTATCGCAGGCGGTCGCGCCCTTTTCGACGAGGAATTGCGAGACCGGCTTCACCCGGTTGATGAAGAGTTCGTGGCCGGCTTCGATCAGGTTGGCCGCCATCGGGCGCCCCATCAGGCCGAGGCCGATAAATCCGATTTTCATGAAACTGTTCCTTCGCGATAGTAGAAGACCTTGTCACGGGTTCTGCGAACCTATAGCACGCGTTCGCATCTCCGCACGGGATGGGGACCAAATTTTCAGGCGATGGCCGCCGGGCCGATCCGCGCGCCACGAAAACAAAAGCCGTTTCAGGGACGAAACGCGACCATAATTTTCCAAAGAAGCAGCCTTCGGGCGAAGGGTTTTCTTGGCGCAAATTCGCCACTTTTCATAATCTCCGCCTCACGATCCTTCCATTCAGCAGATTGGTTCATTTCATGAAGAAGACACTCCTCGCCGCTCTCGGCGCCGCCCTGCTCTTCACCACACCGGCCAAGGCCGATCAGGTGGAAATCCTCAATGTTTCCTATGACATCGCCCGCGAACTCTACGCGACGATCAACCCGGCCTTTGCCGAATACTGGAAGGCCGAGACCGGCGACGATGTCGTGATCAAGCAGTCACATGCCGGCTCCTCCAAGCAGGCGCGCGCCATCCTGCAGGGCCTGAAGGCCGACCTCGTCACCTTCAACCAGGTGCTCGATGTGCAGATCCTGGCCGATAACGGCTTCGTCGCGGCCGACTGGCAGCAGGCGCTGCCGAACAACGCCTCGCCCTATTACTCGCTGCCGGCCTTCCTGGTGCGCAAGGGCAATCCGAAGGGCATCGAGGATTGGGACGATCTCGCTGCTGAAGGCGTGGAGCTGGTATTCCCCAACCCGAAAACCTCCGGCAATGGCCGCTACACCTATCTCGCGGCCTATGGCTACGCGCTCGACCAGTTCGGCGGGGATGACGAGAAGGCGCGCGCATTCGTCGGCGATTTCCTCGGCAATGTCGCCGTGTTCGACACCGGCGGCCGCGGTGCCACCACCACCTTCATCGAACGCGGCATCGGCGATGTGCTGATCACCTTCGAGGCGGAAGTGGAAAACATCCGCGCCCAGTACGGCGAAGACGAATATGAGCGCGTCGTGCCCTCCATGTCGCTGCTCGCCGAATTCCCGGTCGCCGTCGTCGACAAGGTCGCCCAGGAGCGCGGCACGGAAGAGGTTTCCAAGGCCTATCTCGAATTCCTCTACACCAAGGAAGGCCAGGAAATCGTCGCCTCGTTCAACAACCGCGTCCACAACGAGGAAGTGAAGGCCGAATATGCCGACAAGTTCCCGGACGTGAAGCTGATCACCGTGGAAGACGTGTTCGGCGGCTGGGAAGCGGCCAACGAGACCCACTTCGCCGATGGCGGCGTGCTGGACCAGATCCAGTCGGCTCGGTAACCGGCACGAAGCCGCCGTATCGCAGGGCGTCGCGGTGAGCACAAACCTCACCGCCCCAATCTCCCCCCCTTGAGGGGGAGATGTCGCGAAAGCGACAGAGAGGGGTAACGGGCACAAGCCGCGAACTCTGTGCTCTCTGAGAGGGTTCACCCCTCTCTGCCCTGCCGGGCATCTCCCCCTCAAGGGGGGAGATTGGCGTGTTGTGAGGGCGGTGCGCCTCGCTGGCGGCTGCGGCATCTTCGGCACCTAGCACCAAACAAAACCCGTGCCCCATGCGGCAGGAATTGCTATAGCCTCCGGCATCACCGCGAAAAGGCCATCATGACGTTCATCATGTCGACAGCGACCAGACGCGCGAACCGCAGCGTCATGCCGGGTTTCGGGCTGACGCTCGGGACCACGCTGCTGTTTGTCGCCCTGATCATCCTGTTGCCGCTGTCGGCGCTGTTCTGGCAGCTTGGCCAGCTCGGCTTTGCCGATTACTGGCGGATCATCACCAATCCGCGCACGCTCGCGGCCTTCCGGGTCACGATCTCGGCGGCAGCCCTTGCCACCGTGTTCAACGCCTGTTTCGGCCTGCTGCTCGCCTGGGTGATCGTGCGCTATAAATTCCCCGGAAAACGCCTGCTCGATGCGCTGATCGACCTGCCCTTCGCGCTGCCGACCGCCGTTGCCGGCATTGCGCTGGTGGCGCTCTACGACCGCAATGGGTGGATGGGCATGCTCCTGTCGGAGTTCAACATCAAGGTCGCCTATACATGGTGGGGCATCGCGCTCGCCATGACCTTTACCTCCGTGCCCTTCGGCGTGCGCACCGTGCAGCCGGTGATGGAAAGCCTGAGCCACGATCTGGAAGAGGCCGCGCAGACGCTCGGCGCCACCGATTTCCAGGTGTTCCGCCATATCGTGTTTCCGCAACTTTTCCCGAGCTTCATCATGGGCGCGTCGCTCGCGTTTGCCCGGTCGCTCGGCGAGTTCGGCGCGGTGATCTTCATTGCCGGCAACATGCCGTTCAAGACCGAGATCGCCTCATTGCTGATCATGATCCGACTCGATGAATATGATTTCCCCGCCGCAGCCGCGATTGCCGGCACGGTGCTGGCGCTGGCGCTCCTCGTGCTGATCCTCGCAAACATCGCCCAGAACCGCGCCGCACGGCATATGTCGAGGGGAGGCTGAGCCATGGTCCATCCGCAAGTCAAGGCGCTCAGGCGCAGACGCAGCATGAAGCGGGCGGCGCTGGTGCTTGTCGCCGTTGCCTTTGCCGCGCTCATCATGGGCCTGCCGAGCATTGCAATCTTCGCCCGCGCCTTTTCCGAAGGCATCGGCGTTTACGCCTCAGGCCTCCTCGAACCGGAAACCCTGCATGCGATCAAGCTGACCGTCATCACCGCGCTGATCGCCTTGCCCGTCAATATCGCCTTCGGCATCTGTGCCGCCTGGGCCGTGACCCGGTTCCGGTTTCCGGGCCGGAGGGTTCTGATCACGATCATCGAGCTGCCGTTCTCGATCTCCCCGATCGTCGCGGGCCTTTGCTATCTGCTGGTCTATGGTTCCACCGGCCTTGTCGGCAGCTATGCCGATCAATACGGCATCCAGCTGATGTTCAATCTCACCGGCATCGTACTGGTGTCGCTGTTCGTCACCTGCCCCTTCGTCGCCCGCGAGGTGATCCCGCTGATGGAGGTCGCCGGGCGCGATCAGGAGGAAGCGGCGCTGACGCTCGGCGCGAACGGCTGGCAGACCTTCTTCCACGTCACCTTGCCCAATATCCGCTGGGCGCTGCTCTATGGCGCGATCCTGGCGAATGCCCGCGTCATCGGCGAATTCGGCGCGGTCAGCGTCGTCTCCGGCAACATTCGCGGCGAGACCATGACGCTGCCGCTGCAGGTGCAGCTGCTCTACGATGATTACAACGTGACCGGCGCCTTTGCCGCCGCCACCATTTTGACGGTGATCGCGGTGATCACGCTGATCCTTCGATCGGTGATCGAATCCCGCCACCCGCACGCGCACTGAGAAAGACCGACAATGGCCCTCACAGTCGAAAACATTTCCAAGTCCTACGCCAGCAACAAGGTGCTCGACCGCGTCGACCTCGATATCCGTCCAGGCGAGTTCGTGGCGCTGCTCGGACCGTCCGGCTCCGGCAAGACCACGCTGCTCAGGATCATCGCCGGGCTGCAATTCGCCGACGAGGGCCGGCTCCTGATGGAGGGTGAGGACATTACCGGGCTGGAAGCGCGACTGCGCCGCTTCGGCATGGTGTTCCAGAGCTATGCGCTGTTCGAGCACAAGACGGTGGCCGCAAACGCCGCCTTCGGGCTGAAGATGCGCCCGCGCGCCAAACGCCCCTCACGCGAGGAGATCGGCAAGCGGGTGCGCGACCTGCTGGACATGGCCGAGATCGGGCACCTTGCCGATCGCTACCCTTCGCAACTTTCCGGCGGCCAGCGTCAACGCGTAGCGCTGGCGCGCGCGCTTGCGATCGAGCCGCGCCTGCTGCTGCTCGACGAGCCCTTCAGCGCGCTCGACACCAAGATCCGCAAGGGCTTGCGCGGCGCGCTCCGCGATCTTCAACGAAAGGTAGGCATCTCCGCCATTCTGGTGACCCATGACCAAGAGGAAGCCTTCGAGATCGCCGACCGGATCGCCGTCATGTCCGAAGGACATATCGAGCAGTTTGGCACGGCGGAGGAGTTGCTGCGCCGGCCCGCGACACCGTTCGTCGCGGAATTCCTCGAAGGCATGAGCAATTACCAGAACCAGGGCGCCGGCATCTGATCAGCCTGTCATGGAGGCGGCAAACAGCGTCAGGCCCAGAAGCGTGACCAGAAGCGCGCCGCCGATCTCGATGCCGTAGCCGATCCGCGTCGCGCGCTTCGAGCCGCGACCGGCGAGCCGCACTGCGAGCCCCTTGGCCGAGACCGCGATGATCGCCAGGATCGAGACCGTGATCGCGGTGCCGATCGCCATGGCGAAGACCGAGGCGATGCCGCCGAGGATCAGCCCGTTCAACAGCGCGAAAGTCAGCACGATCAGCGCGCCCGAGCAGGGCCGCATGCCGATCGCCAGCACGGCGGAGCCCGCGCCCTTCCAGTCGAAATCCTTGCCGCCGAGATCCTTCGGTTCCGGCATGTGCACATGGCCGCAGCCGCAATCGGGGCCATGCACATGGTGATCATGGTCATGATGATGGTCGTGATCATGAAGATGATCGTGGTTGTGGGCAGCGTGGTGCGCGCCGTGCTCATGGCCATGACCGTGTCCATGGTCATGATCGTGAGCCCCATGGCCTGTGCCCGCGAAGATCGCACGGGTCTTGGTATAGAGCAGCCACAGCCCGAAAGCGGCGATCAGCAGAAAGCTCGCGCGCTCCATGAACAGCGTGGCGTCCCGCATCGAAACCGCCGTGCCGCGCAGAAACAGATAGGCCGCGCCCACCAGCAGGATCGCCGTCACGCCCTGCGCCAGCGAAGCGACGAGCGAGATCGCGATTCCGCGCTTCAGCTCGGTTTCATTGGCGATCATGTAGGACGAGATCACCGCCTTGCCATGGCCGGGGCCTGCGGCATGGAACACGCCATAGGCGAAGGAAAGGCCGACGAGGCCCAGCACCTTCATCGGATCATCCTTCATTGCCTTCAACGCCGCCGTCAGCGCGCGGTAGAATTCCTGCTGATACTGGTTGATGGTCATCAGCACCGATTGCAGCGGGCCGAAGGATGAGGAGAATGACGGCTCGGACGAGCCGATGCCGAGCGGCGAGGCCGAGAACGATTTCTGGTTCAGGCCGAATATCAGAAAAGCCAGAAGCGCCAGAAGCAGGACAAGCGCGATCGGGCGGATCATTCGGTGCATGTGAGGTCCAGGCGGGTTGCGAACAGCTTGCTCATGTCGGTCGGATCGTTGAAGAACGCCGCCGTCAGCGCATCGCTGTTTTCGGAGATGATCTCATCGGGGTCGGGTCGCACCACCGCAGCCTTGCAACGCTCAAAGGCATCGCCGATCATCACAAGGTCTTCATCGCGCTGAAAGTCGATCGCGGTGTACATGGTGGAATCATAGATGCCGAAGGTGAGATGACCATCGAGTTTGACCGGCCTCGACGGCTTTGCCGAGAAGATCAGCAGCAATTGCCCGTCCATCATGTCGGCATGGATGACGTCGGGCTCTGCCAGCGGCACGTCTTCGCCATTGTCGTTGATCTGGGTGTAGTAGCCGTATTCAGCGAGAGACTGGCGCACGGTATCGCCGATTTCCGTCAGCTCATCGCCGGTCAGCTGATTGTCCATGTTGGCGTCGTAATCGAGAATGACCGAGGACGAGAAGAACTCGTCGAAGCGCCAGACATTCTGCAGAGCGGTGACATTGCCGTCGCCATCGGCAACCACTTCCAGCCGCGCATCGACAAAGACATGCGGATGGGCGCCGGCCTGCGGGGCGGCGGCGAGGCAGAAAAGGGCGGCGATGCTCAGGCTGCGGTGAAACGTCATGCTGCTTCATTGGAGCAAAACTGAGTCAGAAAAAAGCCCGTTTTCTCAGATTTTGGCGCGAGCGCGATTTGCGCGCGTAAAATGCACTCGGAAACGTCAAGCGCGCCCCTCGGTACAGGGTCGCACCTCCGTTTACTGACGAGCGTCTCCCACATTCCGGGTCATCCTCGGGCTTGACCCGAGGATCCAGGCCACTCGGCAAGGTTTCGTTATAAATCGTCGCAAACTTATCGACCAACCCGCCTGGATGCTCGGATCAAGTCCGAGCATGACACAAGAACGAAGGGCCGAAGACCCAAGATGGTCAAAGCGTGATGCTTGTTCAGCGGTCCAAGGCGCGCCCCTCGTCAAAGGGACGCGCCTTGTCGTGATGCGCGCGTTCAATGGGCGCTGAGATTTTCCTCCGGCGCCGGCGCGGCCGCGGCACCGGCGATGATGATCGGCGTCAGCAGGTCGCCCCACTTGCCGCCGCCGTGGTGGCGGGCCGAGCGGATGATCTCGACCGAGACGCCGGCATCGACCGCCCGCATCACCGCCTGGTTCAGCCGGTGGAGATCATTGGCGACCATGCGGATGGCGGCCTGCTGCTCGGCGGACATTTCGCCCGATTGCGCCTCGGCGCGTTCCTTGACGTTGAGTTTCGGTGTCATTGCGTAGTCCTCCCTTGCCTATTCTGCTGCCTCGAATTGTGCGGTTTCGGTGGATTCGCCCATCGCGGTGGTCGAGCCGGCGCCGCCGGTGATCGCCATCGACACGGCATCGAAATAGCCTGTGCCGACTTCGCGCTGGTGACGGGTCGCGGTGTAGCCGTTGCGCTCTGCCGCGAATTCCGCCTGCTGGAGCTCGCTATAGGCCGCCATCTGGCGCTCCTTGTAGCCGCGGGCGAGTTCGAACATGCCGTAGTTGAGCTGATGGAAGCCCGCCAGCGTGATGAACTGGAACTTGTAGCCCATCGCGCCAAGCTCGCGCTGGAACCGTGCGATATCGGCATCGTCGAGGTTCTTCTTCCAGTTGAAGGACGGCGAGCAGTTATAGGCCAGAAGCTTGCCCGGATGCGCCTTGTGAACGCCCTCGGCAAAGCGTTTCGCCTGTTCCAGATCAGGCTTAGAGGTCTCGCACCAGATGAGATCGCAATGCGGCGCATAGGCGACCGCGCGGGCGATGCAGGATTCCAGCCCGTTTTTGATCTGATAGAAGCCTTCCGGCGTGCGCCCGGCATCGTAGTCGACGAAGGGCCGGTCGCGCTCGTCGATGTCCGAGGTCAGAAGCTTGGCGGCTTCCGCGTCGGTGCGGGCGATCACCAGCGTCGGCACGCCCATGACGTCGGCGGCGAGCCGGGCTGCCGTCAGGTTGCGGATATGGGCCGATGTCGGGATCAGAACCTTGCCACCGAGATGGCCGCATTTCTTTTCCGAGGCAAGCTGGTCCTCGAAATGGACGCCCGCCGCGCCGGCCTCGATATAGGCCTTCATGATCTCGAAGGCGTTGAGCGGGCCGCCGAAACCGGCTTCGGCGTCGGCGACAATCGGCGCGAACCAAGTATCGACGGAGAGGCCTTGACCTTCCGAGACCTCGATCTGGTCGGCGCGCTGCAGCGTCTTGTTGATGCGCTTGACCAGTTCAGGCCCGGCATTGGCCGGGTAGAGCGACTGATCCGGATACATCGCCGAGGCGGTGTTGGCGTCGGCCGCGACCTGCCAGCCGGAAAGATAGATCGCCTTCAGCCCGGCGCGGACCATCTGCATGGCCTGATTGCCCGAGAGCGCGCCGAGCGCATTGACGAAATCCTCGTCATGGATCAGCGTCCACAGACGCTTGGCGCCCTCCTCCGCAAGCGTGGCGCGGATCGGCATGGAGCCGCGCAGGCGCTTCACGTCCTCGACGCTATAGGGACGCTCGATCCCGTCAAACCGGCCTTCGACCGCGCCTTCGACAAGTTTGTAAAATTCCGACATTTCTTTCTCCTCACTTTAGTATTCGCGTCCGTCTCAACCCGAGACATCTGCTTTCGATGTGACAAGATTAACGGGAAATAGGCGTGAAATCCAATAAAATGAGCTGTATTCGGCGTGAAATCGGGTTATATTGTCGCCTCTTTTACAGATCGGCTTTGTAAATCTGTAAAATTTGTAAAAAGGAATTCGGGTTATGGAGAGCAAGATATTCGCCGGCCCCCGCTTGCGCAGGTTGCGTAAGCAGATGGAGTTGACGCAGACGGCGATGGCCGAGGCGCTGGCGATCTCGCCATCCTATCTGAACCTGATAGAGCGCAACCAGCGGCCGCTGACGGTGCAATTGCTGCTGAAACTCGCCGCCGTCTACGATGTCGACATCGCCTCGCTGCAGGGGGAAAGCGGCGGCACAATCGGCCAGCTCAAGGCGGTGTTCGCCGATCCGCTGCTGTCTGGCGAGTTGCCCGGCGATCAGGAACTGATCGAGGTCGCCGAGGCCGCGCCCAATGCGGCGATCGGGATGATGAAGCTCTACCGCGCCTATCAGGAACAGGCCGCCCGCCTGTCCGACCTGACAGCGCTGCTCGCCGAGGAGGGCCGCCAGACGCATCTTGCCGGAAGGCGGCTGCCGCATGACGAGGTGCGCGAGGCGCTATCGCGGCGACCATGGTATTTCGACGCGCTCGACCGCGCCGCCGAGGCGCTTCACGCCGAACTTGCTCCCGGCGACGAAATGTCGGCCGCGCTCAAGGACTGGCTGCGCGCAAAGCACGGTATCGCGGTCAGGGTGCTGCCGCCGCATGCCCTGGTCAATCTCGGCCGCCGCTTCGACCGCCACACCATGCGGCTGTTCATTTCCGCCCGGTTTTCGCCCCATGACCGCCAGCGCGAAATCGCGATCGAGGCGGCGCTGCTCGCCTTCCGGGAGGAGATCGCCGAAGCGATCGAGACGCTGGCGCTCTCCGGCGACGAGGCGCGGCGGATCGCGCGGTTCGAGCTTGCCCGCTACGCCGCCCACGCGCTGCTGATGCCCTACGGCCCGTTCGTGGAGGCCGCCCGCAGGGACCGGTACGACATCTCGCTTCTGGCCGGGCGGTTCGGCGTTTCCTTCGCCCAGGCCGCGACAAGGCTGGTCAGCCTGCAACGGCCGGACAATGCCGGACCGCCTTTCTTCGCCATGGAAATCGATGTGGCCGGCAACATCCTGCGGCGAATCGGCGAAGGCGGCTTTCGCGGCGAATGTCCGAGGCTCGACGTCTATGATTCCTTTGCAAACGCGGGCCGGCTGATCGTGCAGCGCACCGCAATGCCGGATGGCGCGGAATTCCTGACGCTGTCGCGGACGGTGGAGGGGCCGGAGCCGGTATCGGGCGAACGGCCGCATCTGACGGCGATGCTGCTCGGCCTGCCGTTCGAGCACGCCGCCGCGACGGCCTACGCCAAGCCGGAACAGCCCGCCACGCCCATCGGGCCGGTCTGCAGGCTCTGCGAGCGGATCGGCTGTCTGTCGCGCGCCGAACCGCCGGTGACGCGACCGCTCGGCCTCGACGAAATGGTCGCCGGCCTTTCGGCCTTCGATTTCCGCTGAGATGCGCCATGGGATCGCGGCCCGAATGGCAAGAGCAAGCTGCCGGTGAACGAGACAGCGAGTTGGTGCGAGAACTAGTGTATTGTTTATAGTTACACTCTATCCAAAAACGCGCTAAATTATTTACACCGCTCGACCATTCCCGCTATAGACGCTCCCACCTGACACCGCTTGGAGGAGCGCATGACCCGCACATTCACAACCCTCGCCGCAGCCGCGCTTGTCGCCGGCCTCATTGCCGCGCCGGCGCTTGCGGAACCCCGCAGCGACGTCATCGTCGGCATGGGGATCGAGCCGACCGGGCTCGACCCGACGGCCGCCGCCCCGGTCGCGATCGGCCAGGTGGTCTGGAAGAACCTGTTCGAGGGACTGACAACGGTGAACGAGAACGGCGACATCGCCCCGCAGCTTGCCGAGGCGTGGGAGGTCTCCGACGACGGGCTGACTTATACGTTCAAACTGCGCGAGGGCGTGACCTTCCACAACGGCAAGCCGTTTACCGCCGAAACCGCGAAATACTCGATCGACCGCATCATCGCGGACGACAGCGTCAATCCGCAGAAGGCGCTTTATAGCGCTATCGAGACCGTCGAGGCGACCGACGCGCACACGCTGACGCTTACCCTTTCCCGCCCCGCTTACGACCTGCTCTACTGGCTCGGCTTTCCGGCCGCCGTGATGGTGGAGCCGGACAGCGAGGCGACCAACGCCACCGTTCCGGTCGGCACCGGCCCGTTCGAATTCGGTGAATGGAAGAAGGGCAATCAGGTAACCCTCGCCCGCAACCCGAATTACTGGGGCGAAAAACCCGCGCTTGAAACCGTGACCTTCCGCTTCATCGCCGATGCGCAGGCGCAGGCGGCGGCCCTCACCTCCGGCGGGGTCGACGCCATACCGGAATTCGCGGCCCCCGAACTGGTGAGCACGTTCGAGACCAATGACGCCTTCGACGTCGTGCCCGGCACCACCGGCATGGAAGTGGTGGCCGGCATGAACAATGCCAAACCGCCCTTTGACGACCGCCGTGTGCGCCGGGCGCTGATGATGGCGATCGACCGGCAGGCGATCATCGACGCCACCAATTCCGGCTACGGCACCCCGATCGGCAGCCATTTCTCGCCGTCCGATGCCGGCTATGAGGACCTCACCGGCGTGCTGCCCTACGATCCGGAGCAGGCAAAGGCGCTCTTGGCCGAGGCCGGCTATGGCGACGGGCTGGAATTCACCATCAAGGCGCCGAACCGCGGCTATGCCGAACGGGCGGCGGAAATCATGCAGGCCTATTTCGCCCAGATCGGCGTGACCGCCACGATCGAATCCTCCGAATTTCCGGCGAAATGGCTGCAGGACGTGTTCAAGGACACCAATTACGACATGACCATTATCGGCCATGCCGAGCCGCTCGATATCGGCATCTATGCCCGTGATCCCTATTACTTCAACTATGACAATCCCGAATTCGACGCGACGATGACGGCGATCGCCAATGCCACCAGCGAAGAGGAACGGCTTGCGGGCTACAAGAAGGCACAGGAAATCCTGGCCGAGGACGTGCCGGCGCTGTTTCTCTATGCCTGGCCCAAGATCGGCGTCTGGAACGCAGACCTGGAGGGGCTGTGGACCAACGAGCCGGTTCCCTCCAACGACATGACCGGCGTGCACTGGGGCGAGTAGACCGTGTTGCAAACCCGGCCGGCGGTGCGGCGCATCGCCGGAAATCTTGCCTTTCTCGCCGCAAGCCTGCTGGCCGTCTCCTTCATCATCTTCGCGGTGATGGCGGCGGTTCCGGGCGATCCGGCGGAGATCATGCTCGGCACCTCGGCGGCCCCGGATACGTTAGCCGCGCTCAGAAGCCAGCTCGGCCTCGACCAACCCTTCCTCCTGCGCTATGGCGACTGGCTGGCAGGGCTGCTCACCGGCGATCTCGGCCTGTCCTACACCTATTCGACGCCGGTCGCCGCGCTGATCGGCGAGCGCCTCGCCGTCACCCTGCCGCTGGCCGGTTACGCCGTGGCGCTGTCGCTCGCGATCGCCCTGCCGCTCGGCGTGTTCGCGGGTCAGAAGCCGGGCGGACCGGCGGATATCGTCGCGACCTTCTTTTCCCAGATCGGCATTGCCGTGCCCGGCTTCTGGATCGGCCTGCTCTTGATCCTCGGCGTGGCGCTCACGCTCGGCTGGTTTCCGACCGGCGGCTTTCCGGGCTGGCAGGCGGGCTTGCTGCCCGCAATGAATGCGCTGACCCTGCCTGCGATCGCGCTTGCCATCCCGCAGGCTGCCGTGCTGACGCGGGTGACGCGCGCGGCTGTCATCGACGTCGCACGCGAGGATTTCGTGCGTACGGCGCGGGCCAAGGGCGCAAGCCGCGCCTGGGCGCTGTGGCGTCATGTCGTGCCCAATGCGCTGATCCCGGTCGTCACCATGCTCGGCATGCAGATCTCGGTGCTGATGGCCGGCACCGTGCTGGTCGAAAACGTGTTCCCCCTGCCCGGCCTTGGCACGCTTGCCTATCAGGCGCTCGCCCAGCGCGACCTGATTGTGATCCAGAATGTCGCGCTGCTGTTCGCCGTCATCGTCATGGGCCTCAATTTCGCGGTCGACACGCTTTACGCGGTGATCGATCCGCGCCTGAAGGCTGCGCGATGAAACACCTGCCTCTCATTCTTGGCGGCGTCATCACCGCCCTGCTGGTCGCCGCCGCGATCCTCAGCCGGTTCTGGACGCCGATGGATCCCGCCGCGATCAACATTCCGCTCCGCCTCAAGCCCCCCGGCCCCGGCGGGCTGTTCGGCGCGGATCAGTTCGGCCGCGACGAATTGTCGATGATCATGGCCGGCGCATGGACCTCGCTGTCGATCGCGTTTTCCGCGGTCGCGATCGGGGGAACGCTTGGCACGGCGCTCGGCGCGATGGCGGCCGCAAGGCGGGGCGTCGCCGAGGCCGCGATCATGCGCGTCAACGATATCGTCTTCGCCTTCCCGCCGGTGCTGTCGGCCCTGCTGCTGGCCGCAGTACTTGGCGGCGGACCGGTAACCACCGTCACCGCCATCGCGCTGTTCATGGTGCCGGTCTTCGCCCGCGTCAGCCGGGGCGCGGCGCTGCAGGTCTGGGCGCGCGACTATATTCTCGCCGCCCGCATGGCCGGCAAGACCGGAACGCGGATCACGCTCGAACACGTACTGCCCAATATCGCCGCCCAGATCATCGTGCAGGTCGCGATCCAGACCGGGCTCGCGATCCTCACCGAGGCCGGTCTTTCCTTCCTCGGCCTCGGCGTGGCGCCGCCGACGCCGAGCTGGGGGCGGATGCTGGCCGACGCCCAGACCTATCTCGCAAGCGCGCCGCATCTGGTGCTGGCCCCCGGCCTTGCCATCGCCTTCTCCGTTCTCGGCCTCAACCTTCTGGGCGATGGCCTCGGCCGGCTGACCGACCCGCGCGAGGCGTCATGATGCTCGATATCCGCAATCTCAGGGTCAGTTTCCCCGACCGGCGCGGCGGACGGCGAGAGGTGCTGCACGGCATCGACCTGTCGCTGGCAAAGGGCGAGACGCTCGGCATTGTCGGCGAAAGCGGATCGGGCAAATCGGTGCTGGCGCTCTCGGTGATCGGCCTGCTGCCGCGAACGGCCCGGGCGGAGGGTGAAATCCTGCTCGACGGCGAAAACCTGCTGGCGCTGCCGGAACGCAGGCTCACCCGACTGCGCGGGGCAAAGATCGGGATGATCTTTCAGGAACCGATGACCGCGCTGAACCCGGCCATGACCGCCGGCGGCCAGATCGCCGAGGCGCTGCTTCTGCATCGTCCGATCTCGCGGGCCGACGCCAAGGCAGAAGCGCTGCGTCTGATGGACATGGTCCGTATCCGCGATGCCAGGACAAGAATAAATTCCTATCCGCACGAACTTTCCGGCGGCGAGCGCCAGCGGGTCGGCATCGCGATCGCGCTGGCGCTCAAGCCCGGGCTGCTGATCGCCGATGAACCGACCACGGCGCTCGACGTTACCGTGCAGGCCGAGATCCTCGACATTCTCGACGATCTCGTCGCCGAACTCGGCATCGGCCTGATCCTGATCTCCCACGATATCGGCGTCATCGCCCGCATGTCCGACCGGGTTCTGGTGATGCATGACGGGCGGAAAATGGAGGACGGCAGAACCGAAGACGTGCTGCGCCACCCCGCCCATGACTATACCAGGACGCTGCTCGCATCGCTGCCCAGACGGGTGCGCGCCGGACTGGAGGGCGGATCATGACCCCGCTGCTGCAGACCGAGGGACTGACCCGGCATTATGGCGGGCACACCGCCCTGGACGATGTCTCGATTGCGCTCGAGCCGGGTGAAATCCTCGGCATTGTCGGCGAGAGCGGGTCCGGCAAATCGACCCTTGCCCGGCTGGTCATGGCGCTCGACCGCCCGAGCGCGGGTCGGGTGCTGTTCGAAGGCGCCGACCTGTTTTCGCAGCGGCCGCGCGACCTGCGCCGGATGCGGCGTCATTTCCAGATGGTGTTTCAGGACCCCTATGGCGCGCTCGATCCGCGCCAGACGGTTGGCCGCATCGTCGCCGAGCCGCTGGCGCTTGATCCGGACGCGCCCACCGGCAAGGCCCGGCGGATGCGGGTGGCAGCCCTTCTGGAAGAGGTCGGTCTCAAGGATCGCGACATCGACCTTTACCCGCACGAATTTTCCGGCGGCCAGCGCCAGCGGATCGCGATCGCCCGCGCGTTGATCACCCGCCCGAAACTACTGGTCGCCGACGAGCCGACCTCGGCGCTGGACGTGACGGTACAGGCGCAAATTCTCAAGCTCATTCTGGCGATGCGCGCCGAGCATGGCCTCTCGGTGCTGTTGATCACCCACAATATCGCCGTGGTCGACGAGATCTGCGACCGCGCGGTGGTGATGCAGGCCGGCCGCGTGGTGGAGCAAGGGCCAGTCCCGCAACTGCTCGATGCCCCGCGCGAAGCCTATACAAAGCGCCTGCTGGCCGCCGAACCGACGCTGGCCCGGATCGGTCGCAAAAAACGCGGATAAAAAAAGCCCGGCCAGGCTTGCCGCCGACCGGGCCATGCGGCTTTCACCGCGGGAGAGACTGCTAAACTGGTGCGCCGTATGGGGCGGTTCAAGAAAATAACGAGTTTGTCATGATTGGCGGGGCCGGTCTGTCCATTCGGGAGACCGGATTACTTCGCTGTCCGCCGCGGGTGAGGACGTCCAGCATTTCACGCGTTGAAACGCGGCATGATCCAATTGGCTGTCGGTGGCCGATCGGACTAGCGTGGACCATGCGGTTTGGGAGAGCCGCACGGCGTTATTGGGGAGGAGCATATGAGAATGTTTCGAAAAGCCATCGCAGCCGCCGGCGCGATCTGTGCCGTATTCGGTCCGGCAACGGCCTTGGAAGCCAAGGACTGGCCCGACGCCAAGCCGATCCGGATCGTCTTTCCGTTTCCGGCGGGGCCTGATTTCCTGGTGCGCATGATGGCCGCCGATATCGAGGAGCAGCTTGGCCAGACTGTGATCGTGGACAACAAGCCCGGCGCCGGCGGCACGCTCGGCATGGCCTCGGTCGCCCACGCCAAGCCAGACGGCTACACCTTCGTGGTCGGCTTTCCCGGACCCTCCGCCAATTACACGAACACCTATACCGGTCTGCCCTACACCCCGCTTGAGGATTTCGACTATGTCAGCCAGATCACCCATGGCGATATGGTGGTCGTGGCGCGGGCGGATTTTCCCGCCGATGATCTCGGCGAACTCATGGAATACGCCAGGGCCCATCCGGGCGAGGTCAGCGCCGGCAATCCCGGCATCGGCTCCTACGGCCACATGATCGAACTGATGATGAGCGAACAGGCCGAGGCCGATCTCAAGATCGTCCCCTATCAGGGCACCGCGCCGACCCTCGTCGACCTGCTGTCGGGCAGCCTCGACATCTCGGTCGACTTCCTGTCGGAGGCCTATACCGAACATCTGAAGTCGGGCAGCATGAAGGCGCTGGGCATCGCGTCTGCGGAGCGCAACCCCGACTTCCCGGATGTGCCGACATTTCAGGAGGCCGGCGTCGATCTGGTCGCGCCGCTGTGGTCCGGCATTCTCGCGCCCAAGGGAACGCCGCCCGAGGTGATTGCGCAGATGAACGAGGCGATCGCCGCCTTCCTCGCCAGCCCCGAGGCGCAGGCGGCCTTCGCCAAGAACTACCAGCGCGCGACCCCGTCGACGCCGGAGGAACTGCGCGAGATGGCGGTGCGCGAGGAAGCGACCTGGCGCGATATCATCAAGAAGTACAATATCCGCAACAACTAGGGCGCCGAACGGACGGCTTGCTCCCGAGAGCTCTCCCCCCTACGGGGCGACAAGATTAGGGGGCTATGCGGCAAGGCGGCAGGTTCAGCAGGCGGGAGATTGACATGAGTGCAAGCAGCGGCGCGCGGCGGAAGAACGTCATTTTCTCCGGCATATTCCTCATGATCTCCGCCGCCATGGGCGGTTATGCGCTCACGACCATGAACATGGGCACGCTGGACAGGATGGGACCGGCCTTCTTTCCGGTCGTCCTGTCGGCGATCCTGGCGGCGCTTGCCCTGATCGTCCTGTTCCTGCCCGCCCCCGCTGAAACGGAGCCATTCTCCATCGCGCCGCCGCAGGCGATCCTGATCATCATCGTCTGCCCGATGATCTTCGGCTTCGCGATCGAGCCCTTCGGTCTGTTGATCGCGGTTTTTCTCGCAATATTCGCTTCCTGCCTTGCAAGCCGGGTGACGACATTGCGCCAAGCGCTGCTGCTATCCGCGGCCTTCAGTCTCTTCTGCGTCCTCGTCTTTCATTATCTTCTGAGCATGACCATCCCCCTTTGGGGTTCGGTCTTCACGGGTTGATCCATGGACCTTTTCGCGCATCTCTCCCTCGGACTGGAAACGGTCTTTCAGCCGATCAACCTGCTGTTCTGCTTCCTCGGGGTTTTTCTCGGCACCGCCATCGGCGTTCTGCCGGGCATCGGGCCGCTCGGCACGATCGCCATTCTTCTGCCGGTGACCTTCGGTTTTCCGCCGGAGGCCTCGCTGATCATGCTGGCCGGCATCTATTACGGGGCGCAATATGGCGGCTCCACCACCGCCATCCTGATCAACCTGCCGGGCGAGGCATCCTCGGCGGTGACCGCCATTGACGGTTATCAGTTGGCCCGCCAGGGCAAGGCGGGCACCGCGCTAGCGCTGGCGGCGATCGGCTCATTCATCGCCGGCTGTTTCGCGACGCTGCTGATCGCGATCTTCGCGATCCCGCTGACAATGCTTGCGCTCAAATTCACCCCGCCCGATTACTTCTCGCTGATGGTGCTGGGGCTGGTGGCCTCGATCGCGCTTGCCCACGGATCGGTGCTCAAGGGCATCATCATGATCGTGTTCGGCCTGCTGCTCGGCACGGTCGGCACCGACCTCTACACCGGTCAGGCACGCTTCACCTTCGGCATGTTCGATCTGGCGGAAGGGATACCGATCCTCGGTTTCGGGGTCGGCATCTACGCCCTTTCCGAAATCCTCAAGGGCCTGGAGGATGAAACCCCGCGCGAGCCGCTCAGAACCGACATCTCGGCCCTGCTGCCGAGCCGGCAGGACCTGCGCGAGGCTGGCATGCCGATCCTGCGTGGCACGTTTCTCGGCTCGTTTCTCGGCATATTGCCGGGCGGCGGCGCGATGCTGTCGTCATTCGCCTCCTACATGGTGGAAAAGAAGGTCTCGAAGAAGCCGGAGACCTTCGGTCGCGGCGCGATCGCCGGCGTCGCAGGACCCGAATCGGCCAACAATGCCGGGGCGCAGACCTCTTTCGTGCCGATGCTGACGCTCGGCATCCCCTCCAACCCGCTGATGGCGCTGATGGTCGGCGCGCTGATCATTCAGGGCATCACCCCCGGCCCCAACCTGATCAACGAACAGCCCTCGCTGTTCTGGGGCGTCATCGTGTCAATGTGGATCGGCAATCTGATGCTTGTCGTGCTCAACCTGCCGCTGATCGGGCTGTGGGTGAAGCTTCTGAGCGTGCGCGCCAATTTCCTCTATCCGGCCATCGTCGGTTTTTCAGCGATCGGGGTCTATTCGATCAACGAGAACCCCTTCGATCTGATCGTGATGTCAGTCTCCGGCGCTGCCGGCTATGCGCTGAGCAAGCTCGACTGCGAGCCCGCGCCACTTCTGCTCGGCTTCGTGCTGGGACCGATGATGGAGGTCTATATGAGGCGCACCATGCTGCTTTCGGGGGGCGATGCCAGCGTGTTTCTCACCAGCCCGATCAGCCTGGGTCTGCTGATCGCGGCCGCGATCGTCCTGGTGATCGTGCTGGTCCCGACGGTCAATCGCCGCCGTGCAGAAGTGTTCGTCGAGGAGGACTGAGCGTCAGTCCGCAACACTCAGGGCCCGACGGGCCGCATCAACCTAACTCTCCGCGTTTTGTGCTTGTCGGCTCGCCACGCTGCCTATTTATACGGCAGCCGTTTCGAGCCCTGCGTTTTTTGCATAGGGGCATTGCTGTTAACCCCCTGCCTCATGCTTCGCGGGCTCTGTATATATCCAGTCAACAACAGCGCACCGAACACAAGAAAGGAGCCGCAACATGAACATTCAACGCTCGTTCAACAACTGGCTCAAGTATCGCGAAACCGTCGCCGAGCTTGGCCGCATGAGCAATCGCGAACTTTCCGACCTCGGTATCAGCCGCTCTGATATCCGTAGCGTCGCCCGCAAGGACGCGATCTGACAAGTTTTCGAAGGGTGCTATCCTCCTCCCGGCCCCCTTCGATTACGATCGGCGATCCTCCTCCTCCTCCCAAATCGCCGATCACCACGATGACGCCCACCGGATCCTCCTCCCCCGGTGGGCGTTTTCATGTGCGCAGTTGCGGATCGTTCAGGCCGACCGGATCTACGGATAAAGGTAAAGACGCTCCCAGGCGCTGCGCGGGATCTCCTCACCGAGCTTGAAGCTGAAGGATTTGACCGCGAGTTCGTCGCTTGCCGTCGCGCAGTGGTAGGAGAGCCTGTACCAGTGACCATGCGAGCGCACGGCCGCGCCCGGCGCATCGATTGTCGTGCCACGCACCTTTGTCGGCGCGAATGTGTAGGCGATCACCTTGTCGGGCGTCATGTCCTTGCGCGCCGCGTCGATCCGGCTCAGCGCCTCCACATCGCAGCGCTGCTCCAGCTTTTCCTCGGGTTCGAGCCGGTCGAGCTCGTTTTCGATCCGCTGGCTGATGGCGAGGGCGGGCGTGGCAACGAGCGTCAGCGTCAGCAGCGCAAGCAAGGCCTTGGTCAAGTCTCTGTCTCCGGTCGTGGAAATCTGTCTTTCGCGCTTCCGGCCGGAATCGGCATTCGCAAACGCATCACATATTGTAAGCACAGAGCAGTCGAATACGGCAAGTCTGAGACCACGCTTGATGTCGTCCGGGCGCGCCCCTATCTTGCGCCGACATGAATGACCCGAAAGGCCTGCCCGTGACCCCCTTCAAGACGCTGCCCGATGCCCCCAAGGCGATCAAGAAACCCCTCAGCGATACCCGCCACGGCAAGACCCGCACGGATGACTACGCCTGGCTGAGGGCCGCCAACTGGCAGGCGATGTTCAAGGACCCGACGATCCTGGAAGCCGATATCCGCGCGCATCTGGAGGCCGAGAACGCCTATATGAAGGCCGCGATGGCCGATACCGAGGCGTTGCAAAAGAAGCTGGTTGCCGAAATGCGCGCCCGGATCAAGGAGGACGACAGCTCCGTGCCGATGAAGGAAGGGCCCTATGCCTACGGCACCGCGTTTCGCACCGGGGCCGAACAGCCCTATTTCTTCCGCATCCCGCGCGATGGCGATGTCAATGACGAGAGCATCCGCGAGATCCTGCTCGATGGCGATCTGGAGGCGAAGGACAAGGCCTATTTCGATCTCGGCGGCTTCGACCAGACCACGGATCACAGCCGCGCGATCTGGAGCTATGACGACAAGGGATCGGAGTTCTATACGCTGCAGGTTCGCGATCTTGAAACCGGCAAGGATATCGAGGACAGGATCGAGAACACCGGTGGCAGCGGCGTCTGGGCGCCCGACGGCAAGAGTTTCTTCTACACCGAAGTCGACGAGAACCACCGCCCCTCGAAGGTGTTCCATCACGTGATCGGCACGAAACAGGCCGACGACCGGCTGGTCTACGAGGAAAGCGATCCCGGCTTCTTCGTCGGCATCGCTGGCTCGCTGCTCGATGACTTCATCTACATCGACATCCACGACCACCAGACCTCCGAAGTCCGGATCATCCCGACAACAAACCTCGATGCCGCGCCTGAACTGGTAGCGGCGCGCGAGACCATGGTGGAATACGACGTCACCGAGGGCGGCGACGTGTTCTACATTCTCACCAATGACGGCGGGGCCAAGGATTTCAAGATCATGGAAGCGCCGGTCGCCGCGCCCGGCAAGGAGAACTGGAAGGAGGTCGTGCCGCATCAGGAGGGCCGGCTGATCCTCGCGCATACCGCCTTCGCCCGCCATCTGGTCTGGCTGGAGCGCTTCGCGGGCCTGCCCCGCATCGTGATCCGCGACCGGGCGACCGGGGAGGAACATGCCATCGCCTTCGATGAGGAGGCCTATTCGCTCGGCCTGCAGGGCGCTGCCGAATACGACACCGACACGATCCGCTTTTCCTATTCCTCGATGACGACGCCGAGCCAGCTCTACGACTACAACATGGCGACGCGCGAGCGCACGCTGCTGAAGACACAGGAAGTGCCTTCCGGCCACAACCCGGATGACTATGTCACCCGCCGCATCCAGGCGAAGGCCGCCGATGGCGAACTGGTGCCGGTCAGCATCGTCTATCGTAAGGATACCCCGATCGATGGCAGCGCGCCCTGTCTGCTCTACGGCTACGGCGCCTATGGCATTTCCATTCCCGCCTCGTTTTCCACCAATTGCCTGTCGCTGGTCGATCGCGGCTTCGTCTATGCCATCGCCCATGTCCGCGGCGGCAAGGACAAGGGCTTCACCTGGTATGAAAACGGCAAGATGGGCAACAAGAAGAACACCTTCACCGATTTCGTCGCCGCCGCCGACGCGCTGGTGGCCGAGGGCTTCACCAGCCACGGCAATATCGTCGCCGAAGGCGGTTCCGCCGGCGGCATGCTGATGGGCGCGGTCGCCAACATGGCACCGGAGAAATTCGCCGGCATCATCGCCGCCGTTCCCTTCGTCGATGTGCTGACAACGATGCTGGACGACACGCTGCCGCTTACCCCGCCGGAATGGAACGAATGGGGCAACCCGATCGCCTCCGAGGAGGCCTATGACTATATCTCCAGCTACAGCCCCTATGACAATGTCGCGGCGAAGCCCTATCCCGCCATTCTGGCGCTCGCCGGGCTCACCGATCCGCGCGTGACCTATTGGGAACCGGCGAAATGGGTGGCGAAGCTGCGCGAGACCACCACCGGCACGGCGCCGGTCCTGCTCAGAACCAATATGGACGCGGGCCATGGCGGCGCATCCGGCCGGTTCCAGAGGCTGGAAGAAAAGGCGCTGGAATATGCCTTCGCGCTGAAGGTTGCGGGCAAGGCGGAGCGCTGAGGGCCGGCAGGCTCCGGCATCTGCCCCCGGCGGAACCGAGAGGCTCCGCCGCACGTTTCATGTCATGGCTGGAAGGGGCAGAACTGAATGAAATTCGAGATGTCAAAGACCTGGTGGATGGCGCTCCAGGCAATGCGCCAGGTGTGGTTTGTCGCATCACTCTATTGCGTCGCCGCCATCATGACCGCCCTGCTCGGCATTATGGCCGATCCCCTCATCCCCGACAGTCTTCAGGACATTATCGGCCGTAGCGCGGTCAACAGCCTGCTGACCATCATCGCCTCCAGCATGCTTTCCGTGCTGGTGTTCTCGCTGAACACGCTGGTGCAGGCCTCGACGGCGGCCGCCAGCAACGCCACGCCGCGCGCCGTCGGCACGCTGTTGCAGGACCGGATTGCCCAGTCGGCGCTTTCGACCTTCCTCGGCGCCTTCATCTTCAGCCTTGTCGGCCTGATCGCGCTCAACACTTCGCTCTATGGCGGCGGCGGCCGGATGATCCTGTTCCTCGTCACCATCGTGGTCATCGTGCTGATCGTGGTGACGCTGCTGCGCTGGATCAACTATCTCGGGCATCTCGGCCAGGTCACGAAAACGATCTCGCAGGTGGAATCGGCCGCTTGCCCCTCAATGGAGAATTATCGCCGGGCGCCCTATCTACATGCCCACCCGCAGGAAGGGCCCATTCCCCACGGGCTTGTGATGATCGAACACGACCAGATCGGCTATCTGCGGTTTATCGATGTCCCGGCGCTCGATGATATCGCGGATCGGCTCGAGGCGAATATCCACGTATTCGAGCGTCCCGGAGCCTTCGTGACGCCGGGACGCCATATCGCCGGAATCGCGCTTCCCGACGGCGGCGCGATCGATGAGGAGACGCGGGAAACCCTGCGCGGCGCCTTTACCATCGGCAATGCCCGCAGCTACGACCAGGACCCGCTTTACGGGTTGACGGTGCTCTCCCAGATCGCCATGCGGGCGCTCTCGCCCGGCATCAACGATCCGGGCACGGCGATCGACGTAATCGGCAATCTCGTGCGCATCATGGCCTCGGGTAAAAAGGCCAAAGCGGACGTGCACCACGGTCGCGTCTTCATTCCCGCCATCGAAACCGACGATTTCTTCGATGCGGCGTTCACGGGCATTTCCCGCGACGGCGCGGACAAGGTGGAGGTGGGCCTGCGGCTGCAGCATGCCTTTGAATCGCTGTCGCTGCTGCCCTTTGCCGGCTATGGCGAGCATGCGCGCGGCTACTCCGCCCAGGCACTGGAACGCGCCCGGAAGATGCTTGATTTCGAGAACGATATCAAACGCCTGGAAGCCTCCGCCAGAAAGGGCCGGCTGCTGCCCTGATCTTCGAAACGAGGTCGTCAGGAACATTCCGCCGCACGCGTCGTTATGCCTTCAGGTCCGTCCCGGAACGGGGCCGACTTTCCATGTCCGCGGATGACGCCGGCGCCATCCGCATGAGACACGCGTCTACGGGGGCCCTTTCAAATGATTATTCTGACGACATTCATCTTCGCCGCGATCGGCCTGTTTCTGGGCGGCGGCGGTATCTGGCTGATCACGCTCGGCGGCAGCTGGTTTTACTTGATTGCGGGCGCCGCATTTCTGGCGACCGCCTTTTTTGTGTTTACCCGCTCCGCGCTTGCTTACTGGGTCTACGCCGCAACCATATTGGTAACGCTTGTCTGGGCGCTTCTGGAGGTCGGTTTCGACTGGTGGCAGCTCGGCGCGCGCGGCGGCCTCGTGGTGTTGCTTGGCCTGTGGCTGCTTCTGCCATGGGTGCGCCGGCCGATCCTGCGCGATGAATACGGCTTTCCGGAAAAAGACAAACCCGCCCGCGCCGGACCGTGGCCGCTGGTTGCCGCAGTTCTCGTGTCGATGGTCGTCGCGGTCATCTCGCTGTTTACCGACCCGCATGCGATCGAAGGGTCTCTACCCGGCGCCCGCACCGCCAGCGCCGAAACGGCCGATGCCGTTCCCGACGGTGAATGGCATGGCTATGGCCGCACCGAAAGGGGCCAGCGCTGGTCGCC
This sequence comes from Martelella sp. FLE1502, assembly GCF_053484255.1. Classification (NCBI taxonomy): domain Bacteria; kingdom Pseudomonadati; phylum Pseudomonadota; class Alphaproteobacteria; order Hyphomicrobiales; family Aurantimonadaceae; genus Martelella; species Martelella sp. FLE1502. Next base: position 35,750 of record NZ_JBAKFQ010000031.1, read on the forward strand.
GCTCGACCAGATCACGCCGGACAATGTCGGCGACCTGGAGCTTGCCTGGCAGATCCAGACCGGCGACATGATGGGGCCCAACGACGTGGTCGAGACCACCTACGAAAATACCCCGCTGATGGTCGACGACACGCTCTATGTCTGCACCCCGCACAGCTGGGCGATGGCGTTTGATGCGAAGACCGGCGAGGAGAAATGGAAGTTCGATCCGAAGGTACCGGTCGACGGCAATCGCCAGCACCAGACCTGCCGGGGCGTGACCTATTACGACGACCCCGACATTGCCGAAGGCGAGCGCTGCAAGACCCGCGTCTACCTGCCGACGTCGGATGCCCGCCTGATCGCGCTCAATGCCGAAGACGGGACGATCTGCGAGGATTTTGCCGACAACGGCACACTGCAACTTCAGAGAAACATGCCTTACAAGACGCAGGGCTACTATTACTCGACATCGCCGCCGCTGGCGATAAACGGCAAGATCGTGGTCGGCGGCTCGGTCAACGACAATTACTCGACCGACAGCCCGTCCGGCGTGATCCGCGCCTATGATATCGACACCGGCGAACTGATCTGGAACTTCGATACCGGCAATCCGGAGCAAACCGAACCGCTCGGCCCGGACGAAACCTATACCAAGAACTCGCCGAACAGCTGGTCGGTCATGTCCGGCGACAGCGAGCTTGGCCTGATCTACGCCCCGATCGGCAACCGCACGCCGGACCAGATCGGTCTCAACCGCTCGCCCGCGGTCGAGAAATACTCGTCTTCCGTTGTGGCTCTCGATGCCGAGACCGGCGAGCCCGTCTGGAATTTCCAGGGCGTCCACCATGACCTCTGGGACATGGACGTCCCGGCCCAGCCCGCCCTTCTCGACCTGACGATTAACGGCGAGAGCGTGCCGGCGCTGGTGCAGGCGACCAAACAGGGCGAGGTCTTCGTGCTGAACCGCGAAATGGGCGAGCCGATCCTCCCCGTGAAGGAGGTTGCCGCACCTCAAGAGGGCGGGCTTGAAGGCGAGAACCTGTCGCTGACCCAGCCCGTTTCGGCGCTTTCCTTCAACCCGCCGAAGCTTGAGGGCAAGGATATGTGGGGGGCAAGCCTGCTCGATCAGCTCGTCTGCCGCATCAAGCTGAAGCAGTATAATTACGAGGGCCGCTACACGCCGCCTTCCGTCAATGGGACGATCGTCTATCCCGGCAATTTCGGCACGCTCAATTGGGGCTCGGTCGCCGTCGATCCGGAGCGGCAGGTGATGTTCGCCATGCCGGTCTACATGGCCTACACCTCGACGCTGGTGCCGAAATCGACGCCGGGGGTGGCCACCCAGGGCATCAATTCCAACAATGGCGCCGACTATGCCGTTTCCTTCTCCACCCTGCTCGGCCCGCTCGGCGTGCCCTGTCAGGCGCCGCCATGGGGCTATGTGGCGGGCGCGGATCTCACCACCGGCGAGATCGTCTGGAAGCACAAGAACGGCACGATCCAGGACATGACGCCGCTGCCGCTGAAGATCAAGATGGGCGTTCCCGGCATTGGCGGCCCGATCATGACCAAGGGCGGCGTCGCCTTCCTCGGCGCGACCATGGACAATTACATCCGAGGCTATGACGTGACCACCGGCGAACAGCTCTGGGAGGCTCGCCTCCCCGCCGGCGGCCAGGCGACACCGATGACCTACGAGACCGCGGACGGGACCCAATATGTGCTGATCGTCGCCGGCGGCCATGGCTCGGTCGGCACCGAGACGGGCGATTATATCCTCGCCTACAAGCTGCCGGAGGGCTAGGATAGACCGGCCGGCGGACCTTCCGCCGGGGCAAGGGCGTACCGGAATGCCGCCGAACGCCCTTTCCTTCCGGCAATTTGCCCGGATATTTCCGGGCCTGACGGTTGCCCTTCCGGGAAGGGCTTCCTATGTAACCCGCAAGCGTCAATTTATTAACTGAGGAGTATTGAACATGGCTTTTGAACTGCCCGATCTGCCTTACGCCTATGACGCGCTCGCCCCCTACATGTCGGCCGAGACGCTCGAATTCCACCACGACAAGCACCACAACACCTATGTGACCACCGGCAACAAGCTGGCGGAAGAAGCGGGTCTTGGCGGTCTTTCCGTCGAGGATGTCATGGTCAAGGCCTACGGCTCCAACCAGCCGCTCTTCAACAATGCCGCCCAGCACTTCAACCACATGCATTTCTGGAAGTGGATGAAAAAGGATGGCGGCGGCACCAAGCTGCCGGGCGCGCTCGAAAGCGCGATTTCCTCCGATCTTGGCGGCTTCGACAAGTTCAAGGCCGATTTCATTGCCGCCGGCGTAGGCCAGTTCGGCTCGGGCTGGGCCTGGGTCGCGGTCAAGGACGGCAAGCTTGAAATCATGAAGACCCCGAACGGCGAAAACCCTGTGGTCCACGGCGCCAAGCCGATCCTCGGCGTCGACGTGTGGGAGCACTCCTACTACATCGACTACCGAAACGCCCGCCCGAAATATCTGGAAGCCTTCGTCGACAATCTCATCAACTGGGACTACGTCGCCGAACTCTACGAAGGCGCCACCAAGTAAGGCAGACGCCGAACAAGACCTTAGAAGCCCGGCCAAGCGCCGGGCTCAGATTGCTGACAAACCCGTCGATTTTTCGGCGGGTTTTCAGTTTTGTGTTTGAAAACGATTCTCGGCTTTTTTCTGAAGCTTTTCTGATTGAGACAAGACAGTCCTTGTTTTCTCAAGCCCATGTGTTTTGGCGCCTTCGTCAGGGCCATTGCGGTCGGGGGGTGGCATAGGCGAGCAACTGGCCTTCGGGCAGCGATAGCCATCGACTTCCGGCTCGTAGACGTATTTCGACTTGCGCATCATCCCATCCCTGGGCGGGATCGGATTGTGGTCGCCGGTGACGCCGAGGATGTGTCTGGTCTCAAGGCCCTGAGCAATGCCCGCCGTGGCACAATGCCCGCCGTGGCATAGGTTAGCGAAGGGCTGGTATCGGGCCGCGCCCGTCTCGAACCTGTAGGCTGCCTCGCCCCACGCCTGGAATGTATTGGCGTTGCAGGAGACGGATAGGCTGTCGGCGAAACCGGTAAAGGCGACCGAGCGCGCAGTATCGGGGCTGTGCCAGCGATTGGCGCGCCCGCCCGTCAGACTGAACGCATTCCACGCACCCCCGCCGCGACTGAGACCGTGGATCGATGATCAGGCCCCATTTGATGCCCACTTTTTTGCTTGAAAATTCATAACTCATTGGTTATCTATGAATCATAACCGGAGAGCTATGAATTGCCGTTGACCCAACCCCATGACGACCTGTTCAAAACCCTGGCGGACCCGACACGCCGGGCGATCTTCGAGCGCCTGTGTCGCGAAGGGGATCAGACGGTCAAAGCGCTGACGGAACACGCCGGGATTTCCCAGCCGGCCGTCTCCAAACATCTCGGCGTGCTCAAGCGCGCCGGGCTCGTCGTCGACCGGCAGGATGGCCGCCAGACACATTACAGCCCGCAACTTGAAGCCCTGGCGCCGTTGAGGGACTGGACGGAACGGATGGCACGCTTCTGGGAGCGCCGCTTCGACGACCTCGAAGACCTGCTGAAGAGGATGGACAATTGACCGAGACCCGCACCGTTGTCGTCGAACGCGACCTGCCGCACCCGCCGGAGAAGATCTGGCGCGCCCTCACCCAATCCCACCTGATCGGGGAATGGCTGATGAAGACCGCCTTCACGCCTGAAGTGGGGCATCGCTTCGGATTCAGCGCGGATTGGGGCGAGGTCGCCTGCGAGGTTCGGGCGGTCGAGGAACACAAGGCTCTGGAATACAGCTGGGATGCCGGCGATCTGCGCTCTGTGGTCAGGTGGACCCTCACGCCGACCGGCACGGGAACGCGCCTGAGCATGGAGCAGACCGGCTTCCGGACGGATCAGCCGAACTATTATGGCGGCGCGAAAATGGGCTGGCCGCGCTTCTTCGACAGGCTGGAGCAGGTACTGGCCGAGATCGATTGAGGCGCGCGGGCCATGCACCACGGAACCGAGAGACAAGAGGACCATGGCTATGACGAATGCGCAACAGGAGACAAACCCATCGCAGAAGATCGATGAAAGGATCGAGGAACTGGGCGACTGGCGGGGCGAAACGCTCTCCCGCATCAGGGATCTGATCAAGGAGGCCGCGCCCGATATCGTCGAGGCATGGAAATGGCGCGGCGTCCCGACCTGGTATCGCGACGGCATGATCTGCACCGGCGAGACCTACAAGGACAAGGTCAAGATGACCTTCGCCAAGGGCGCGTCCCTGCCCGACCCGACCGGACTGTTCAATGCCAGTCTCGACGGCAATGTTCGGCGGGCCATCGATTTCCGCAAGGGCGACGTGATCGACGAAAAGGCGCTGTCGGCGCTCATCCGCGCCGCCGTGGCACGAAATGTCTCGTGATCTCTCGCGCCCGTGCCCTTTTCGCATCTAACGAACATGTAAGGAGGTACAATTGAACTGGAGCAAGCTGATAAGACAATGTCATCGCTGGCTGTCGATCGTTTTCACCCTGATCGTGATCGGCATCTTCGGTGCCCAGGGGTTCGGCAAGGAACCCGCCGAATGGGTGTATTTCCTGCCCTTGCTCCCCTTGTTCCTGATGCTGATCACCGGCCTCTATCTGTTCGCCCTGCCCTATTTCAGCGGGCGGGGCAGCAAGTCAGGCGCGTGATGCCGCATCCAGCGCAGGCGGAAGAACAGCCCCATTTAGCGGGAGCTGTCTGCTGCGTCGATCGGCGGCGTCATCCATTTGTCCCTCAGATGGCGGTCATCGGCCTCCCTGAGCGTTCACTATGTCGCGTCCTTCGTCCCGCTTGCCTTCGCGACGCGTTCGTTCACCCTTGAAGGCGGCTCCGGCCGTCCGAGGAGAAGCCCTGAAGTTCGGGACATCCCATGTGCCTGAGGGCGACGCGCTGGCTCTCGTGTTCCACCCCTTCGGCCGTGACCGACAGGTTGAGTTCCTTTCCGATCGCGAGAATCGCGCGGATGATCGCGACCGAGCGGGCATCGGAATCCAGATTTGAGACAAAACTGCGGTCGATCTTGATCCGGTCGAACGGCATGCGCTGAATGCTGGATATCGATGAGGTTCCGGCGCCGAAATCATCCAGCGCCAGCAGAACGCCGATCTCCTTCAATTGCGAAAAGGTCTGCGCGACCATCTCGGTCGCGCCGATCAGAGCCGATTCCTTGATCTCCAGTTCGAGGCGGCGGGGCGCAAGCCCGGAGACGGCAAGCGCATGCCGGACCGTTCCGGCCAGGTGCCCGTCCTCAAGCTGGGTCGAGGAGACATTCACGGAGACGCGCACATGGTCCGGCCACACCGCCGCTTCACGGCACGCGGTCTCCAAAATCCAGGCGCCAAGCCTGCGAATGATGCCGGTTCTCTCGGCAACCGGGATGAAGATGTCCGGAGAAATCTCTCCTCTTTCGGGATGCGTCCACCGGGCGAGCGCTTCATATCCGACGACAACCGAATCCATGCCGTCGCACAGGGGCTGATAGGCAAGCGCGATATCGCCATGGGTGATCGCCGCGCGCAGCTCCTTTTCCACGTCCCATTCCTGCCAAACCTGTCCTTCTGCAGAATGGTCGAAACGAAGATAGCTGCTCCCGCCCGACCGCTTGACCGCATAGAGCGCCATGTCGGCGTTGTTATAGAGTTCGTCCATGCCCGACGCATCATCCGGAAACAGCGCAATTCCGATGGAAACCGAGACGGAGACGCGCGTCTGCCCCACGAGAACCGGTTCTTCGAGCGCGCGGATGAGGCGCTTGGCCAGCGTGAAGGCGCCGGACGGTTGCTGGACGCCCATCTGGACGACGCAGAATTCGTCGCCCCCCGATCCGCGACACCGTGTCGCCGGACCGGACATGACCGGACAGCCGCCGGGCCACCACCCGAAGAAGCTCGTCGCCGGCGACGTGACCATATCGGTCATTGACCTGCTTGAACCCGTCAAGATCCAGAAGCAGAAGCCCGACCTTGGCCTGCGAGCGCCCGGAAGCGGCGACGGCCTCGGCGAGCGTATCCGTAAGGCGGTTGCGGTTTGAAAGACCCGTCAGCGGGTCATGCTCGGCAAGATAGGCGGCCCGCGCCTCGGCCTCCCGAATCTTAGTGACATCCGAGAGAATGGCCAGGATGAAAGGCTCCCTGCCATCGGCCGTGTCGAGTTCGACAAGCCGCTTGCGGGTCACGATCACATGCACGTCGCCCTTGGCGTCGGTGACGACCTCTTCATTCTCGTTCGGCTCACCGGTCTCGAACACCTGATTGTCGACCTTCCAGAAGACAGCGCGCTGGTCCTCCGGTAATTGCTCATCCAACGAGCCGAGCAAGGCCTCCTGCGGCGTCCCGAAAAACACGCAGGCGGCATCATTTGCAACCACGACCCGATGATTGCGGTCCTTCATGATCACGGGCAGCGGCATGGCATTCAAAACCGCCTGGAGGTTGTCGACCGTGGCTCGGATTGTAGAACGCGAGAACATGGACAGCCTTCCGTACGCCTGAACTTCAATAAACAGGGCCTGATCTCAATGTCCGCGAACCTACCCGTTCGGCAGAACCAAAAGACCCTTCCTGCCGAATCATAACACGAAGCCCGCCCGGCAATGAACCTCACCAGTCGCACGCCGACAAACTTGGCGCATAGCCCAGCGCGTCGGCGGCTCGCCGTATCCGTATCGCAATATCCGCGGACACCCGCCCAAGCCAGTTCTCGCCCGCGAGTTTTCTGACGAGAGCGTCTCCGAAGCCCCGGTCCGAGCGGGCTTGGAATATACGATGCGCGCCCGATACGTCGCCAACGGCCTTGGGCACGATCGCGCCGTCGAGATCCGAGCCGAGCGCGACGCCGTCCTCGCCGAGATGATCGATCAGGACCTCGAAGTGACGCGCGACCCCGTCGCGTTCGAACGACAGCACAGAATCTAAACCGAGGGCGTCTACGACGCGGGGTTATTCAGCTATTCAATCGCCACACCCCCGAAACGAAAGCTTCCGGATCAAAAGGCAATCCGTCCCATCGGCCCGAAACGACGGAGGAGAAATCTGGCCAAGACAGCGGGTCGCAAACATGTCCGGGAGGCAGTTTCGATGGTCGAATTCAGGCGGAAGGTCCTGAAGATGCAGGGTGAAAATAGGAAAGGGCGAGCCGGGCGGCGCCTTCTGCCTGATCGAGGACGGGAAAGCGCGCCTCGCCGGCAAGCCTCTGGCGGATCGTTTCGGCGATGACGGGATGCAGCTTCAGCACGCCGCCGACAAAGGCGACGGGGTGGTTGCCGTTGCGGGCAATCAGGATGTTGCCAAGGCGGGCGAGTTCAGCGCCGGCCTCACGCAGAAGCGCGTTTGCGCACGCGTCGCCGGCCTCCGCTGCGTCGGCAACAGGACGCGCGAGCGCGCCGATGCGCCCGCGGTCGCCGGCATAGATATAGGCCCGCATATCCGACCAGTCGTCAGAGCCGACGGCGGCATAAAGCGCATCGGCGAGCAGTTGCATATCGCCCGGCGCGCCCTCCTCGTCGAGCCGGCGGTAGAGCGCGCGCACGGCAGCAAGGCCGATCCAGCCGCCGGAGCCCGCATCATCGATCAGGATGCCGCGCCCGCCAATGCGGAAAAGCCTGCCCTCGCTGTCGAGGTGAACGGCAATCGATCCCGTTCCGGCGGAAACGAGGTGGCCTTCTCCCAGCGCAAACAGGCTGCGGTAGGCAAGCTCGATATCGTCGGAAATGAAAATCTTCGCCCGCGTCAGCTTCAGCGCGGCAATCAGCATGTCCTCGATATCGCTGCGCGCGCGCGGGCCATAGCCGGTGAGGCCAAAGACGGCCGAATCCACCGGCTTGGTGATCTGCGCGGCAATCGCGGCGATGCTTTTCTCAAGCGTCGCGCGGGATTCGGCGTTGAAGGTGTGGCCGGTGGCGCCGGCCGCAGCCCCCCGCTGAACGATCGTTCCCGCCTGATCGCAAAGGACAAACCGCGATGCCGTTCCGCCGATATCGCCGCCGAGGAAATAGCTGTCCATGGCCTCATACCAAGAGTTGATGATTAGAACCCATATGACCGGAGCGATTTTGAAAGCCAGCTAGGCGAGAGCCGCAGTCGTAGCCATAGCTACGGCGAGGACTTTCAACGACGCGGGCTTTCAAAAGCGCCCGGCCCTGAAAGGGTGCGGCTGGAATGGCCACCGAGGGCGTCAAAATCCTCGCGCGATGCTCCGGCATCGCTCTGCGGTATTTTCCTACTCGGATGGCCATTCCAGCGCGCATCATATGGGTCCTAATCATCGACTCTTGGTATCAGCCCTCGATCTGCCTGACAAAACCGCGGGTGATCTCGCGCGGATTGGTAATCGCCGTACCGACAACGACGGCATAAGCGCCGCAATCCAGCGCGCGGCGCGCGCGTTCGGGCGTCGAGAACCGGCCCTCCGCCACCACCGGCGTTTTGATGCGGGCGACCAGCGCCTCGATCAGGGCGTAGTCCGGCATGTCGTCGGTGCGGGCCGTATAATCCGTATAGCCGGAAAGCGTTGTCGCCACATAGGTTGCGCCCATATCTGCGGCGGCCGCCCCTTCGTCGGATGTTGCGATATCGCAGAAGGCCTCGAGGCCAAGCGTTTCGGTAATGTGGCGAATGAGCTTTGCCGGTTGGTCGCCCCGGCGCGGGCGCGGCGTGGCGTCAATGCCGATAATATCGGCTCCGGCCTCGGCAAGCGCATCGCAGGCTGCAAGCGTTGGCGTGATATAGACGGGCACGGCATCCGAAAACTGCTTGTCGATGCCGATGACGGGCAGGCCCGCTTCCTTGACGGCCCGCACGTCTGCAACGCCGTTTGCGCGGATGGCGGATGCGCCGCCGTCGCGCGCAGCGAGCGCCATCGCGCCCATGAAATACGCGCCGTGGAGCGGGTTGTCCGCGCGGGCCTGGCAGGAAACCACCAGCCCGCCTTTCTTCAGCTTCAGCGTCACTTGATCGCGCCCGAGGTCATGCCATTGATGAACTGGCGGGACAGGATGATGTAGAGCAGCGTGATGGGGGCTGCGGCAAAGGTCAGCCCGGCAAACAGCACGCCCCAATTGGTGGTGTATTCTCCCATGAAGCTTGTCAGTCCCTGCGGCAGGGTTTTCAGAAGATCGTTCTGGATGAAGATCAGCGGGAAGAAGAAATCGTTCCAGATCGGCACGAGATTGTGAATCGCGGCGATCACCATGGCGGGTCGCGCCAGCGGCAGCATGACCGACCACATGATCCGCGCTTCCGACGCGCCGTCCATGCGCGCGGCATCTTCCAGCTCGCCGGGCAGCGAGCGGATGAAACCGGTCATGATGAACACGGTCGAGGGCAGGCCCATGGCGATATAGATGAGGATCAGCGACAGCTGGCTGTCGAGCAGGCCCATCTTGCGCATCAGCACGAAAAGCGGGATGACGGCGAGCTTCAGCGGCAGGGTCAGGCCGGCCAGGAAGAACAGCAGCAGAAAGCTGGAGCCCTTGAAATTATAGCGCCCCAGCGCATAGGCCGCCATCGACCCCAGCACCAGAATGGCAAGGATGGACGAGCCGGTGATCAGCAGCGAGTTGAAGAAATAGCGGACGAAATGGGTCTCGGTCCAGATCGCCTCGAAGTTCGACAGATCGGTGAAATCGGGAATCGCGAAGGGCTGTCGGAAGATCGCCATTGACGGCTTGAAGGCCGAAAACACCATGATGACGATCGGCGCGATCATGATGAAGGTATTGGCGATCAGCAGGATCTGCAGCAATCCATCGCGCCCGAATGTGCGCATCAGGCCGGAGCGGTCGGTATAGGTCGTATCGCTCAAAGCTCAATCTCCCGGCGGCGCAGGTAAAGCGTCATGGCGGTGGCAAACACCGTGATAAAGATGAAGACGAGCGCTGCCAGCGCCGAGCCGTGGCCGAAGTCCGAGCTTCCGGCGCCGGGATTGCCGAAGGCGAGGCGGTAGAAATAGAGCGCCAGCACATCGGTATTGCCGTAGGGCGAGCCGCTCATGCCCTCCATCACATAGGGCAGTTCGAACCAGTTGAACGACCCGATGAATTGCAGCACGAAAACGATGGTCGCTGCCGGCGCCACCAGCGGCCAGATGATTTTCCGGATCTTCACCCACTCGCTTTCGGTCTCCATGCGCACGGCATCGTAGATTTCGCCAGGAATGCGCTGCATGGCGGCCAGGAAAATCAGTGTCGGAAAGCCGACCCAGTGCCAGGCGTTGACCAGAATGAGCGAGGCAAGCGCCGTATCGGACTGGCCGAGCCATGGCTGCGCCAGACCGGCGAGGCCGACCGCTTTCAGCGTCTGGTTGACGATGCCGAACAGCGGGTTGAGGAACAGTTTCCACAAATAGCCGACAATCACGGTCGACAGCACAACCGGCAAGAACACGGCGATGCGATGGAACCGGGCCAGCGGAAACTCGCGCCACAGCGCATAGGCGAGAATGAAGGCAGCGCCGTTTTGCACCACCATCAGCGTGATAAAGACGATGACATTGTTGATGAAGGCGTTTTGAACCGTCGATTTATACGGTTCGGTAAACAGCACATCGTAGAAATTCTGGAAGCCGACAAACTCGCCTCGCGCCATGCCGTTCCAGTGATAGAAGGCGTAGGCCAGCGCCGAAACGATCGGGTAGGCGACAAAGAGCAGCATCACCGCAAGAGCGGGCAGGATCAGGCAGGTGATCCAAAGGCCACGTGGCGTCGGCATCAGGCGGTTCATTGCATTCGCTTCCGTCTTGATCAGAGCGAGCCGGCCTTGAAAGGCCGGCTCCCAAACGTCGAGAAATCAGTTTTTCTGGAAGGGCTCGTAGTATTTCGACAGGCCCTCGGTCACGGTTGCGCCGACCTCTTCAGGCGTTGCCTCGCCGGCCATCATCTTCTGGACGTTTTCCTGAACCAGCGTCGAGCCCGAGGGCTGGTCGAAGCGGAAATTCACCAGCATCATGTAAGGCATCGAGGTCTTGTTCAGTTCGGCAACGGCCTCAAGATCGGGGTTGTCGAAGGTGACGCCCGGGATCGGCGAGATGTTGGAGAGCTCGTTGGCAAAGGCCTGGCCGAATTCCCTGGAGGCGAGGAAGTTCAGGAATTTCAGCACCGCATCCTTGTGCTCGGTCGCCGCATTGCCGGCATAGCCGCCGTCATAGAACACGGCGACAAGGCCTTCATCGCCCTCATTGACCACGGGTGCGGGAATGGCGCCGATATTGATATCGGGGTTCATGCCCTTCATGGCTGCGATTTCATAGGAACCGCCGACGAACATGCCGGCCATGCCCGTCGCAAACAGCTGCTGCGAAGAGGCGTAATCCAGCCCGATGAAGCCGTCGGGGAAATACTGGCTCATATCCTTGATGCGGGTCAGCGCATCGACGAAGCGCGGATCGGTGAAATCGGCATCGCCGCTCATCACATCGTCGTAAAAGGCCTTGCCCATGGTCGATGAACCGAGGCCGAAGGTGATGACCTCGTTCTGCCATGCGTCCGCCGTGCCATTGGCAAAGGCGTAGAGACCGGCTTCCTGAAGCGCTTCGGCGGCCGCTTTCATATCGTCCCAGGTCTTCGGCGGCTCTAGACCAAGCTCGGCGAACACATCCTTGTTGTAGAGCACCATCATCGTCTGCGAGGCGAAGGGAATGGCGTAGACGGTGTTGTCTGCGCGCAGGGTTTCCGCCTTCAGCGCATCGGCCGGGAAATCCTTCAGCGCCGGCACGTTTTCTTCCGAAAGCGGCATGAGATAACCGCCGGATGCCACGCTCTCGAAGGAGCCGTAGGCGCGCACCATCATCGCGTCCGGACCGGCCTCGCCCGCAAGCGCGGTCGACAGGATGGTGCCGTAATTGACGGCTTCGATCATTCTGATATTGACATTGATGTCGGGGTTTTCCGCCTCGAACGTCTCGATGAATTCTTCGTATTGCGGCACGTCCTCCACGCGCCAGCCCCAGAAGGAAATGTCTTCGGCGAAGGCCGGCGCGGTCATGCCGGCGACGGCCGTGGCCACCAGAAAAGTCTTGGCAAAGGGTGTCATCAGATTGCTCCTTTTGTTCCGTTCCCCTGAATTACCGATGACAAGCGGTAAAGCCGTTATCAAACACGCTGGCCGCTCGCCCTGTCAAAGACGTGAAGCGCATCTGCCTGCGCCTGCACGGTGACGTCGTCGTCGGCATCGAAGAAGACGGTCGGCGGCACCCTGATGGTGACCTGCTCGCCGCTTGTCAGCCGAACGTAAACATATGAATCGTCGCCGAGATATTCGGTATAGATCACCGAGCCGGCAAAGCCTTCGCCGGCGTGCCCCGCCACAACGGAAAGACCGTCCGGGCGGGCGCCGATGGTGAGCGCGCCCTCCGCGATGCCGGCCGGGCCCCGTATCGCGCCGGTGCCCGCTATCGCAAGTTTCCCAGCAGTGCTGTCGACATCGAGAAGCGACATCTTCGGCGACCCGATGAACGTCGCCACAAAGGTGTTGGCCGGCGTTTCGAACAGTTCGCGGGGGCTGCCGACCTGTTCGATATAGCCATTGTTCATCACCACGATCCGGTCGGCCAGCGTCATCGCCTCGACCTGGTCATGGGTCACATAGATCATCGTGCCGCCGATATCGCGGTGCAGGCGCGCAATCTCGAGGCGCACGTCGGCGCGAAGGGCGGCATCGAGATTTGAAAGCGGTTCATCGAGCAGAAAAACGTCAGGCTTGCGCACCATGGCGCGGGCGATGGCCACGCGCTGGCGCTGCCCGCCGGAAAGCTGGCGCGGCTTGCGTTTCAGATAGTCCTCAAGCCTCAGCATCCGGGTTACTTCGGCAATGCGCGAGGCGATTTCATCCTTCGAAAGCCCCATCAACCGCGCGCCGAACGCCATGTTCTCATAGACATCCATATGCGGATAAAGCGCATAGGATTGAAACACCATGGCAGCCCCGCGCTTCGAGGGCGCTACGTCGTTCATGACCTTGTCATTGATCGAAAGCGTGCCGCCGGTAATCGGATCAAGCCCCGCAATCAGCCGCAGCAGCGTCGATTTTCCGCAGCCGGACGGTCCGACAAAGATGATGAGTTCACGGTCCCCGATCTCCAGATCGATCCCGTGCAGCACTTCCGTTTCCTTGAAGCGCTTGACGATACCCTTGAGTGATAGACGCGCCAAAAATCAGCCCTTCAACAATACCATTAGAATACCAATTGGATCATTGCTGTTTTATCGGAGGCTGTAAAGAGTCAATTCGGAGCGATCGCGTTGTTTTCCGCCCGATTCATAGAACTTCTTTAAGTATCATTGCGTTAGGGGAATTTCGCTGCTGAAGGCCTCGCAATGTTTCCCAGCCGCCGCCGGGAGATGCCGACACGCCCCTCGGCGACGGGAAAGTGCCGCAAGCGTGGCCCTCGATCATTCCCACACAGGCCTCAAGCAGTCGCACGAGTTGAAGCCGGCGCCGCGAAAGAAATAAATATCTGAATTTAAAAGATTTTCTGGCGGCGAGGGAGGAATTCGAACCCTCGATACGGTTGCCCGTATGCCGCATTTCGAGTGCGGTGCATTCGACCACTCTGCCACCTCTCCATAAAGTGCCGTGGTCTGCGTTTGAACGCGGGGTGTCTCTTAGCGGGCAAAGGCTTGTCTTGCAGATTGAGGCAGCGGCACCGGTTTCGTGTGGCCGGGGTGTGCCGTCCTCCACCTTAGTCTCGCACTATCTTCAGCAATGGTTCGAAGCTATATAGCGCTGGGCGTCGTCCAGCTGAAGGTTCAAGTGTTCGAACAAGCTGCTTCTCAACTAAAATGCGAGTGAAGCGATGCGCAGTGGTCTCGGGAATTCCGGATTTGCTCGTAAACACGTTATTGCGGAAAACCGGACGGGAAAACAAGAAGTCCAGGGCTGCAGTGCTCCACTGAGACGAGAGCAATTGGGGAAACTCTTTTTTTAACTCTTCATAAAGGTCGCGGATCCGTTCCGCTGTAGCTAGGTTTTTTTGTGCCTGAGCCTCCAGAGCCTCCAGAAAAAATACGATCCACTCGGTCCACGCTCCTGAACGAGACACTTCGCGCATCCGGTCGATATATTCATCACGCCTATCTTCAAAATAGCTACTGATATAAAAATGTGGCGCTGAAATCGCGCGACTTTGCCATAGCATGAGCGTGATCAGCATGCGTCCAATTCGACCGTTTCCATCCTTGAAAGGGTGTAAGGCTTCAAACTCCAAATGTGCGATTGCCGTTTTGATTAGTATTTGCCAGCTATCATCTTCAATGAATGCGAAAAGACGCTCCATACCATCGGGGAGTTGTTCAGGGCGCATGGGAACGAACTGCACTTTTCGACGTGCTCGATCTGCTAAATAATTCTGTTCGGACTTGAAATCCCCTGGTGTCAAATGTGCGCCCCGTCCAAATCCCAACAGCACCCGGTGAGCGCTGCGAACCAGAAAGCTGGATAGGGGAGCCCCTTGCTCCATTGAACGTTGAGCGGCAGTTAGAGCGCGGCTATAGAGAAACACCTCAATAGCTTCATTCCGATAATTGCCGCCAAGCTCTTCTCCGCTTTCTTCCTGATCCGCTTCATACCGCAGAACTTCGTCAAGCGTGCTGACGGTGCCCTCCATACGTGACGAGACGACAGCTTCCTGATTTCTCAATGGAGCAAGCAAAATTTCGCTGTTGTGCATGCCTTTCAACATCTGATCATAACGCGCGAGCGAGGCGGAAGCCGATGCGATGGGTGAGAGCAGCCGCCCGGTTTCTATTTTTTTCGGCGGAAATTGATCATAATGATATTCAACCGCATCGCTGAAATCGAGGCCCGGATAACGCTCCATTTTGAGTTCCTATTTTCATGAAATACGGGAGTCAAATTAGTTTGACTGCAACATGCGGCAGCCAAATAACTTTGTCTACCAAAAATATCGCCGTTTGGAACTCAAGCCTTTTTGACTCTCATCCCTGACAGTCAAATCCTGTTGGCTTCCAATTTACAGCTTCTTCGGAAGCCAACAAGCTAACCGGCCTTCACAACCCTTTGCCGCTCTCTATCACACCGATAGAGATGCAGCGTCCCGTCCGCAATCAGCCTTGCCGCCTGACCGACATGTGCCAGCAGGCAAGGGTGGCACTCTGCAATCTCCAGAACATTCATGTCCAGAAAAATTGCCCCGGCGCTTCATTTTGCTATTGTGGCTTTCAAAGCATCGGTGAGGGATGAATATCGTGACAACATTGACCCTTTCGCAGCTGGAGAGCCATCTCTGGCGCGCGGCGGATATCCTGCGGGGATCGATCGATTCCGGCGATTACAAGCACTACATTTTCGGGCTTCTGTTCTTTAAACGCCTCTCGGATGTCTGGCAGGAGGAATATGAGGAGCGGTTGGCACGCTATGGCGACGCGGAGATAGCGGCCGATCCGGAGGAGCACCGCTTCGATATCCCGCAGGGTCATTTCTGGAAGGATGTGCGCAAGCAAACCACCGATATCGGCACGCATCTGAACGCCGCCTTCCGCGCCATTGAAGACGCGAACATGAAGCTGCGCGGCGTCTTCCAGGATGTCGACTTCAACAACAAGGAGCGCTTTCCGGATGCCATGCTGGAAAAGCTGCTTCAGCATTTCGAGACCTATCGCCTGCGCAAGTCCGATGTCGAGCCGGATGTGCTGGGTCAGGCCTATGAATATCTGATCGCGCAATTTGCCGATGATGCCGGCAAGAAGGGCGGCGAGTTCTATACGCCGAAAATGGTTGTGCGGCTGATCGTCGAGTGCCTTGAGCCGGAAGAAGGCATGTCAATCTATGACCCGACCTGCGGCTCGGGCGGCATGCTGCTGGAAGCGGTGCATCATTTGGAGCGGCAAGGCAAAAACCCGAAAAGCCTGTCGCTGTTCGGCCAGGAGCGGAACCTCAACACCTGGGCCATCTGCCAGATGAACCTGTTCCTGCATGATATCGACGACGCCCAGGTGGCGCGCGGCGATACGCTGCTGGAGCCGAAGCACCTGACGGGCGACAGCGTGAAGGCCATCCGCACGTTTGACCGGGTGCTGGCCAACCCGCCCTTCTCGCTGAAAAACTGGGGCCACGAGGTCTGGTCGAAGGGCGACGCCTATGGCCGCGATCGCTATGGCTGCCCGCCGAAATCCTATGGCGACCTCGCCTTCGTGCAGCATATGGTGGCGAGCCTGAAGGAAGACGGCATCTGCGGCGTGGTGCTGCCGCATGGCGTGCTGTTTCGCGGCGGCGCAGAGGGCAAGATTCGCGAGGGGCTGATCCGGGACGATCTGGTCGAAGCCGTCATCGGCCTTGCACCCAACCTTTTTTACGGCGCGGGCATTCCGGCCTGCATCCTGATCCTGCGGAAGACCAAACCGGCCGAGCGCAAGGGCAAAATCCTGATCGTCAACGGCGCGGAGCAGTATGTCGAAGGCAAGGCGCAGAACCATCTCTCGGAGGAAAATGTCGCCATGCTGGCAAAGGCCTATGGTGATTTTACCGATGCCGAGCGGCTGGCGCGGGTGGTCCCGACAAGCGAAATCGAGGCGAATGCCTTCAACCTCAATATCAGCCGCTATGTTCATCTGGGCGAACAGGCCGAGGCGGTCGATGTCGCGGCGGAAGTGGAAAAGCTGGTCGAACTTCAGACTGAGCGAGATGCAGCGGAAGCCCGGATGATGGGCTTTCTGCGGGAGCTTGGTTATGTCGCGTGAGATGCCTGAGGGGTGGACGAGCTCTGAGCTTGGAGCGGTTCTGAGCGTGCTACGCAACGGCTTCTCATGCAATCAATCTGTGGGCGGCGACACCCCCGTTTCGCGAATTGAAACTATCGCAGACGGCTTCGTTAACAGCAGCCGCTTTGGCTTCACCCCTTGGGACGAAAAATTATCGAAATATCGCGTAGAGCGAGGCGACATATTCTTCAGTCACATAAATAGTCCAGCTCATATCGGTAAGACTGCTATATTTTCTTCCGACGAAGTCTTGTATCATGGCATGAATTTGATGCTGATGAGAGCGGATCGCAGCAAGATTTTGCCAGAATATTTGCTCTCAGTTCTCCGGGACAAGGCTGCAAGAAGCTATTTTCGATCGAGTTGCCGACCTGCTGTTAATCAGGCTAGCCTCAGCAAATCAATTATATCTTCATTCTCTTTTTTGCTTCCCCCTCTCGAAGAGCAACGCCGCATCGCCGAAATCTTGTCCGGGGTTGATGAGGCCATTGCTGCAACGCTGGCGGTGATCGAGCAGACCAGAAAGGTCAAGCAAGGCATATTGCAACGCTTACTGAGCAGAGGCATTGGCCACACACGCTTCAGGCAGACGGAGATCGGAGAAATCCCCGAGGGCTGGGAAGTCGGTCCGCTGAGCCGTTTTGGAAAGGTCTACACGGGAAAGACACCGAGCACCTCGGACGATGAAGCATGGGGAGGAGACACCCCGTTTGTGACCCCTGGAGACCTCTCTGACGAGCGCGCGATCGTCGTCGATTCAAGCAGATATGTGAGCGAGCACGGAACACGTCGGGGTCGGGTAATGCCGGCAGGTGCTGTAGCAGTGACTTGCATAGGTTCAACAGTTGGAAAGACGGGTATTCTTAATGAACCATGCATGACCAATCAGCAAATCAATACGATATGCTGCAGGGAGGAAGTCTCACTGTTTGTCTATGAAACCTGCATCTCGCTTCGGAGCTACCTACAGAGGATTTCAGGTAAGCAGGCAGTGCCGATCGTGAATAAAAGCACTTTCGAGAACATCTTAGTGGCGCACCCAACACTCGAAGAGCAGATCGAGATTAGCAAGATCGCTTTGGAAATTGAAAAGAACCTCAAGACGCAACTGAACACCCTGAAGCGGTTGAGCCTTTTGAAATCCGCCCTGATGTCCGACCTCCTCACCGGCCGCAAGCGCGTCACCGATGCTCTGCCCGTGGCTGCGGAGTAAGCACTTATGAGCCAAGGTCCCGAATGGCATTTCGCCGAGCGTCCCACGATCGAGCATCTGCAAGCCATGGGCTATGGCTTCGTCGCCCCTGCGGAACATTCCGCTCTACGCGATGGCGAGAACCAGGTTCTGTTTCGTCCGCACCTCATCGACGCGCTGATGCGCATCAACGGGATCGACCGCGCCTCTGCCGAGGCTGCCTATGGTGAGCTTGCGGCGATCAGCGATAACGAGGCCTGGCTGGAAGTGCTGCGCGGCGATTATGCCCGTAAGGTGACCGGCAAGGAAACGCGCCAGACGCTGCGGGTGATCGATTTTCTTGACCCCGGCAATAACCGGTTTTCCGTGACCCATCAGCTCAGGGTGAAGGCGGAAAATACGCGCAAGCCCGATGTGGTGGTCTATGTGAACGGCATTCCGCTGGTCGTCATCGAGGCGAAAAGCCCGCTGAATGTGAAGGACAAGACCGGCGAGGCCTTCGAGCAGATCAGGCAATATGAGCGGGACATTCCGCGCCTGTTCTTCTCCAATGTCTTCAACATCGTCACCGACGGGGCGCTGGTGCTCTACGGCGCGACCGGCTCCGGCTCGAAATATTTCGGCGCATGGCGCGATCCTTGGCCGAAGGCGGACGCCGATTTTCCCGACACGCTGGCCAAGGGCCTCTGGTGCCTGCTGGAGCCGCGCCGCCTGCTGGACCTGATCGCGCATTATGTCGTGTTTGAAAAGACCGAGACCGGCACGATCAAGAAAATCTGCCGCTACCAGCAGTTCCGCGCCGTCAACCGCATCGTCGACCGCGTGATTGAGGGCAAGCACCGGCAGGGGCTGATCTGGCACACGCAGGGCAGCGGCAAATCGCTGACCATGGTGTTTGCAGCGCTGAAGCTGAAGACGCACCGGACGATCCAGTCCGAGGCGCTGACCAATCCGAACATTCTGGTGCTGACCGACCGCGTCGACCTGCACAGCCAGATCAGCGGCACCTTTGTTGCCTGCGGCCTGCCGAACCCGACGGCAATCGAGAGCATCAAGGATTTGCACGCGCTGATCCGCAGCGGAAAGGACGGGCACACCGCGCTTTCCACCATCTTCAAGTTCCAGGGCTCGAAGGAGGCGATTGCCGACTCGGAAAACTGGATCGTGATGGTGGATGAGGCCCACCGCACGCAGGAAAAGGATCTCGGCGCCTATCTACGCGCTACGCTGCCCAACGCCCGTTTCTTCGGCTTTACCGGCACGCCGGTGAAGAAGGACGACAAGAACACCTATGAGAATTTCGGCGTGCCGGGCGAAGGCTATCTCGACAAATACGGCATCGATGACGCGGTGGCCGATGGCGCGACCGTGCCGATTTACTATACCGGCCGCAAGACCGACTGGCATATCGACGAGGCGAAGATCGATATCCTGTTCGACACATGGTTTGCCGAGCTGGACGACGACAAGCTCAACGAGATCAAGACGCGCGGCGTGCAGATCGAGGATCTGGTCAAGCACCCGCGCCGGATTGAGCTGATCGCCTACGACATTTGGACGCATTTCAAAGCCTACGCCCGGCCGGACGGTTTCAAGGCGCAGCTCGTCGCCATCGATCGTGAGGCGGTGATCCTTTACAAGCAGGCGCTGACGAGAGTCATTGCCGAGGACCTTGAGGCCGAGGGAATGGAGCCCGACGAGGCCCTGGTCCGCGCGGAAGCCATGTCGGCCTGCGTCTATTCGATCAACCAGGAAGACGGCAAGCCGAGCGAGGACGCCCACAAGCAGGCGATCCGCACCGCGCTCAAAGCGAACTATCTGGATGCCGGCGCGGAGAAGCTGGTGAAGAAGGCCTTTGGCCGTAGAGGAGAGGACCCGCAGTTTCTGATCGTTTGCGACAAGCTGCTGACTGGCTTCGATTGCCCGATCGAAAGCGTGATGTATCTCGACAAGCCGCTGAAGGAGCATGGTCTGCTGCAGGCCATCGCCCGCACCAACCGCGTCTCCGATGCGAGGAAGCGCAACGGGCTGATTGTCGACTATATCGGCGTTTCCGGTCATCTGGAGGCCGCGCTGTCCTCCTACCGCGCCGATGATGTGAAGAACGCCATGCGCGACCTAGATGATCTTCGCAACCAGCTGCGGGCCGCGCATGCGGCTGTCGCTGCGTTGATGAAACCGCTGAAGCGCTCAGGCCGCAACAAAGATGAACTGCTGGCGGAATACAATGCGTTCCTGGACCTGCTCGGCACAGAAGACAAATGGTTCGACTTCAAGGCGAAGGCACGCAGTTTCATCGCTCTCTATGAGACGCTCAGTCCGGACCCAAGTGTTCTGGGTTTCACTGCTGACCTCAAATGGGTGGCGAATTTCCTGATCTTCGGCACACGCCGCTTCGAGCATCGCGAGGCCTTTGACCAGATGAACTACAGCGAGAAAATCCGCGAGATGCTGGAGCAGCATCTGGAGGCGACCGGTCTGAGCGTCACCGTCAAGCTGCGCCACATCACCGATCCGGAGTTCTGGGAGGAGTTCGACCCGGCTGACAAGACGGACGAGGACCTGATGACGGCGGCCATCCGCAAGACCACGGAGCTGCGCAAGACCGTGACCGAGCGGATCGATGACAATCCGCATCAATACGGCAAGTTCTCCGAGCGCCTTCGTCAGTTGCTGCAGAAACTGGACAATGCGCAGCTAAGCTGGGCCGACAAGCTGAAGGCCGCAGAAGAACTGGCAAAGGAGATTGCCGAAGAGGACGAGGCGCATGTGGACACAGGTCTATCCGCCGATGCCTACGGCATTTTGCATATCCTCAATGGCTTCGAGGCGGGCTCGAAGGGTGCGGAACTCGCCGTCAGGCTAGAGGAACTCTATACCGACCCCACATCCGCACCCGCTGGCTGGTGGGAAAAAGATGGCCTACGCAAGAACCTCCGCCAGCAAGTGCGTCTCATGGCCCATGAGGCCGGCCTCCCGAAATTCCGCGAGGTCCCTGAGGAGGTCGAGTCCTACGCTCTCAAGCATTTCGCGGAACGCTGAGATGCCCGTTTTTCGTATTGGCGAGCGCGAAATAGAATATACGGTGCGGCGCTCTGCCCGCGCGAGCAGGGCAAATCTGAGCGTCACACCGCAGGCTTTCGAGCTGCTCGTTCCCGAGAGTGCTACCGATGCGCAGATCAACGCGGTGCTGGAGCGCCGCCGTGGCTGGATCATCGAAACCCTGCAGCATATGGAGGTGCGCGCCAGGGCCCAACCCCGCGTCTATCAGTTCGTGACCGGAGCCAAGGTGCCCTATCGCGGACGCATGACAAAATTGCACATCGAGCCCTTCGACGGTTCGCTCGTAGAGATCAGCTTCCGCAACGGCTTCCGCATCCAGACGCCGCGCGATCTTGCTCCGGGATCAGCAGACAGTCTCATCGAAAGTGCCCTGAGGCTGTGGCTGAGACGCCGCGTCCGCGATGATGCTCAAGAATTCGCGCGTCGTCATGGAGATCGACATGACCTGAAGCCGCGCGGCATCGTGATCAAGGACCAGAAGCACATGTGGGGCAGTTGCGGGCAAGACAGGCGGATCAATCTCAACTGGCACCTCATCTTCGCGCCAAAACCGGTTCTCGAATACGCCGTCGTGCACGAAATATGCCACCTGAAACACCGTAACCACGAACCGGAATTCTGGGACCTAGTCGGTCGGATCGTGCCCGATTGGAAAGAGCGCAAGGCATGGCTCGATACGAACGAGCACACGCTGGGCTGGGAAAAGATCGTCCCCGAAGCGACGAAGTGAGGCTGGGCTCTTACGTCACGCATACAAGCGTTACCATTGACTCACAGAAGCTCGCTGGCTGGCGTGGTCGCGCTGAATGTTGCAATACAGCGACTGCTATGCCAGACGCGCCATTGACTCTCCTGAGCGATTTGGTGCGAACCCGCTATTCCTAAATTGCGTCCCGCGCTTGCAAAAAAAGCCCGCTGGAAAACCAGCGGGCCGGAGAGACCAGAAACAACATCGCAAAGTCATGCTTTTTTGAACGCCTTCTGCAGTTCAGACGGCTCAATTTGTAGCATCAGCTCTCTGAAACCAGCAAAGCCAGGCCCCATTTTCCTTTTTAGAATAGATACAAATGCCTCCGCTTTCTGTTGCTGCGATTGCTGAGAGCCAGCACCGATAGTTTTCTGTGTATCCTGATTTCCTGCACTTCGAGCGCCATGCTTCTCCTCCCATTCTGCGTTCCAGTTCATTTTCTCGACTTCGATCGCCTCGCTAGACATCCCGATCATCTTAAGCTGACCCTCATGCTTACCCCAAGCGCGAGCCTTAGCCTGCTTAGCCTTCTTAATCGCATTCACATGTCGTTCTTTGCGCTTAGCCTCCGCGATGCGTTCTGCAACATCCTGCGGCTGAGGTATGCCTCCGTTGGCGATTTCAGCTATTACCGATTTCCTAAGTTTGAGAGGCGTGCTTTTCGCCGCGAGCTTATAAAGGGTCGCAGGGGGCATATGATCAATCACCTGCGGCACGGCTCCGAATTCAATAGCGACGTTCATGTAGTTCTGGGCCGTGCGCTCCGACATATCGAAGTGGAACTTCAACCACTTACCAAATAAACCGTGTCGCAGCTTGTCCTTTATCTTGAGAAGATCGTTTCCAGTCGCAATAATGCTGTCTCGATGCCTCTGACGAATACGTTCCGCCGTTGACTCAGCCTCCTCTGCAATGGCCTTGGGAAGCGCCAGGTAATCGAAACCTGGCTTGGACACCAACCGGTCGGATTGAACAATTTCAGTAGCCCCCTTGGCTTCTTCAACCTGCTTGACTGCGGGCTCATTGACCTCGGAAGCCAATTCCAGCTCTGGGATATCCGAGTTGAGGTTGCTAGAAAAATCCATTCTGAACCGCTCCGGGTTTGCCGGAGGCTTGGTTTCAATAGTTACGCGGCTTGG
>NZ_JBAKFQ010000032.1:0-54340 GCF_053484255.1 Martelella sp. FLE1502
AAATGGTCGGGGTGGCGGGATTCGAACCCACGACCCCTTGACCCCCAGTCAAGAAATCAATCCAGATGTTGCAATATATGCAATGACTTGTGCGGCGATCAGTTTACACCACCACCCCGAAAAATGCCAATAGAATCAGCTTTCGCCCGTTTCAGATGTAAACCAAAATCGGCCCTCAATCCGTGATCGGAGGCCAGAAATTCGCCGGGGAAAATGCCCCCTTCTTGTCGAGGAAGGGCCGTTTGAAATCCTCGCTGATCAGTTCGATCTTGTACTTTCGCTCCTGAGCGCGGAGCCATTGCAGGTCTTCAAGAATGCCCTGACGCTTCAATTCAGCTTCATCGAAGACTTCCTTGAGGCGCTCGCGACGGCGCTCTTCGGCCTTTCGAGAACGGTCAACGTCAGCGCTCAAGGCCTCCATGATCTGCTTTTTCTGATCGATAGACAGGGCGGAAAGGTCCAGCCCTTCAACAGTCGGCTTCTTTGCCATGTATCATCTCCCTTGTTGGTGGAGATGAGAAATGCATGTCGCCGGGGATCGGTCAAGGTATTCTGAGCAGATGGCGAACCCATTGTGCAAACGCCTCGCCCATTGAAGCAGCGATAACACCCACTGAAACGCCTGACAGCGTAATCAATCCTGCGACGCCAAGGCCAAGCGTTTTGATCCGCTTCCAGTCGGCGGCAGCGGCCTTCAGGTCTTTCAACTCCTCGCGCACCTGTGCGTCGGCATGGACGCCGATCGTGATGTCTGTGCGAGCTTGGGCTACGTCTTCCGCAAGCCTGTCAACGCGGTCTCTGATGGCCTTTCGGCTCTCAGTGCTTTCCGCTCTGGAATCGCGCAAGTCCTGCCTGATCTCGCGCAGCTCCTGCATTATCAAATCTGTTTCGGAACCCATGCCGCCGCCTGCTCTATCTCACCAACAGCCGAGGCGTTCGCCGGCCCGGTCATTTCCGATCACTCGCAACCCGCCGCCTTCACCGACAGCGAGGAGGGCAACCGTTTCATTCGGAGAGAGGTTATTCGCCACGAACGGCCCACAGCCGCTCACACTCTGGCACCCGGCCAAGATACTCGACACACAGATCATAAGCGCCAAGACGCTGAAGTTTCGCATCATCCTTCACCCTTTCTTTTGTTGCATCGAGTGTGGCTTGCGCGACTGCCGCGCGTTCTGCATCGCGGCCTTCGATCCTGGCGCGTGGCAGGAAGATCATCTCCATCAGAAGGAAGACCACGGCAGCGCCAACCAGAGCCCCGGTAATCGCTGCCGGAGCCTGCTTAAGTAAGGCGACCATCTGGACCCCGCTTCTGTTTCGTGTTGCGAGCCAGAAGGTACGCGAACAGCATCACCCCGGCGATTACCGGCTCAGTCCAGTCCGGCAACATGGCCTTGATATCAGCGGGCACGATCGGCCATGTTGCCACCATCGCCGCAGACAAAGCGACAACGCGCGTTGACCAGCGTTTGAATTCCTGGCGCCATCCGTCTTCAAACATCGGTCTTCCTTCCGAAAAGCTTGGCGATTGCCATAAAAAAAGCCGCCCATGCGGACGGCGGGGTTTCGGGCTGTGTCGGTGCGTCCGGGGGCGGATCGCTCTGTATGGGCTTCCGTGCGTCTTTCACGGGGTCAAACGGCGTGTCCCTGATTTTGGCCCACTTGGCATACGCATCGGCAAGCTTCTCGTCGTACCGATTGATCCGGTAGTTCGAGCCGTTGTAGCCACGCGCGAACCCGGCCCAATCGTGATTGCGAAGCTCGTCGTCAAGGTCTGCCGCGATGATGAAGTTGACCGCTGCCTGAAGGTGGTTTTCCTCGTCGTCCATGAAGGCGAAGATCATTTCTTCGACGCTGTCGTAACCGGCAAGAGCGTAGTTGAAGCCCATGATCTGCCCGAGGCCGTATGAGCAAGACAGCAGCGCCGCGCGCTCATCGATCGCCATGGCGCGCATCAGCTTGCCATACTGTTCGCTTTCCTTGCCGTAGCCGCCCGGCGACTTGTTCGCGAGCCCGGATGCAACGCCAGCGGCTTTCTTGTCATCTGGCAGGAACTTGTAGAATTTGTGCCGTTCGAACAGGATGCGCGGACGCCCCTGTTTGTCGAAGCCGTTGCCGCGTGTCTCCGCGTCGAGGAAAGCGTGAATTTCATCCTCGCCGACGCCGATCTGATGGCCAATGCGCGGCAGGTCGATATCATCGATCCGCTTGGCGCGGCCTTTGAAATAGTTGAAGTCGGTCATTATCCGCCTCCTCAGGCGTTGCCGCCCGCCTCAGAGGAGAGGCGGGTGGTTGGGTTGGTGGTGGTCTCTAGACTATTATCAAGTCGCCTGAGTATCTCGGCCTTATCATTTTCCGAAAGGACTCGCTGAGGCTTTTGGTTATAATCACCCGCCACCATAATCCCGTAATTCGCCTGAAGCGACGAGGCCTCGATTGTGTGGGAACGGGCAGGTTGATGCCGCTTCGTCATGATTAAGTTTTTAAACCACGGCCAATAAATATATGCGAGGCCTAACAATGCGATGATCAAAATTGCAATTTGCATTTTTGGGATGTCCGTTGTTGTCACGATAGCGCTCCTAATATCCCACCCCGACGACGCGCCAGAAATTGGCGGTCAGCGATCGCTCCAGGTCCAAAGCCCCGTCGGTTACCATCGCGATATCCGCGCCGGTTGCATTACGGATCAGGCCGCCGCTGGTCGCTGATGTGTGTTTGATTGTCGTATTGCCGTTGTTTGCGACCAGCCGCACCCGCTGGCCGGGCTGGCCGCCGTCCAGCGCGGTGATCGTTGTTGCAGCCGAATTGGCAAGGACGAGCGTTTCAATGCCCGTCACGTCTGGCGTCGTGTCGCCGTCTCCCGCCGTGGAGCCGGAGGTGCATCGCGCGAGGTTGACGTGCTGGACGAATTTGAGCTGCTTGTGCCAGCGGGTATATCCGCCGCCCTCGATCCCCATTTCCAGCCATTCGCTGCCAGCCCCCGTGCCGCCTGAACGGAGCGTGCCGATCTTCACGTTGGATGGGTCGAGGAAGTACATGTCGTACCCCCACTTGACGAGCATGTCCCCGTGCATCTGGAGGCGCACATCCGGGAAGCCGAGGATCGGCATATCATCCCTGTCGCCAATCACGACGACAGGCCGCACCGAGCCTGCGGACACAGAGCGAACAAAGGTCCAACTCACACCCCCGTCAGAAACCGTGCCAGCACCGTGCGAGGGAACGTTTGCCCCGGTGGTGCCCGTGGAGGCGGCCACGTATAAGCGGCCGACGCCGGCCACCAGCGTCGTAACGTGGTCTCCTGCCGCAACTGCCATACCCTCGCGCCAACCACCCTTGTGGGGCGTGTAGTGCTGTGGGGCGGTGTGATCGAGGAGATACAGTTTCAAGGGCACGGCCGTGGAAGAATCATCCTGGAAGCCGAAATGCATGGAGGTCCAGGTGCCCCAGTGATTGCCAACGTTCTTCACGTTGATCACCGCTATACCCGGCTCGCCCGTCCCGGCTTGATCACCGACCTGCGTGTAGAAGTTCAGGATACGATAATAGGTCGGATCGTCATCGTAGGGGTCGAGCATCAAATCCAGTTTCGCCACCGTCCCGCTGGCGACGTGGCCGTTTGGCTCTATATGGATGCGCGTCGGTCCAGCGTTCGGATTCCGAAAAAGCAGGTTGCCAGATGGTCCGTCCGGGTTAAGAAGATCGACCCATTTGAAGCGCCCGCCGCCGCCGGTACGGATTTCATACAGTTTCACACCGCCCAATGTCGTGATCTGATGATCCGATACCGATGGTTCGGCAACTTCATACCAAAAGGCGTCAGCCTGAATTCTGGTGCCTTCCGGCCCAAGCGGCCCCGGAAACGAAAGGAGTTCTGACACTGTACCGAACTCAACTTTTCCAACAGGCGTCACATATGTCCACTCCCCGCCGACAACCTCGCATATCCACATACCCGCCGAGAATGCATACAGCACCTTGGTGCCGTCAGCAGGCACGGGATCGGGCAGAGACGTGACCGGTTCGCCCAGACCAGCCGCGATCATTGCGGCATAAGCCTGGGTTTTGTAAGTGTTTGCGGCCGCCCGGTCCAAGCCGGTCTGCACCTTGTTAGCGTCCGTAATCACGACGTTTTCATTTGTCGTGATTACATCGGCAGCGGTCTGCGCGGCATATTGCGCGGCAGCCGCCTCTGAGTTGAAGAACATGAGCGCCTGGATGCGTTCCTTGCTCGCATCGTAAACGCCAAGCAGGTACATATCCTTGGTTACGAGACCGGCGAGGATATCGTCCAGAGTGTTGTCAAGAAGCTTGAGAAACGTTGCCCCGCCATCGAGAGACACCCTCATTGGGCCGGTATTTGTCGCCGTGATAGGGATAAATACCATCTCACCATTGGTTAGCGACTTTGGAGACGTAGCAATAATGTCGTTCACGCCGCTGACATTCGTAAGGGGGACGACGTTACTTCCGCCTGAGATAGCCGCTGCCACCGCAGATGCCGCCGCCGCTTCCGCGTTCTCGCCCGTCGTTACGATCGCATTCGAGATTGTCTCTATCGACATTCTGCCCGGCGTGTTGTCGCTTGCGAGTCCAACAACCTGATTGAGGGCAACAGGAGGAAAGTCCCGCATAAGCAGGGGGTCATTAGCCATTGCGCGGCTCCTATGTATCGATGATTTGGGAGATTAGGCGGGCCAGTGGCCGTCGTCCGTGAAGTCTGAGGGTATCGGTACTGTGTCCTTGAGAGCACGAGCCGCGAAGATGTGAGCTTGCTTGTGCGCCAAAGCTGCTTGGCCGAGGGCGTACATGGTCTGCGCATCCATTTGATGCGTTGTGTTATCGCTGGCGATCCAGACAAAATCCTCGTCACCGCCATGCCAGCGATAGTCACCCGCCTGTGCGCCGTTGATGATTGCACCGAGAGCCGCAGTGGCAGCACCCGCTATATTCTCACGATCATCCGGGCCGGACTGGTATTGATTTCCACCAAAAGAAAAACCGGCGTCGATGCGCCGGTCTCTTTCTCTATTCACTTGTATCGCTGTGACAATGGGCGGACTGTAATCATCCGCCTCCGCTGCCATCGATTCGAATAGTTCGGTCCCGCTCGCGACTGTGTGAGGTATCCACCCATATTCCTGGTGGTTGATCTCTGCGTCGATCAAAAGATTATCAGCAGACGAGAACCGAGCATTTCTGAATTCGTACATCACGCGATCCTCATGAAAAGAGTAGTGCTCGTGGACGCTGGGGCAAAACCCATACACTTCCATGACCCCGTAACAGCGCCTCCGTAAGACCCGCCCCCGCCGTCGGAAAACGTCAAGATTGAGCCTGACACCACGTCTCCAGGAAGCGTAGAATTATTGAGTCGGAACCATCCGTACGTGCCTATGTCGCCATTGTTTTGAGCAACAATCCAGTCTCGCGTCCGATTATAGGACCGATCCTCGATTCGAGAGTTGATTGATGTGAACGCTGACGCGCTCCCCCATGCATTCCATGCTGAACCATTTATATTTCCGTCGTTTCCAACGAACCAGTTTCCCGCCGTGAAAACTCCGTCAGACTGGAAAACATATTGCTTTCCTCGTGACCAGATATAGGCGTCCGAGCCTGTGCGTTGGCCGAACTCGGCGTATGAATTGCTGCCATTATCTGAAGTGAACTGAATTCTGGCATCGCCGGATACCGTACTCTTGAACTCAGCTAACGTCGGCTGAGGTGCGGCAATGATAATCTGCCCTGTAAACGTGTCTGCCGAGGCGGGCGTCGTCATCAATACAAACCCGGAATACGAATTGCTGTAGATCGCCCAATAGAAATTCCCCTGCCGAATGTCGCTTGCAGACAAGGCAGTCGGACCCGATGACCGGCTATTCTTCAGCACCTGAACCGCAGGCGAACCGCCGACCGAAAGCGTTGTCGCGCCGGTGTTTGTCGCGCTGGCAAAGAAACCAATCGTTGCGCCATCCGTGGCGGTAAAATTCGATGCCGATAGCGTAATGGCGTTCGCCGTCCCGCCTGCCGTGCCGCCATACGAAATGCTCGTGATCAGCGGCTCCGATGTCACCTTGTCCCAAATCACGTTGCCGAAAACGTCTTTGACGATCTGGCGATACGATCCGGAACCGAATATGATCGCACGTCCCGCACTGTCAAGTTCGACCGGGTTCGTGTTAAGGATCGTCTGTTCCTGATCCTGCCACGTGTCTTTTGGTGTGGTCGTGTTCGGGATGTAGAAATAAACCTTCCCGCCGGCCAACGGTTGCCCATTGCTATCGAAAAAGGTCGTTTTGGCCTCGGGGAGGATTGTTGCCATGTTTTCACCCATAGAAAAAGGCCCGCGTGAGCGAGCCTGATTGATGTTTCAGATTTTACTTCGAGCTATGCGGCCAGAAAATGTTCGTTCTGGACGCGGATTTCGGCGGCGACGATCCCCATAACCTTGAGATTGAACCAATCGATCGGAATGCAAAACTCCATGAAGTTCCCGTTGTCGCGGGTCAGCTTCAGTTTGTTGTCGCCATATTCGAAGCTTGGCTCTACCCGGTAGAGTTCTCCGGCTCCGGGGTGCACCTCGATATAATAGATGCCGGGTCCCTGATACTTTTCGACCGGGGCCAGAAGCACATAGTCAAGCCCGCTCCGAAGACGAGGCTCAAAGGCATCGCCGATGATAGGCATAGCGCGAAGGCCGGTCGCGAAAGCATGCTCTGCTACTTCCTGCATCACTCGACCTCCTTCCGAATGAGGCGCAACTTGCCCTGCCCCATTCGCTCCGAAGCGTAGACCTTGGCGCGATGCAGAAGCCCGTTGCGAAGGAAAACGGCGGCCTTGTCAGGATCAAAAAGGCGAATTGCCTGTGATCCACGGTCATATCGCCCGTCATTCTCGATTGCAGCGCCCATTTCCTTCAGGCGGTTGCCGAACCAGACCGTGGATCCACGCAGCTTGGGCGGAAGCCGATGCTCATCCCATATCTGCTTGGCGGTCTTTCCGTGGCGGATCATGAAATCTCGCTCGGAAAGGCGTGCCGTCACCAACGGCTCAATCAGGACCGGCAGAAGGGCCTCAATCTGCTCGCGGATAACGACGCCAGTGCAGTTCTTGACGATGTTCCCGATGATCTGCCTGTCGTAGTCGGTCAGGTTATGAGCAGTCGCGACGGCTCGGCCTTCCATATGCGCCCGGACAACCTCGTTGCACCACATGTGGAACTCGTGGTTCAGGTATTTGGCGTAGGCGAGGCCGATCTGCCAATAGGCTGTTGTTCCCGGATTTCTCCCACCCCGAACAGTTTTGATGAGTTCATTGTGGGATTTTCCCACATTGATCGCCACGGCCTCTATGAACGCTTCGGCCTTTGGTGTCCTTACCCACTGTGCAGGATTTTGATTTTCCGGCGACCCCGCCGCCTTCCACATATCGGTGAGCGACAGCATTTCGCTTTTCGCTCCGATGGTCACGCCGTTGTAGACAAGCGGGCCGGATTTCTGGATAATGTGCTCATTCATCGTTGGTACCTCTAATACCGGTGGTGATAGACGCGCCGCCCGCCAAGTCGGCGCTGTTGCTTGAAGCAGCGGCGGAGGAGCCGACGCCAATCTGACCCTCCGTCGCTGCATTAGCCGGGTAAATCTTACCCAACTGATAGACGATCTCCGAATTCATCGACCGGCCATTTTCGATAGCCGCCGCCTTGATGCGATCCCGAAGGCCATCGGGCGTACGCAATGCAATCTGGTCCATTCCTCGGCTTGCGATGATCAATTCCAATCTCCTTTTTCGAATTCCAAATCATATCGCAAGCATACTAATATGCCAAGCATATCATTGCGTCAATCAAAATAGTAGGCTTAGCGTATCATCCCACACAGGAGTGATTGAATTGGGCCGAGTACCGAGTAGAGGAACAGATCAATTTATGGTTCGATTTCCAGACGGAATGCGTGAACGCATCCGCGAGGAAGCGGATAAAAATGGCCGGTCGATGAATTCGGAAATCATTCACCGCCTTGAACTTACCTTCGATGCCGATGTCGCAGACATCGATGCTCCCAAGGCTGATTGGCCCAGTACTGACACCGAAAAGACTCTGGTTTTAGAGATTGCCAAAAGGGCTGTTGCCGAATTCGTCGCGCAGAACAAGAAGTCCAAAAAGAACGACTGACTTGACACGACCCCGACTGCGCGCGACCTTGTTTCTGGGGATAAGTTCAGGGGAAAATAATGAAGTCTGTTGCAGCTATATGCGCGGTGTTGGTTTTGTCCGGATGCGTCGAAAGAGGCGGACCGGTGAAGATGTACGTATACAAAGAAGGCTACAGTAGATCTCAAATTCAGGACGCCGTCGACGCATGTAAGATAGCCGCCCTTCACGAAGTTCCATCCGATCCAAGGGTGATGTCTGTACCGGGATTCACGCTCCCAAATGGTTATGGCGGGTTTTCGCAAGGAATGCCGATTATTGGAACAGTTGATGCGAATAGAGACCTTCGCGATCGCCAGATCACAAGATGCCTTCAAGCCAACGGGTTTTCTGGTACGCCGAAACCCTTCTGTTCAATTGCAACAGAGAAGGAAGTCTCAGCTTATGAGCAATCGCTTCCTCCAAGCCAAGTGAGATGCATCCCGAAGTGAAAACCATCGACCATGATCCGCTAGAGCATCGCAAGTTTGAAAAATGGCGTCTCCGATATGCCGACGAACTGGCGTACCGGACGCTATGGAGGTTTTTCTATGCTTCCGCCGTGGCTATTTCGGTTTGCTGCAATTTGTATTTCAAATGGGAAGCGCAGCCGTTGGCGCTATCACTTCTTGCGATTATCCTCTGCGGCTCCGTTGTTGCTACCTACGTTGCCCTTCGAGACTTTGTCCGTTGGTTAAGAGGTTCCCTGCCGCTGGGACCGGTACAAGTCCGCCGCTTTTAAGCATTGGCCTCGAACCCATCATCAGCCGGTTAGCGGTCTTCGCCGCAGCCCCTGCCTGCAACGCATCAATGAACGCCCTCGTATCTCCGGACAAGGCCCGCGCCATAAGCTCGTTTCTGGCAACGTCACGGCCACGCTTGACCGCTTGCGCGCCCTTACGAGCCATTGATAGGCCAACACCAGCCGCAGCGCCGGGGACACCTCCGACCTGAAAGCCAGCAATGCCGGCCATCGGCGTCGTGATCGAAATACCGGGCTGAACCTCCGTCACTTGCGTAAGCTTGTTCACGGCCTGACGCGGTGCGGTCTGCGATCCAGCAAACAGCTTGGCATTCGTCTGCGCAATCCGCTGCTCATCTGCAAGGATCTTCGACAGCTTATCAGTCTCTGCCTTCCCAAGGATGATTTCGAGCCGAGCCCGGTTCATGCCGACTTCAGGGATCCCCGCGCCCTTGGCCGCTGCCGATCGAACCGCGTTGATCTGCGTATCCATCGCCACGCGCGCACCTTGACGGACAGCTTCTTTCTCCGCGTCCGATGCGCTGGAAATCCATTCGCGCCAGAATTCGGGACGATCCTCTAGGCCAGATGCGCCGGTTCTGTTGCGAAGGATGCCAAGACCGCGCTCGAAGGCATCGCCAACAGGATCGGCATATTCCGCCTTGAGGCTGGCGATGATCTTGTTCGCCTCTTTCTCACCCATCAGGATAGAAAGCTTCTTCTGGTTTGCCTCTATACTCGCCAGCTTGGCAACGCGGTCCACCTGCCCCGACGTATTCGCCATGGACTGCTCCAAGGACGAACGCGCGCCGTACTTGAGCGCCTGGATTTCATCAGGTGATGCGGACTTCACCCATTTTTCGAGCTGGGCCGGCGTGTTCTCAAGAGATTTCTTGCCGGTCCCTGTCGAGAAGATTGAAAGCCCCTTGTCGTAAGCCTCCATGACCTTGGACGGACCGGCCCACGCTTCCCTTGCCGCAGCATAGTCCGGGTTGACGCTGTCGAGCTTCTTGAGGAATGAGGCTCGTACTTTGTTGACCGCAACCCCTTCCTCCGAAAGCCGCCCCGTGACCGGATCGCGGGCGCTTTCGACCATGTCGTCAAGGCCCTTCTTGATCACGTTCAAGGTCCGCATGTTCGGCGTTCCGCTGATGATCGGATCGCCAGCGGCGTTGAATTCCTTAATGGCGTAATCTTCCGGGCGGAATGGCACGTCATCCGCAAGGCTCTCAAGCCGCTGTATGCGCGTGCCACGGTTCAGCGCCGTGCCGACAACCGGATCATCAAGAAACTGCTGAAGCCGTTCATCCCATGCGACCTTATTGGAAAGGGCCTTTTCGTAGAGCGGACGCGCGGCCTGCGAGCGCTGCGTCACCATGGCGTCAAGAGCGCCCTTTGGATCGGCAGCGGGCCCAAGAGCATCATCAAGCGAGCGTCGAACCTGCTCCGGCTTCAACACGGCGGCGGATTCACGAGCGCGAAGATCGTTTAGGATTTTCACAGTGTCGGGAGCCGTGCCGGCAGCATCGTCAAAGGCTCCGGTCACGGCATCCTTCGCCCCTGCCGATCTGGTCTGCGCGGCATCGTAAAGGATCGATCGAGGCGCGCCGCCCTGATTAGCGAGGTTCATGCTCATCTGCTGCAAGTTCGGATCAACGTCCATCGGAGCGAGGCGCGGATTTGTCGCCATTTCCGCAGCGACATCATCAGCCGTCTTGCCGCTGGCGCGCATCGCCTCCATGAGGTTGTTACGAGCCGCACCGCGAGGCGTAGCGCCGGAAAGCATGTTTGCGCCCTTCGACATCGCTCTTACACCGCCCTCAAGAGCGAAGGGAGACGCAATAGCTGCGCCGACACGCGCCCAAGGCTCAAGAGCCGTTCCTTCCGTGGCCTGCCCAGCCGCTTCGCTTGCGACACCAGGCACAACACCAAATCGGATCGCGTTCGCAAGCAGATTTCCCGGTGCGGCTACCGCCGACGGGATAAATTCAGAAGCAGTTCCGGCGTACTTCCCAACGGTCGTTTTCGGCTCATAGGAAGCTGCACCGCCAGTCGCAGCATCAATGTAGCCCCGAAATGCTCGCCCGGAAGCAGGATGGTTCTCCGGGAGATCGGAGCCAGTAAGCCAGTTCACCCCCTTTGCGCCAAGTTCATATACGGTACCAGGAACACCGACCAATTCAGCCGCGCCACGAGTGAGGCCAGAGCCAATAGACTTAACCGTGTCCTGGACGCCAGCAAGGCTACTACCGGGCGCTTCCTTTACCGCTTCTGCCATCTTTGCAGCGGGCGCGGAGTCAAGACCGAATTTCTGGATTAGATCACCGTACAGACCGCCGTTTCCGCTCGCAGGGGTGCTGGAACCGCCATCAAGGCCAAACTGCTGCACGAGCGCGGAATTGTCGGGCTGCTGCGCCGGGGCCGTAGCATCGAGACCGAACGACTTGATCAGGCCGGAATAATCTTCCTCCTTTTTCTCCTCACGCTGAGGCGTCAGATTGGCCGGCGCAAGTTGCGTCTGAGGGAAAAGGCTCTGAAAATTGGCAGGCTGATTGCTGAAGGGAGCAGGAACGTTCTGCGCAACAAGCTGATTGTTCGCCGGAGGTTGAGGCGCAGAAGGCATCTGTCCGCCGCCAGCAAAGGCCGTGAGGGCCTGTGCGCCACGATTACCTTGTGGAACATCGCCATTGAACGCAAGCGCACCTACGCTTTCCACGCCGGGGAAATATGCCTTCTGCTGATCGGTAAGGCCCTTCTCCCACGATCCGCCAGCCATACCGAGGTTATCGGACCCGCCAACGTCGAAGTGCATGAGGTCCATAGCCCCATACTTTCCCTTCTTGCCGGAGAAGTAGCCGCCCCAGCGGAACTGCTTGCCAAGCTCGGGATACTCGGCCTGCTGCACCTGGCGCGCGGCCTGCGCAAAGGTCTCGTAAATCGGGAAGGTGTCAGCGGTCTGGTAATTGTCGAGCGGCTTTCCATCGGGGCCAATGATGCGGATATCAACGGCATTGCCGTGGCCATGCTGGCGCTTGTCACCGGGACGATAGCCAGAATATGCCTCAACGGTAAAGCCGGTGGCATCCGCAGCCTTGCTGAGAATATCGACAAGAACGGGATCAACCTTGTCAGCGCCGCGCGCCACAAAGTTGCCGACCGTGTTGAATTGCCCTGCCATTGATCACTCCGCAGAAGGAGGCGAAACAAGTCCAAGCTGGACGGCGGTATTGAGCGAGCCGAGAAATTTTTGTTTACCGGCGTCGTTCAGGCCTTGGAAATATGCCGCCCGGTCCTGCGGCGACATCAAGTCTACACCATACGCAACCGGGTCTTGCTGAGCGTTGAACTCGCTTTTCCAGCGATTGTATTCCGATGGGCTCGCGCCTGTGGCACCAAACGCACGGGCCTGAGCATTCTGCATGCGGCGGAGCGCCATTGTGGTTTTTACCACATCGACGGCAGCGGCGTTCGAAATCCCCACGTTCGCATTTCCGCTGAAGGCGGCTGCGAGTTTGTCGTTCGTGCCGGTGTCGCCAACGGACGCGGCGTATTGGACCAAATATTTCCGCGCTTCATCGAAGTTCTTGATTTGGTCTCCGGGAATTGGAACGCCCATCGAAAGCAAGAACGATTTGACCTCGTTGATCTGCTCCGTGCCGGGGCCGGTGCCTGTCGGACCAAGCTTGGAAAGAGCATCATAAGCCTTGGTCAGCGGCGTCATTTCCTGCTGGAAATTGCCCTCCCGCTCGACATCTTTCGAATATGCGGCGGTGCTTGCCTGAGCCTGTGCGGATTGAGCCTCGACCTGCCCAGCCGGTGGGCTCGCGACAAACCCACCCGGAACATTTTGAGCCGGTGTCGCCGGAGGCAGAGGTCCGCCGCGCTCAACCGCCCCAAGAAGGGCATTGCCGCCCTGCTGAATGGGATTTGCCGTCATCGGGTCAATGCCGGACTGCGACAGAACATTCCCCTTCGGAACAAGAACGCTGCGGCCCTGCTCATCCGTGGTCTGGACAAGCTGCCCGCGCTCCGAAGGGCTCAAGGTCTGATCGATCGGCGCGCCGATCGCACGAACGCCGGTAATCGGACTGGACGTGACCGGCAGCGTCTGACTCCCGTTGCTGATCGTGCCGGGCGTTCCGTAAATCTGCTGGAACCGGGTTGCGCCGTCCTGTACTTGCACATTCATAGTCTGAAGCCACTGCGGAAGATGTGACGGATCACTCGGCATAGTCGCGAGTGCCGTTTGCGCCTGTTCCGGCTGAATGAAACCTTGCTTCACGGCATTATCAGCATACTGCTGAACAATGGCGGGGCCCTCCGGCGTACCGATGCGCGGGTCTTGAGCAAGGCTCCCGACCAAAGCGCTAAGCCCCTTGTACTGCTCCATGGCGAGGTTATAGCGCTGCTGATCAATCTGGACCTGCTGCGCGGTCTGCTGCCCCTGCAAAAGCTTGTTCTGTTCGCCAAGGTTGCGGATTTGCGCCGCCGTGCCGAGGTTCTGGATAAGCGAATTCTGGTTCGCCTGAGGATAGAAAGAGGTGTCGATGTCGGCCATCTTAAAATCCCTTAATACAGTCCGCTGGAGAATCTTGGGGCGTTACTCTGTGGCGATTGCTTCATCGCGTTCCACGTCAGGTAATTTGATACGCCATTGCCGAGAGAGTTGGCCGCGCCAACCATGCCAGCGGCCTGCGCCGTGCCGCCTGCAATAGTGTTCTGCCCAACGCTCTGCGCCGTCTGAGTCCCAAAGCTTCCCGTCTGAGCCGCCGCGTTCTGTCCGATATTTGTGATCCCGGTCAACATGTTATAAGCGTTCTGCTTATTGACCAGCGCATTATTGAACTGGTTTTGATACGTGCTGTCAGCGAGCCCCGTGGCGTAGGCCGCCGCCCCTTTAAGCGCCGCGCCAGAACTGCCAAGCCCACGTGCCGCAGCACTATTCTGCGTCGACTTCAACCCCTGATAGAGATTGAACTGGTATCCTGGGGTCTTTTCAAGCGTGGCTTGGTCCATGACGATAGGGGAAGACAGGCTGTCGATTTGAGCGGAAAGCATGTTCTTTCCGTACTCACCAAGATTGCGATACGGATATAGATCTTCCCTCGTCTGTGAATACATAGCAAGCTGCTGGTCAGATGCTTTGTCTGTGGCTTTGGCCTGCTTACTTGAAGCCGCCATTGAGGCCCCAGCACCAACGACAGCGGAGCCAACTATTGCAGTAGCAACCATCAGCTTTTCTCCTCGTCAAGGAATTTCCAGAACATGATTTCCGTCTCGGAAAAGCCGACAGCCTCAACAAGGCGACGGGCGAAGCGGGCATGTTTCGTCTTGATCCCGACTTGCATCAGGCGGACGCCGCGCCTCTTGCATTCCGCGATCCATGCATCGAACAGAATGCGGCCATGGTTCGCGCCGCGCTTCGTGGGATAGACAAAGAAAATATCGCCCGTGCAGGTCAGGCAAGATTGATAGTGCAAGCCCGGAACAACGAAACTGACCATATACCCGACCAGTTCGCCTGCTTCCCTGAGCGTGATATAGATCACCTGTCCGGCCATCGATCTGGCGAGGTATAGATCATATTGCGGATCAAGCGGAATGCCTTCGGCGCGATGCTCCGAAAGCTCGTTGTAGTGCTTGGGGAGAAGCCGCTTAATCTCTTCAAGCGTTGTCTCGTTAAGGTCTTCCACCTGCGCGGTAAACATCACTCGCACCTCAAGTCAACGATCATGACGATCCGGTCATCTGCCGAATTGTTCACCACGGAATGTTCGACGGCGTTGTTGATCCACCAAACATCGCCACTCCGGAAATTCACCGTCTCATCGCCGATATGGAACACCGCGCCGGGAAGAGACTGAAGCGCGATCTGATATCGCTCATAGTAGGTAGCGGGCGCGCCTTGATCCTCGTGCGGCTCGATCACTTTTCCCGGCGCAAGCTTGGTGATGACCACACGGCCAAGTCGAGTTGCTTCCACGGTGCGCATGAGGTCGAAAATGATCGGACGAACGTGCGGGAGCCGATGCCACGCGGCTTGCGCCTCAGATTCCTTGTCATCAACGATCGTGGCCGGATCGCCGGTCTTCAGAAACTCGTCGAGGTCGTTGAAGCGAAGCAAAATGTCGCTTGCCTGCGCATGTGCCGTGCCGGGGTGCTTCGTGCGGATCGGGTTCGCGTCCCAAAGCTCGGGCTGGCGCTGCAACGCGTTCATGAGCGGCGTGACATTCAATCCCGCCGCAAGCTGCTGAAAATACTTCATTGACGCCTCAATCTGGAATGAAATGCACGGTCGGAGATGACGAATGCGTGATCGTAACCACGTCGCCGGTTGCGACAGGGACGAATTGAGCACCGGTCACGTCGATGGTGACGCGGGCGCGCTTTAGACTGATCGCCGACACCGTTCCGCCCAAAATCGACAAAGAACCGCTCTGAGAGGCGGCAATGACCGTCGGCGACGATGGCGCGGAGATCGGCGCTATTGCTTCCGCTGGCCCTATCAGCGCGTTAAAGAACCGCACCCAAAGCGGCGTCGGGAAGCCGTCTCGGCTCGCAATGGGCTGATTTGACGCCGGGATGACGGGTTTCATGTCTCGCTCCCGTTCGTAATAACCCATGCGCCATTCAGGCTTGTCTTGACCGGTGCGGACCACGAAATCTCAAACACGCGATCCCGTGCGATTCCGAGCCGCCTCCATTGCGGCTGAACATAGACCTGTCCCGCAGATCCCATGGACTGAAGAACGGGATTGCCGTATGTCGCGCCGCGTGTGTCGCTCCACCTGAGCGAAATCATCGGCGGATCATCCGTCATTGTGCCCCCGGTCTGCCCAACTTCCAGATCGGCTGCAAACCGCGTGTATTCGATTCGGTTCCCGTCACCAACGATATGCGGGAAGGTCCGAATGCGCGGGATCGGTTGACTTCCATCGAGGTAGTAATTCTGGTCGTAGACGTAGAGCGTTCCGTTCTGGAAATCGCCTGCGAAATTATGGTTGTAGGCAAAGGCATAGGCATTTGCCCGGTGACGAATGATAACCCCGTTGCCATCCACAGAGCCCCGTTCATGCCACTGGCCGGTGGAAAGCTCGTATACCCATGTCCTATCCTGCGACGGGAACGTTAGGACGTAAAAGGAATGCCCCTCGATCTGGTGACAATATCCGATTGCGTCGTCAATCTTGGCATATCCTTGAATGTCCTGCTCAATGGCATGTGTCGATATCCGCTTGATCGCGTAGCCGTTCGACCGGACAATGACGGCCTTCCCCTGCCGGTCCTGCGCCAGCCAGAACAGGAATACGTCCTGCTGCGTGAGCGAGTACGGCGCGGCGCATCCGTGATCAACAAACGCCCCCTGTATCCTTCCGAAGGTGAAATCTGCCGCCCCGGTATTGGCCCAAATCTCAGATGTCAGTTCACCGATAAGCCACAACTCACCGTGATTTGACGCGACCGCAACAATCGGATCAGCAGACCCGGTCTTTGCCGCTATATCCAGGCTGTCGAACGCCGTTCCGCCCGTGAGCATATCATAATCAGAGTTGGACAGAGAGATGTAGAATTCCGCCGTTCCGGGGCGGTTGAAAATGAAATACGTGTCGAGATAGGCCACGGTGGTAGCACCATAAAAGGACGCGCCAGTAATGGCCCCAAAGGCATTGTCGGACATGCGAATAGCCCAGCCTGCCGAGCCATCGACAAGGACAATCACTAAGCCGTTATCCGCAAACGAAACCGGCGTCGTTTTCAGCGGAACCGTCCCGATCGAGGTCCAGTTCAGACTTTCGTTGATATAGTAGACCGTCGAATTGACCACGGCAAAAAGACTGCCGTTCGTTGCTCGATACAGAGCCCGTATCCGCCCCGAAGCCGGAGATACCGATACTGGTCGAAGACCCGGCGTCAGATAGTGCGTCACCGGAACCGGAGGCGTCGATGCCCGTGGGTTTTCCTCGGGGTAGAGATTGACGCACCGTTGTGCCGCAGCGATCAGACTACGCGCCTGATACGCACCCCCGAGAAGCGGTATTCGCGCCATTATCTGCCACCGCCATCGGAAAAGATGTTGTACCGACCGCCACGAGAGCCCGGAAGGTCACTCGGCAGTTGAAGCTTTGCAAGTTGCGTGTTTGCGGCCTTGATTGTGCGTTCCGCAGCGCTGGCCAGAGTGGCAAGCCCCTGATCGATCGGCAGACGGTAAGAAACCCTCAGGCGGACAGCTAGGCTCAGTCGAAGTGCTTCCTCGTATTCCGGAGGAAGGGATAGATTGATGTCCAGAGACGAAAAGCGCTGAAGCGGCTGTTTGAACGAAATGTGGATTTCGTATAGAGCCGATGGAACTGGCCAGATATAGACCTTCCCGAGTGGCCACCCTGAATCGTAGAACAGCGCAGCGGGAAAGGAGGTCATCTGCTTCAGAGCGATGCGGTTGTATTCCTCTTTCGAGGTCAGAACCTGAAGCGGATAGTCAACATTCGATTGAGCATATCCGCCTGACTGAACCGAGAGCGTAGCGCCACCATCAACACCGAAAGGCGTATCGGGCTCGGCATCGACTGGCGTTGTGGTGGGACCGCCCGTGATGCGGAAATATGCGCTTTCGACGGAATCTATACGAGCGACGTTGATATCGCCGCCAATCCCGAGAGTGTAATATTCCGCTCCCGTGGCCTGGAAATAGGCATCCGCCAGATGATAGACCATCCAGCGCCGGCGAGACCATTGCGCCAGCATGGCATTGAGGTTTGACAGCGCATCGTTCATATCCTCGGCAAGCGGAGTCTGGCCCACACCGATCACGCCAGCGTCTTTCATCGCCAAGAGAATGAGGTCGCGCGCCGTCGTCATTTACTCGCCCTCGCCGGCTTCTGCGATCTTTTCGTTGATCTGCTCCAAGGTCCATTTCGGGCCTGGGCGCTTGCCGAACGTCTCAACATACAAGTCACGTGCGGCCTTCATCTCGGCCTTGGCGTCATCCTCGCTATCGCCAGCTTCGCTTTCGTTGCTGTCGGCGGGTTCAGCGTCATCGCTATCGCCCTCGCCGGCTTCTGCGTCGTCTTCAGCATCATCGTTACCGACCTCCGAAACATCGGCATCATCGGGCTGATCGTCCGCGTTTTCGTCGCGGGCTTCGCCGTGCCATTCTTCAAGCAGCGCCAGTTCTTCGTCCTCGTTCTGGACGACCTGCCCCATGGCCGCATGATCCGGGTGATAGAGCATCTTCGGATATTCGATCATTCGATTACTCCTGATTGGGAAAGAGAAAAGGCCCCCGAAGGGGCCGATTCAAAGTCAGATCTTGTCAGCGAGCGCCACGGCCCATTCGGGGCGAATGAACTTGTAGCCGTAGATCACATCAAGGCGGGTCGCGAGTTGGTCGGAACCAATCACGTAGTCGGTGATCATACGGAGCGAAATGCCGTCGTACTGACGACGCGCCGCTTCATGCACGCCCTTCGGCAGAACCAGGTCAGCCGTGGCAAGCGTGATGGCTTCGGGAGCGTAGGAGATGTTTTTGCGATAGACCTCGGAGGCCTTGGTCACAAGTCGCACCTGAGCGCCATTCGCCGGAGACGCGTCAACGGTCTGGTACTGAACCGCATTGCCGCCGCTGGCCGGGATGATATCGGGATAGATCGAAATCGACGTACCGCCGCCCGCGACATCAGCCGTGACAACGAACTGGCGCAACTTGCCAGTCGTCTTTTTCGTCACACGGTTAACGGCATATACGCCGTCAATGGTGATGATATCGCCCTTTTTGATCGTGCCAGTGATCGCCGAAACAGCAAGAGTGCTGCCGGTCTGGCCCGCGCTGCTGGCCGCACCACCCGCCGAAAACGTACCGGTGGTGTGCTTGATGACCGTCTGGTCCATGAAGAAATCAAAGCCGAGGCCGTTCTTCATCTGACCGGTACGGTACTGCTGCGAGATTTCCGGCGTCGGGTTGAACAGGCCGGAAAGAGAACCGACGACACGGGCCTGCGACCACGGATCAAGCACGGTCTTGCGTCCGGGCTGGGTCGGGGCCGAATTGTCATCAAGCGATGCGCCAGCTTCCAGAATTGTGGAAGATGTCGGGCTGATGATATTTCCCGAACCGTCTACCGCCGATACGAAATTGCAGACGCCGGATTCAACGCCGCTCATGACATCAGAAGCGATGTCGCCGGCGAGGTTGTTCATCATCGGCATCAGGACGCGTTCTGAGTAATCGTCCAATTTCAGTGCTCGCTCAGCGGAACTGAACGCAACGTCAACACCCTTCTGGCTCTGAAGCGGCAGAGAGGTGTACTTTTCCGCCGTGTCCTGCGTGGACAGGGAAGCGCCGGTACGAACCGTGAAGTCGTTCGGCAGGCGGATGCGCAGCGTGTCGCCAATCTTTGCGCCGTCAACGGCGAACTGGCTGTCATACTGCGTGTTCAGGTTTTGAATGAACATGTTGCTGTTCTTGAAAAGAGAAACAGCGGCCCGCGTGATCATGTCGATCGTGAGGATATTATTGGCCATGGTAGGCTCCTATTCGATGGTTTCGAAGGGAAATCGCAGCCTTTCCACTGCGAGGTTCTGCGGAGCCCGTGACCGCGATTGATAAGCTGGGCGAATGCCTGGATATCGGACCAGTGACCGAAAGAGCCTTGGGTTTGACCGGCCAAGTCCGGCAGTCTGCACGACGCGGTTTTTCCTCCGGCGTGTGCTTTCGAAGGGTTGATAGGTCAGCGACGGCGGCTTGCCAGGTCGCTGAGGAATTTGTCTGCAAACGTGTCCATATCGATGTTCGGATCATCGAGACGCGACGACGCTTGAGTTTTCCCGCCAACCGGCGTTACCGGGGGCGGAACCTTTGAAATCGGTTTGGGCTTCGGTGCGGGATCGCTGGAAAGCTTGTCAGCCATGCGCGCCAGAGCGATCGTCCGCTTGCGTTCCGGCATCCGAAACAGGCGCTCGGCCTCCTCCGGGTTTTTCGCCAGTTCCATGACAAGCTTGTGCCCGTTTTGCACGATATCCGGGTCTGTGATCGTCTCCATGAACGACCGTTGATCCGGCGTCTCAATCAGTGTGGCAACCGTGTTGCATGCCTCATCGAAATCTTCGCGGCCAAATTCCTTTGCCCCGGCCTGATCCCATGCGTTCACACGCCCTTGGAATTCGTTCTGCTGGACGATCTGACGCGCGCGCTGCTCTACAGCATCCTCCGATTGGTCATTATCGCCGGTCGTGTCCTGAGCATCGGAACCGCCCTTGCGAAGGCGCTCAATTTCCTTGCGAAGCTTATCGGCTTCCTGCTCGATCGCGCGGCGCTTGTTCGTCTCCTCGTGGATACGCCGCATTTCCCACGTCAGCTTCTTCTTTTTAGGCTTCGGCTTGTCGTCGTCTTCGGCGGTGGCGTCTTCTTCGCCAGTGTTTTCGTCGCCGCCTTCGTCATTTTCTTCAGAGCCTTCGTCTTCGGCTCCTTCGTCCGCTTCCTGCTCGTTATCTTCGCCGGCAGCGTCATCGTCTGTACCGAGTTCGTCATTGGTTACGACTTCCTCGTTTTCAGCCACAGTTTCACCATCAGACCCCGGCTGTGTCCGGTCCAGTTCATTAGCCATGTTTCACCATGTTGCTTGAAGCCCTGTGTGCCGCACAGGTACGGGCCACGGATTACCCGCCGTGTCGGGAACTGTTATGCGTCGATGATTGCGACCTTGTCGCCAGCACGAGCCGAAAAGACAGCGGTTGCCCCGGCAGGGATAAGGTAATGCACCCCGGCCTCTGCCGTTGGGTTAGTGCCAAATGCGACCCATACCGCGCCATCTGCCGCAGTGATCGACCAGAACATGCTTGCCGAGTCGTTCGCAGGAACAACGAGGGTGGATTGTGCCGATGTTCCGGCAGATGTCACCGACTCCGACAGGAGCGGCGGCGCGTCGAGAAACGACACAACGCCATTCAGTCCGCTACTGGTGCGGTTCGATACGGCTGAAACAGCCACGCCAATCGTTGCCATTATGCGACATCCTTCATCAGCAAATTATGGAACATAGGCAGCATGCTTTGAGCCATCGATCCAAGGGCCTCTTGAGCAATCGTTTTTGAAATGGAATCGACAACTTTTTGTCCAACGGCGTCGATGTTTTTGTCGCCCTCTATCCTGCATTCCGTCTTCATCCTACGACCTGCGAGCATGAAGCGAATATAGATCACCGTCTCTCCATTGAGGTCATCGAACTCCGCGTGCGCTACACACTCAAAATCATTATCATGTAGGCGAACTTTTCCATCCACCCGATTGATAACCTCGCGCTCCATCTCTCTCAGGAGGCGGACGCTTTCCTCTGTCGGGGCACGTTTTTCCTCAATTGTATAATGGATATCCGATGGGCTATTGTGCATCACAGTCGTCGTTCGATTAAACATTGATTTGCCTCAGCAAAGGTTGTTCAACTTCTTGGCCTTTTCGCGGGCCATCGCCTTCACGTCGCGCATCAAGGCGCGGTCTTTCTTCAGTTCCTCGGCGCGCATGATTGTGTGCATCGCGTCTTCGGTCTTCCACCGCTTTTCGTCGGATGACGATGGATAGACAGATGTCGGTGCGCTCTTGCTCGCTGCCTTCGACGGCGCTTTCTTCGCTGC
The DNA here is from genome assembly GCF_053484255.1 of Martelella sp. FLE1502. NCBI lineage: Bacteria > Pseudomonadati > Pseudomonadota > Alphaproteobacteria > Hyphomicrobiales > Aurantimonadaceae > Martelella > Martelella sp. FLE1502. Next base: position 21,564 of record NZ_JBAKFQ010000032.1, read on the forward strand.
CGATGTCTTGGCTGGCCCGGATGCCTTGCGAACCGGGCTCATGGTCGATTTCTTCATCTTACCGTGCCCTCTCAAGGAAATGGTAAAGTCTTGATATGCCGAAATAAACAAGCAAATAGATCGGCGGCAACAGAACAACATCAAGAGCAACCACTGTCATAAAATCCCGCCAGTCCAGGGAATCTCCGATCAAGTTATAGGTATGGACTATGGGAACCTCAATGAGGAGGAGCGGAATGCCCGAAAGAACTAGCGACACATCGTAAATAGCTCCGGGCTTCTTCATTGCAGCCTCCGCGTCGTGATCTGTGGCGTTCCTCGCTGACTGCGCTCGCGATACTCGCAAATCGCGTCATAGACCGCCTCTTTCTGGTCTTCCGGCGTTCCGGGCTGACCGAGAACCATGGATAGGGCCTCAACGGCATGGTCGATATGGTTTTTCCAGTGCCGACGAACGAAATCATCCTGCGATCCGGCCTGCTGCCTGAAACGCTCCGTCCGGTTCGCGTCGTAGAAGGCCCCGGCTATTTCCTGCGCCGTGTTCTTGATCAGGTCAGGGACTTCGCCCTGTCGGATATTCAGAAGCATGAGACCTCACATCTGCTGTTGTGGCGGAATTCCAGGAGCCATAAGCGAGGACGGCTCTTGCGGTTGCATCGGCCCACCGATCTGCATCGGCGCGGCCTGTGCGCTGCCCTGTGTGGCGAAATCACCGCCCTGCATGATCACCTGGCGAAGCACCTCCATTACCGCCGGCTGGATCTGATCCGGTGAGATAGCCGGTCCGGAATTTCCAAGAGCAGTGATGCGCTTCGATGTGGCGTCGTATTGCTTCACCTCGATCTCAGCTTCCTTGTCGTTAAGGCGCTGCTGAAGCTCGACAATGTTGCCTTCCAGCATCTTGATTGTCTGCTGGGCCTGCATGAATTCCGGCGGAGGCTGATCACCCTTGACGTTCGGCGGGATCATCCGCTCCCAACGCTTCGCCAGTTCGTCGGCAAGCGGGAAATCTGCCGACTTCCACATCAGATCGCCGGCAACGCTCATGAACGCCTGATTTTGCGCCGCGATCTGCGTCATGGCGTTGAACGCCTCTTGACGCTTGGTCGCGTATCCGGGCCCAACGTCGCTCTGCACCTCGTACCGACCGACATTCGGATTGAATATCGCCTCTACTTCCTCAATATCGTCGGTTTTCTGCTCAATCTTCTGCAAGGCCTGCGGCGATTCCGGGCTGACGCGCACCTGGCTCTCCGAACCATCCCTGGCAAGGATACGGATCACTCGTTCCGTGTCGTAGACCTTCGGGATCAAGTCGAGGAGGATAACGCCTGTGTAGCGAATGCCGATCGCAAGCCCATCGATGAAATGATACGTGGCATTGTCGCCTTGCCGCTGGCGCTCATTGATCGCAACACCAGACGTGGCGTTCTCATTCTGCCCGAACTGAGACTGATACTGGCCCGATGCCATCATCAGTTGGTTTTCGCAAATCTGCATGCCTTGGATATAGGCGGAGGCCATTTGCGGCGGTTGTTCCCGCGACGGGCGCGGAATAGCGTTTCCGTTGTCGTCAAGGCTGCGATAGGGAAGCACGGCGTAGTTATCTACGTTCGATGCCTTCCAATACTCCTGATAATCCTCAATACCTTCCGCTGGCGCGAGATAAGGCGTCTTGGTCTGCATCGCGACCTGCGCCGTGCCCTCACTGGTCCAGTAGTTGTACATGCGCTGCGCATCCTTCATGGAGCGCGTGTGTCCCTTGCGGTCAAGCTGACCGTCTATGATCGTTTCCTCACCAACGACGCGGACGATCGGAATGTACTTTCCCGGCCATGGTCGACTGTCAACGATTCTGTCGCCAGCGATCTTGTACCACATGATTTCATCGGTGACGATCGGGCGCTCTGACACAGTGCCAAGCTGTTTCAGCACGTCATAGACGACCTTTTGCGCATCATCCATCTTGGACTTACGAACAATGATCTGCTCGCCAGCGCCCTCATACCCTTCCGGGATCGTCATCGCTACTAGTGTGTCGCTCAGGCCCTCGCGGCGATAATACTCGCAGATGCGAACCGTGTCTTTTCCGGCCCACGTACCATCGTAGCCAAACGATGACCGAGAGACGTATTCCGCTTCGTCAGGATATTCCGCCTTGAACTGGTCAGTCGGAACGTCGTCAAAAACAAATCCAAAGCGAGCGTCCGAACCGTCAACCTCGGAGATATCCGGATCGAGATAAACGCTCAAAGGGTCCTTGATGCGGCGGATATAGATTTCCTGGTCAAAGCTGTCGTCGCTCACATAGTCGGTAACGACGCGCCAATAGCCAATACCGCCCTGAACCTGAAACCCGCTGGCCGTGTCATAGGCCTGCTCGGCGTTCGACTGATACTCGATATGCCGAATGACACCCTCGAACACCTGCGCCGCGTCGTAGCTCGCTCCATCGCCAACGGGACGGATATTCACGCCCGGCTTGTTCTGCTTACCGTCATTGATGATGATAAGGTTGTGCTGGCGCGTCTTGTTGATCGTGAGGCACGGCTTCTTATCGTTCGACCGGTTCTGCGCGATCTCCGTATCCCACTGCCAGCCGTTGTCCGGGTCGGCGTTGGCGAACTTCAAATCCTGGACGAAACGAACGCGGAACGTAGCTTCCCAATCCTCACAACGACCAAAGCGCTCTTTTGCTTCCTTGATCAGGTCTTCGTCGGATAGCTTCTTGTTCTTCGCCATTAACTCATCCATCCGCGCGAATTGGCCGTACCGAGATTGATCTTCGGCGGCGGCTTTCCAACATCGACCGTCGGCGCATCAGCCGCACCGGTCAGCATCAGTTCTGTAAGAGCCCAAACCAATGCGTCGGCCCGGTCAGGTGACCCCTCACCGACGTACCCGTTCACAGTGAAATTGAGCATCTGATCTTCAAGGTCGGGGAACGTTCCGACATGCGAGACGCTGCCCTGTTCATAGAGCGCCGCGACCGGCTCGGCTCGCGTAACCTTGCCACGACTGGCAACGACTTCCTTATAGCTCACCTTGCGATCAACGGTCTTGATGACATGCTCGACCATTGCGCCGCCGAAATTGCGCTCAGCAACGATCCTGTCAGCGTTGTGGAAGCGGTACAGATCAACAGCACGCCGCCCCCAGCCATCCGGGGACAAGCTGCATGATCCGTCAGACAAAACATAAGCTTTACCGTCCACGCCCTTACCGACCGCAACAATGCCGATCTCGTCGCCGCCGTCATCGCCCCGCGTTCCAGAAGGGTCAACAGCCACAACAACGCGATGCATCTGAGGCGCGCTCGCGACCCGCATGCTATCGAGACCGAGGATCGTTTGCCCGTCATAAGCCTTGCGATCCTCAAGGGCCCAAAGCGCACCATTGACCTCGCTTGCCCACTCACCGGCCTCGAACCGCAGCCGCTTTGCCGCAGACATGGAAGCCAGAACGTCGAAGTATTCCCCCGGCAGATTATCGGCGTTGTCCACCGGATTAATCCGCATCTCTACGTAATCGTCCGGGTTCGCCAGCGCCTCTTTCGTGCCAGGCTTCATCTTCGAGCGGAAAAGCTGGAAGCTCCAGTGCAGTTTCGAAGGCGGGTTGCAGTCGAAGAACGCCTTGAGCCTGAGAAACCGCCGCCCGGTCGCCGCCGCTATTTCCGTGGCGAGTTCGCATTTCTGCGCCAGTCGCGACATGGCCGTTTCAACAGAGGCCCACGGGATTTGCGAACTCTCGTTAAAATAGAGGGTCGCATACTCCTGCCCGAGGATCTTCTCGACCCGCTCCTTATCATCCAGCCCGGCAATCCAGACCTGTGATCCGCCCGGCAGTTCGATGTAGAAATCCGTCTTGTCGAACCGCACCGCAAGCGCCGGGAAGCACAGCTTCAGCACCTTCGGCAGCGTATCGGCCCAAATCGATGTCTTGGCGTGATTGAACCGAAACCGGAAAATCACATGCCGCGATCCAGGAGCGTTGATTGCCCGCTGGATAATCGCCCGCACAAGCAGGAACGTCTTGCCCGATCGCGAGCCACCGCGAAGCATCACATTGCGCGCCGGTCCAGCGAGGAGACGATTTGCCTCTCTCTGCTTTTCCGTCAGCGTTGCTGTCACAGTTCCGCGTCTTCCTTGCTGACGATCAATGCGAGAGGCCCACCGTCCTTACCAGTGTGTTCATTCTTCTCAGCGAGCCCCAAATCTCGGGCAATGATGTTGGCGTTCAGAAGGTCAGCAGCAGCGCCGGCAAACTTCTGGTCGCGTATGACGCCCTCGGCTCGCGAGATGACACCAGATAAATCGGGGCGGCTTGACTTCCAATCGCTCCACGTCATGGGGTCGATATCGATGAAAAAGCAGAGCCCGCTGATCGTCATGGCCCGCATCTTGGCGACAGGCTCATGTGTTGCCGTGCCCTGAAACGTGACGAGCTTATCCTCCCACAAGGGATTGGCCTCGACCCATTCGAAGTACTCGGTGCATGCATTCCAGAGATCGGCGGCCTTCTTGAACTTCGGCTTGGCTCCGTGAGAGGATCGAGCCTCCCAAAACCTGTTCCCCGGAAGGAAACGACCGGTGGATTCGTCCTTTCCTGCCGTCATCGCGCTACCTCATGAAACTTTTCTCAATATTGACCGCAGAAATAGTCAAATTATTTTGCATTAGCGCTTGCCAAAAGCAAAACAGTTTGCTATATATAAATCATCGAAACGAATTCATCACCCGGAAGGAACGGACATGATTAAGGTAATTCGCAAAATCGAACAAAGCGCACTGTTTGCATGGTCCATGTGGCTTATTCTGGCCTTCTGCGGGCTTGCGCCATGCATCAAAACGGCAATCCTTGTCGCCAGCATGTAAGGACAGACAATGACCCCCGAACAATTCTCACGAGCCGCGCAAATCCTTCAGGAGCGCGGTGTTATCCAGTCCGGACATGGTTGGCGCTCTGACCTCGCATCACGCACAGGCTGGACGCTACAGACCATCAGGAACTACGAGAATCGCGGTACGCCTAGGCCTGAGAGCGATCTTGCCCTCGCAGCGCTCTATCATAACCTGGACCCGGTTAAACTGTTCTCCGAGTGACTGGCTCGCGCTCTTGGGCTCGAACCAAGGTTTTCGGATCCAAAATCCGGCGTCTTACCGCTGGACTAAGCGCGACCGAGAGATTCGCCGAACTGTCGGATTGCTGCGTTCGCGCCGTCAACGTCTCTCGGCAGGCTGACCATCGCCCAAGCAACATCCCACATGAGCCCATATCGGCCGCGAGATGCCGAGAACACAGCGAATTCCTTTCCACCTAGAAACCGGCGAGTTCCTGGCTTCGGGCAGCGCCATTCAAAACTATTGAGCTGCGCGCCGAGCCCGCCGGAGAAGGTGTAAAACCGCCCATGTCGATAGCCTGTCTCCCGGCCCAAGGCGGTATCGACCAGCCAATAGAACTTCTGATCATGGTACGGAGCGCCCATGCCATAGCCGTTTCCGAAGAACTTCATTGCCAGCATGATCATCTCCTAAGCGCGATCAGCAGGTGGTGACGGGATATCCGAAGCGGGGGTCACTACCGGTCTTAGGATGATACCAAGGCGTAACGGACTCCCCCGCTCCTACTCGATAGATCGGAGGCTTGGGATTGTTGCGGTACGGAAGCGGCGGGAGATTTACCCACTTCATCCGCTTAACCCGCACCCTGCAATGACGGTCGCGCTCGTTCTGCTCGTTGGCAATGTCGTGGTCTGATGCTAAGGTCATTGGTCATCACCTCAAAGCGCTGATATTGAAACGTCTTCCACGTCGAAGTGGTCAATCCGTCATCACCATAAATGAACCACCTGCGCTGCAGCGTTACCTCGCGATCGAGAACCCTCAATCCCTTGGAACCGGTGAACCTGGAGCGGATACCCGGAATCGAACCGAGCCCGGCAGTGTGGAGCACTGCTTGCCCACCTTGGACACACCCGCGAATTGTTTCCAGCTTCCCATGATTACGCAGACCTATGTGAAAGCAGGCGCGCCAACACCTTTGCGCTTTGGCCTCCATCTACGCCGGTCTTCCCGGTCGATCATGGGCTTGTTCCGCTCGCTGGAGGTAGCAGTCGGAAAGTGCGGAGGCCACATATCTGTTTTCCGTCGCTATGCAGCGCCAGAGGAATTCAGTAGACGAACAGCGCAATAGAAATCAGCAGCGCGACCTGGCCCACCGGAATGAGAAGAAGCAAATCATCAAATCGAAAAGTCTTCATCTCTTTGCCCTTTCAGGCAATTGAATTGGCGGGCCGGGCTTGATACCGGCTGCAACCCTGTTGTGCGGAGAGGATTGCCACCCTCGGCGCGGGGTTGCGCACAACACATTGCCCCATTATGCCGACGCTTGTAGCGCTTCCTTCAGCGCCGCCGCCAAGCTGATTGAGCTTTCACCCTTCGCGCTCGGACCCTAAGCCGATGAGATAGACACGCGATGGACGCCCAAACTCTTTGAGGCTATCGCCTCGAAACTGTCTGATTATCCGGTGGCCTCTTGTGCTCGCACTTCGGCCAATACCATTGAGTGCATTAAAATTGATTTGCCGCCCTATGTCAACACCCGAAAACGTCCGCCAACGCATTTCCAACCTTGCGCATGACAGGCAGTGCGTTGGGCATCTCTATCCGGCGAAACATGATGGCGTCTGTCGTCGTGTTGAAGCCCCTGCCGAGCGCATCGATTGCCGTCCTGGCAGCGTCGTATCGCGTCGTGATCCGGGCGCGCCTCTCTGCTTGCTCCTCATCACTGAGCGTCACATGAGAGCCATGTCCGGCGACAACCGCGAGGCTGTCAGGCGACTGCTCCATCCTCTGATAGGCGGCATGCAGCTTTGCAAAAATATCGAATGCCTCATACTGCCTTTTGTCGATCTCGCCTTGCTGAAACCAAATGCCGATCTGGTCACCGCCACGCGGGTCTAGCGCTGTCTTCTTGTCAACCTTCCAGTGCTTCATGCGGGCAGATGTAGCGACCTTGCGGGGGTCTTCCTTGGCTCGGGACAACTGCCCGCTGTCTGTGCGGGGAAGGCTCTCGATCTCCTTCTTGGTGCGCCGGTTGCGCTTCCGCTTCACTTCCAGCTTTGCCGCTCTGCTGTATGCTTTCATGCCGCCGTCCTTTGCCGTCTATTCCGTCTTAATCCACAAGCTTCAGAGTTGGTTTCGATGGCGGCTTGGCAGGCCCATAACCCTGACCAAATTGCCTGTCATCCATCTTGTGACCAACCATATCGTCGCGGAGTTCTGCCCGGACCTTTTCCACCCCGACATCAACGTCCATCTGATAGACCCGATCGGATTTGATGTGGTCACACACGACGAAGAACTCGATCGGCTCATCACTCGTAACGGTGAAGCCCCCTTGTTCGTCCATGTTGATGACAACCCGGTTCATGACTTTCCCTCCGCCTTAAACGTTGCCCACTCGCCGCACTTGGGACACGTTACAATCTGTCCTGTCTTTCTTCTGCCTGCCCAGCCACAGGAGGCGCACTCTACAGGCTTGATCGTGTCTTTCTGCCAGAGGTTCATGCCGCGTCCTTTATGCTCATGTGCGCCTTTATGATCTCAGACGCCGGCCGCCAGTCGATGGCGTTTCCGAAGGCGCGCAGCTTACCCACTCTGGCGGGAATCCCAGTTCCCATCCAGCGAACTCCGGATGAAGGGACGTGCCGCCATTTTCCGTCGGGAAACTCAAGGTATTTGCGGCTCCCAAAACGAACGACTTCAAGGCCATTCCACCTTGACGGTTCGGGGGTATCTTCGCCCCGGTTCCCTCGTTCGCCCTGCAAGTCGGATAGAACGAAAACATGATCTTCCGCAACGCAACTTGACCCGCAGAATTCCCCGCTTCGTTGTTCCCGTTCTTTGCAGGGGCATTCGATGTCATAGTCGGCCACAATCCAAAAACGATCTCTGAGATGATCCGCGCCCGCGCTCGCGGCCTCAACCGGTATTGCCCCCATGGCGTATCCCACTTCTTCCAAATCACGTCGCACGATGGCGAGCCATTCAGTTGCGCTCGCAACCTGCTCTCCAAAGAAGACTGAAGGTAATCGCTTCTCAATAAGTCTCTTGAGTTGCGGCCAAAGGTGCCTCGGGTCTTCGAACCCTTCTTGTTTGCCTGCCGCGCTGAATGGCTGACATGGACAAGATCCTGTCCAAACAGGTCTTTCATCTTCCCACCCTGCTTTTCTGAGGGCGAGGCTCCACCCGCCAATTCCGGCGAAGAAATGGCACTGTGCATATCCCTTAAGGTCATCTGCTTTGACATCTACGATGCTCCTTTCATCGACATCACCCGGAGCGATAAGGTTTTCGTCTATGAGGTTTCGAAGCCATTGAGCGGCATAAGGATCGATCTCGTTGTAGTACGCCGTCATCCCGCCACCTGTGGCACGTATTCTCCGCGATCGATCATTTCCTTGGGCTTCGTCTTAGGCCGATATGCGATCTTCGAATGATACGGGCAGTATGTCCGCCCTTCCGTCTCAAGTCCGCATGAAAGCATGTCTGCTCCTGTCCCTGTCGTCGGGAACCTGCATGTGTTTCCGTCCAGTTCAAGCACAGTGAGGTGCAGCATTCGTGGCGGTTCCGAAGGCGGGATAATAACGACGGGCTCTACCTCTATTTCCTTCACGCCCTCGGCAACAATGGGCGTATCCGGTGCCTTCTCGGCTTCCTTCTTCGTCCTGCCCGTTGCCACGGGCTTAACCCCGGTTAGCGGTGCGTCCGCAAGCTCTGATTTGCGCCTGCTGTATAGCCCGATTATAGCGTTTCTGCTGACGCTTTGTCCAACCGCAACAGACACTTTCTCCGCGATTGTTCGCGCTGTTTCTTCCTCATCCGATCGATACACCGATTTGATGATCGCCACCTTCTTTGGGATCGGGATATCCCTCCATGTCACTGCTATGTTCATGCCGTCATACTCCCTGCTTCCAATTCGTTATTCCAGTCGTGCCCTTCGAATTTCCGGTCAATCGAGTATCCAGGTATCGCGGGCACCACCTCGATACCCCGCAATGCCAGCCTGTTTGCCAAGGTGAAGGTCGCCTTCTGCCCCCTGAAATTCTGATCGTTGTCGCCTCCGATGAAGACGCGCTTGACGATCTCCGGCGGCTCCCACTTTTCCAGCATTGTCGCGTTCATCACTGCCCATGTCGGGACGTTGAAAAGCTTCATGAACGACGCTGCCGTTTCGATACCTTCGGCAAGCCCCATGGCTTCACCCGGCTCGCATAGACGGATAGCTGCGCCGTCAGCCATGTTGCTCGGCATCATCATGCGCACATTGCTAACCGAGGCTTTTCGTCCGTCCTTCGTGAGGTATGTCCTGTGCAGACTACACGGCTTTCCGTCCGGCCCGTGGATCATAGCCACCATGGCCGGGTGATACTCGTGGACGCCACCGAACTTGTATTCGCATCGCTCGCAATATCTGATCGTCTTCGGGATATTGAAACCGCCGACTCTACGATTGAACCAAAGCCAAACCGGATCGCCTTGCACAACCGGGCGGCTGTCTTTCCAAAGCTGGTTCATCCATTCCCGTTTTTTCCATTCCGGGATTTCCTGAACCGTTTCGGGCGTTGCGCTTTCCACAAGGGGGCGCACCATATCGGCGGCACCTTTGAAATCGACGCTCATTGCCCGCATCACCCAATCAATGCCGGAACCGTGTCCGCACTGATTGCAGATCCAACCGCCTGTTCCGCCTATGTCGGTGTACCGGAACCTGTCCTTACCTCCGCAGAAAGGGCAAGGACCGTGCTTTTTCGTAAGGAATGTGCGATCAATCCCAAGGTCGAGGAGAATGCTTGTCCATCGCCCCTTTGCCAGATCGGTGACGCATTCAAGCCGCGACATGTTGCGCCTCCGCTTTCTTGCGAGCCTTGGCGTAGGCGATCTGCCTTGATTTGATCCAAGAGAAGGTTTGCGCCGACGGTGGCCGGATCATCGACGGGTCCGGCTTTCGAGGCGGATACGTGCCAAAGCGCTCCTTGCACTTGTGGTAGGCCCATCCGTCTTTCCATCCGCGATCGCGCGCATGCCAGATAAGCTCACCGTAGAACGCAACCTTTTCCTCTGTCGTCACCTCTTTGGCTTTGCCCTTGAAGGCCTTCAATTCGCCCGGCGCAACCTCGATATCGGTCTGTTGCTCGGGCGCAAACCCGCAGCTAGGGCACTTATGGACCTTGGCGGGCTTCAGGAACTTGCAAGACGGGCATTCCTTCGGAAGCGGAACCGGGCGCTCTTTCTTCGACGACTGTGATCCTGCAAGCTTCCCCTTGTCGAGTTCATCGAAATGGATATCAGTCACGAAACCCAAGCGTTGCGTAGTGTCTGAATGATCCAGAATAACAAGATCGCTTTTCCCGTCAGCGGTGCGCAGCCCGCGCCCGATGATCTGCGTATAGAGCGCGTTGCTCTTTGTCGGCCGCGCCAGAATGATGCACCTCACGTCCCAATCAACACCAGTCGTCAGAACCCCGACATTGACTACGACCTTTGTGTGACCCGCCGCGAATGATTTGCGTATGTCCTCACGCTCGTAATCGCTGGTGAAGGCGTCAACGTAAGCGACAGGAACTCCGGCATCGGTGAAATCCTTCTTGATGCTCTTGGCATGCTTGCGATCCACCGCAAAGCAGAGCGTTGGTCTGTTCTCGCCAAGCTTGATCCACGACGACACGATATCGGCGGTAAGGCCGGGCTCGTCCATCACTTCGGAAAGATCGGCCTCGTTATAGTCGCCTGCCGTTGTCCTCACGCCAGTCAAATCAGGCTTGGACGGCGCGAACACGCGGAAGTCTGAGAGGTATCCGGTATCGATAAGTTCCTGCGTCGTGGAAGCGATTATGAGGTCGTCGTAGTATTTGCCGAGCCCCTTTGTCCAAGGCGTTGCGGACAGGCCGCAGAACAGCAAGTTTGGTTTTTTGGCCATCCATTCGAAAATGATCCGGTGCGCGCGGTGCGCTTCGTCAACCAGAACCATATCCGTTTCCGGAAGGTCGCGGCGCTGAAGCGTTTGGACACTGGCAACCTGAACCGGACGGCTCGGGTTTGTCATCGGGTGGTCAGCCTGGATCACGCCGACATCACGAATGCCGTTGTCGTAGAACGAACGAACCGTTTGATCGATGAGCGAGACAGCCGGCACGGTGAACACCACGCGGTTGCCCTTGGCTTGCGCGCCGTCAACAATGCGAGCCGCAAGGATTGTCTTCCCAAAACCGGTCGGCGCTTGGATCAGCGGGCGTTTGTGCCCTGCGATGATCGATCGCTTCAGCATGTCGATTGCTTTGATCTGGTGAGGCCTGAGTTCACGCATGGCGGACCTCATTCGCGGCTATGTCGGTATTTTCCTTGGCAGGATTAGAGAAATTCCTTTGGCCTGAGTATCTCCGAAACGTCGAGATGAACCGGCGGACAGGGTTATTACCTTCCTGGTAGGGCAAAACAGCGTTTCGGGACACGCCGACGCGAGACGGTGAGCGATGACGCTTGATCGACCACGGAGTAAACGGCCTATCGGACTTGGAGACTATGAGGCTTGCACGGCCTATATTATCGTCTGCAATTTTTGCAGGGGTATCAAAAGTTGTATCGTCTTTTTCATCGGTTGAACAGTCAATGAAATCAGACGGATGACTGTCGAGAACCGGAAGCCCTTCTTCGTCGTATTCCGGCTGTTCCGCATCGACCAAATGCCCTTGATCGAACTCCACCAGCTCACCCGGAACCGTGACGACATTGTGAGGCACAACGACATTCAGGACCGCCCCAAGGTCAACGGCGTAGTGCGTTGCGTTCTTGCCGCCCTTGGCAAACTTCTTGACGATCAGGACGCCAAGAGAACGGAACTCGGCAAGGAATGATCTGACGGTTCTCTCCGACAGGGCTAGGCGTTTGCAAAGCTTTGTGACGCCGGGGTGTATCTCTCCGGTGTTGTTGCGCCAGTAGAACCACATGTTGACCATCTCAAGCAGGAACGCCCGCTTGTTGTTGCTGATCAGCTTCGACCGCCGGATATCGCGCCTCATGCTGTTCATTTCCGCATAGGCTTGCGAGGATTTGAAATCAGAAACGTTGAATGCCGTCGTCGTCATGCTATGCCGTCCTTTTTTGCCTTACCCGTTCCGCCGCGTTCTTGTAGTCCCGGTATGCCTGTGTCAGAACCTCAAGGTTCTCTCGCTGTGTCTGAATCTCGAAATCCGGCCTCTTGCCCTGCCCGCTCGAACAGCGATCCAGCCAGTTTTGCTTTGACCACATCATCCGTTCAAGCCGTTCGACCATTTCCTCGTGGCTTCGTCTTTCGTTGATCATGTGCCGTCCTCGTCTTCTCGATCAGTTCCGCCGCGAACTCACCTGCGCTTTTCCAGTCGTCGTCTTCATCCATCACGCCACCTCAATCTCTACCGTGCATTCCGGAAGCCGGATCGCCTTTGATCTCAATGATGCGAATAGGAGCGCCTTGCGTGTCATCGAAAACGCCAATTACAAGCCTTCCGGTGTACCATGCGAAGGTATCCAGATCGGTGCGTCCATCGTGCATGATTGGGCCGTCTGCATACTGCACATGTCCATGAACGACATGCTTGCCGCGATAGCCATGCGGGTATTCTCTGTCGTAGCATTCCCATTGCAGGGTGTGAGCCGGTGTATCCGACAAATCCAACGCCTCGTCGGCGAAGGCATGAACGAATACGCGATGCTCGTCCTCGTGATAAAGCGGAAGGCCCTTGATCCAGTCGATATGCTCTTGCGGCACCATTGCAGCCGCAGAAACGACGGAATCTCCTTCTTTAGCGCCGTACGAAAGCAAAGTCTGCACGCCGCCATTCGGGGACCACCAACCGCCTATCAGGCGAACATTATCCAGGCATTCGAGCATCATGCTTTCGTGATTGCCTTGGAGGCAAATCCACTGCCATCTGTCATCCTGAGGGCCATTCTTGAGCATCTCGATAATCTGCGCGCTCTGAGGCCCGCGATCCACATAGTCGCCCGTGAAGACGACCTTGCCGCCATTCGGAAACGATATGTCGAGATAATCGATCGCCTTGCAAAGCAGATCGTAGCGCCCGTGAAGGTCAGCTATTGCGAATGTCTTTTTCAATCTACCGTCTCCAGTTCTACCGTGCATTCCGGACCTTCAGACACCCACTTGCAAAGCACCGATGCGACAAACTCGCCCTTGTCATCGGGGATGACCTGATGCTTTACGAGAAGGTCCAGAACGGCCTTACTACGGTTGTCCACGTCTCCGCAGTTCCTGCGTGGTGGGTTCATGCTGATCGTGACGTTGACGCGCTCTGTGAACTTCTCAGGGTTCTGCAAACGCAACTCCCAACCGGCCTCAGATACCCACTGCTTGTAGCTGTCCGTCCTGACCCTGCCACGACGCGGAACGTTCCGGTACAGGCTGTTCACGCTTGGCGGAAAAGGCAGGGTGATTGTCTGGCGATCGGTCATTCACTCACGACCTTCCCAAACCATCACTGGCGTGTGATGCAGGTGCGTCGGCCCCCAAACGTACCATGCGTGATCTTCCGTTCCGCTCGTCTCGCCGGGGAACCACTGGATGCGATCGACAAGCGCAATCTTCATTAGAAACCGAGGGTTCTCTTTGAACAGAAACTGCCTCGTCTTTCCAAAGTCGAACTTGGCCGTCAGCAACAACGCGACGTAGCCGCTGCACCTATCCAGCGCCAGCTTGGCAAACCGCACTGCGTCTCTATTCCCCTTGCCGTAAGGCGGGTTTGTTATAATGGCATCGAAAGCGCCTGTGTGGTCATCATGACCGGGATTGAGAAAATCGAATATCTCAACGTGCTCTCGATCATACGTGCAAATGTCACTGGTGAAGACCATTGCCTTGTTCTCTCGTAACACGTCGGCAATGAGATGATTTCCGGCGGCAGGCTCCCAAACAGTTTTCCACGCTACAGGAATATGCCGAAGCAACGCTTCCGTTGCCCACGGTTCTGTCTGATAGAGATCGTTCTCGGCTCGTGCGTAATTTGAAGCGACTACGGTCATTCACTCACCCCTGATTTCCGGCGCTATCCATTCGGCGAACCATGCAGCGCCATGGCGACACCTAGCGGCAATCGAAATCCGCCGATCGACGCTCAGCCATCGCAGCAATAGCGGCGGTCTTTTCGATGAACTCTGCATGCTCTTTCCTCGCCTTCTTGACCCGTTCTTCTTCATCGGAAACGGCTTTTGCAGCCTCGAACAATTCCATCATTTGCCAGAAACGAACCACGTCCGTTTCCCCATTCCACCACGCCCTCAGACGACGTTCTGTCCATTGCTTCTTGGCATCGCCCTTGTGCGGATAGAGTTTCGCAAGCGCCTCGTATGCGCTATAGATGATCTCTCCGACTGAGCGGCCTTCGCCGATCTGTTCGATCAAAAATCTCGCCTGTTTGACGTCTTCCATGGGCTCACTCGAAACTTGACTACGCTTAACCTGTTTTCTGGTTACGTTTCCCAAAACACCGGCTCCTGATCTGTGGTTCATTGTCCTTGTCAAAGGGGCTTTAGATGAACCACACGAAGCCAAATTCTGATTGCATTGACCGGGAAAGATTCCCGTCCTTACCGGTCATTGCCGCGCCAGAGAGTTTAGAAACCGCCGTCCCTCTCGGCTCTCTGGCGCTTAGAATTGTTGAGCGTTGTCGCTCTGAAAAAGGTGGCGTCCCGGTAGGGAGGGACCCGGGACGCCATTGGCCAGCCAAGGGAGGAGAGGTTAGCGGGCCAATGCTTTGCGGAGAGCAGCCAGATTGCGGCGCTCAACCCACCATCGTAAATCGTCATAATCACTTCCTGCGCTCCTCTATCTGACGTGTCAGCCGACCCCATGCGAAGATGCAGAACACGGTGAGGATCGGGAGAATGCCCTTGATGAAGAATTCTTCGGGGGTCATGCCACGCTCCGATCAAAGACAGGCGTGTCAATCCGGCTTAGGAAGTCGTCTCTGGCTTCCTTGCTGGCCTTATTCCAAGCAGCCATAAGAGCGGAGACTTGAGCCTCGTGTACATCGAATTCATTCTTCGGAGCCGGGGTTGGCTTCTGCGGCTTCTCGTTGCTGCGGAGAGCCGACAAATCACGCTTGGCTGCTACGACCTGATCATTCGGAGAAAGGTTCTTGATGCGGTCGAGGTACGTGCCGGTGTCGAGCTTCGTACCCGCGATCATGGCAATGACTTCGGGAATGACTTTTTCGCCGCGCTCGGCGTCGCGTCGGACTGTGCGCTCGTCCTTGCCTGTAGCCTTGGCGGTTTCTGCGGAAAAGGACGCGGCGGACAAGTTGTCCGTTGCGTTACCTTGAGCCTTGTTCGATCCATAAGCTCCGGCTACATGAGCCGCTGTCTCGGGATGCAATTCCAGATAGATCGCCTTGCGCCGAGCCGTTTGCGAAGCGCGTTCCGACGCGGACAATTCGGCCCGCATCAGATTTTCATCGATCATGGCAAGTTCGGCGTGGAGATCATCATCGGCTACAACGATGCACTCGATCTCTACCAAACCGAGACGCTTGCAAGCTTCCAGACGGTGGGAACCTGCGATTACTTCCCACCCGTCACCAGTGGCGCGGACGCGGACCGGATTGATGAGCCCTACAGACGCAATGCTGTCAGCAATGCTTGCAACAGCATCGATATTTAGGGGCCGAACATCAGGCCGACGAACTATGTTTTGGATGGGAAGCGACTGGATCATGGCTTAACGCTCCACGGTCGGGAGAGCGCCGCCCTTGATCTGCAAGGAAGAAACCTTCCCCCCGCGACGTGTTGCGTTCCATGCCCGAATGATCAGTTCTGCTTTTTCGCCAACCTTCAGACGACCGCGCTCAGCCATCAAGCGGTTGCGGGCATAGAGGATAGGGCTGCGAATTCCGAGATTGGAACCGTTGATAAGCCCATCAATAAAGGCGTCAGCATCCGTGCGGCTGCCAGTGACCCGGCTAAACGTCCAGTGGCAGAACGCCAAGACCGACCGGCCACCTACAGATTCGGAACCCTTCTTCTGAATGCGTTTCAGGCTTTCAGCGATCGTTGGCGTAGTGGCGACGAGTTCGAGAATTTCACCTTTGGTTGGGCTCAGCTGCGAATGGTGGCTAACCCTGCCGAAAGACTGATGCTGCCAGATGTATTTCGCTACGGCGGCAAGAGCTACACTGTCAGTGTGACCGTTCATTCCGAGATAGTCGCCAGCCATGCGCGCCTTACCCTGATCTACAGTAAGGCGGCTTGCCCTGTCCGTCCCGATTACAATGATTGCTTGGATGGTCTCGTCGGCAAGCAGAACAGCTTCGCAACGGTGCTGTCCGTCATTCAGCTTGCCGTCACGGGATACGATGATCGGCTCGCCATTGAAAACCCAGCCGCCGTTCGCCATGTCGCGGGCGTATTTCTCGATGGTGTTGGCGCTGACTTTGCGGTTATCCGGGTTCCGAGCAAGCAATACGCGCGCCAGCGGAGGGTCAAGATCAACGACCTGAGTGATAACCCCGCCCTGAGCGCGGGCGATCTGATCGTCCAACCAGAGGGACGCATTACGATCCGGAGAATTTACGGATGCAATCTTGCTTGTCTTGTTGCCCTCTGCGGGGCGTTCTGCTACATTTCTCATCGACAGTACCTCTTGGCGGGCGTCTTCGGGCGACCCGCCTTTTCTTTGATTTGCGCCGCCCGAGACGCGCCGAAAAAGAAATCGTGCGGACGAGGCGTTCATGCCGCTTTCCTCACCCTGATTGTTTCGAGCCCCTGAGAGGCCCGTATGTCGTCAACGATCTTGATTACGCCGTCCCAACTTGCGCCCTTCCAGCGAGAGCCGGGGAGCCTCACCTGCCAGCGGTTGCTTGCCACCTTCAGGCCGTAGCCATGGCGCTCAAGGAAAAGCTGAAGGGCTCCGAACTCTGTAGAGAAGCCGGGTTCGAACTGGCGCGGGGTCATGCTGCGTCCTCCGACAACAGCACGACTTCAGCCAAAAGCTTCAGTTCGCGATAGGAATAGTCTTGATACCGTTCAGTCTCGCTGCCTTCGATCGGGCCATTCCGCTTCAGCATCTCGATAGCCAAGTCGTCTATCGTGGCTTCTTGTCCCCGGACCCGAAGCCAAGACAGGCGGTCTCGAATAGCCTTGCGAATGTTTGTCGTCGGATTGGTCATGCCGCGTCCTCGGAAATGCCAAGGAACATCGGAAATGTCAGATTAACGCCTTCAGCCTTCGCAGCCTCGATGAGGGCGGGCCAGTGCGCTTGCGGTATCTGCCCACGCTCTTTCCAGCCCTGCACCGTCGATACGGCAAAGGGCTTTTCGTCTGACGACAAAATTCTGGCTGTCTTGGTGAGGCCACCCAGCTTGTTTATGATCAGAGAGGCAGGAGTTTCGTGTTCCACGGCTCATTTCCATCGCGTTGTTTTACGCACTATTACTCACTCTGCGTAACAAGTCAACGTGGAATGCGTAAACGCGATGTGCGTAACGTGATTTTATGAAAGAAACACAGGTCCCGGCCAAGCTTCGAGAGCTGCAAAATCGCTCTGGAATGACACTCGCAGCTATGGCGAAAGCCATGGGGTATAAGGGCGCGTCCAGCATCCAGCGCTACTTCTCAGAGGCGGATTACAAGAAGAACTACATCGCCCCCGACGTGGCAGAGAAATTCGAGCAGGCATTGGCGGGGAAAGGAAACCCGCCGATCCGCGCAGATGAGATATGGGAGCTAACGGGAGCTCCGCGCAAAGCCCCCAAGGCATCCTTGATAGGGTCATACGATCCAGATCAGCATGAAGCCAACGACAGCGAGGGTGGATTTACCCGCGACTTTTGGCGCGGATCGGTCGAGGGTGCGCTTCCCGAGATCGACGCAAAGCTTGGGGCTGGATCCGGCCAGGTAGGGGATATCGTCAATATACCGCTAGGCGAGCAATCCATATCAGGCCACGGCGTTGTCGCCGAATGGCTGTTACCGATTACCTACCTCAGAAACGAAGCCAAGGCATCGCCGGCCAGCACGATCGTCATGGAGATCGTCGGCGACAGCATGATTCCGGCTTACCAGCCCGGCGATCGCGTACTGATCGACCTTTCGCAAAACAGGTTCGTGTCAGATACGGTTTACGCAATCAGCGACGGCGACGGCGAGCCGCAGATCAAGCGCCTGCAAAAAGTCCCATTCAGCGATCCGGCGCAGGTGATTATCATTTCGGACAACACCAGTCTGCAAAGCTTCACGGTCGAGCTTAGCAGGCTAACGATCATCGGACGCATCTGTGGGGTGATTGCCCGGCGGTAATCCTGCCGCGTGAGAGATTGGGAAATGGGGGATGAGATGAGCGAGGGTAAGCAGGCTCTACTTTATTTCTGTGATGAATCTAGCATCCGATGCTCCGAACATATGGCGGTCGGTGGTCTAGCGATTACACCGACACGAGCTTCGGAAGTGTGCAATGAGCTCAGGGAGATGAACGCTATGTTCGGCGTAACATCCGAGGTCATGTGGAAGTCCGCAAAGAGGCGACGGGATAATATCTATAAATTTTATATAGATTACCTGTATGAACTCATACAGTCGAAGAAGGTCCACCTGCATCTTCGGTTTCAGCCGTTCAATGACTATGACCACAAACTAAGCGGCAATCGGCACGAGACCGACACCGTGAGCAAAGCGTTCTATATGCTGCTTTTACACCGAGCAGGAAGATATTATTCAAGAAGCTGTAAGATCTACATCAGACCGGATAACGGCAACTGCACGAGCTATCTTCCCAATATGCTGACAGGCCTCAATAATGAAATATCCACGCGCTTTGATGTGCAAGGGCCTTCAATTGCTGAGATAAAGCCTGTTTCATCAAAGAAAGAGCATATGCTGCAATTGCTTGACGTCACCCTTGGCGCCCTTGCTTGTGCCAGAAACAAGCGGCATGAATCGGGTGAACTTGGAGACTTCAAGAAGGAGCTGGTCGCTTATGTGGTAAACAAATACTCGATTGACGTCGAGCACTCCCACGCCATGGATGATCGAATATTCAACGTCTGGAACGTTAAGCCGAAAATCGCGGTCCCATAACGCTATCCGTTTCCGGCAGGCAAGGACATCTCCTCGGTCTTCGCGTTATGGGACGAGATCAACCTACCATTAGCGGAACCAACAATCAATCCTCTCATTAAGGCCCGCCCCGTGCGGGCTTTTTTGTGCCTGAAATTCATGGGGTTCCTCAAGCGTGTCGTTATTTTACGCACTTTTCGTATTTGCGTCTTGCAATTACGCGGTTTGCGTATATAGTCATCCTCATCAACCCCGCACCGAATGCGGACAAGAGGAGACGGCAATGAGTGCAGAAGGAAAAAAGAAACGGGGCGTATCTGGTCAGGCAAACGCCAAGGCTATCGCGTTTCGATATGGCGGAAGCAAGTGCGATTTCAGCACGAGGATTGGGGCCACCACGCACCCCCGAAAAGCTGGGGCAGTCTTTCTCTCAGCAATGGCCTTGGGGTCTCGCCTTCCGGGCTTCTCTCCCACCGTCAACATGATCAAGGCGGCTGATCTCTGCATGGATCACTGCACGGTCAACAGGCCGCTTTAACCACAAAGCGAAACACACCCCCGCACCGAATGCGGACAAGAGGAGACGACAAAGTGAACATCACCCACATGGAAGCGCTCAAGAAAGCTCGCCGCATGGCTGAAACAGCCCGGCCCGCGATCACTGATCATGATTTCTGGAGCAACGACTACACCGACGACATGATCGCCATCATTCGCGATCCGGAATTTATGTCGAAGGCGACGTTCTTCACCTACGCGATGACTGATGAAGACCGAGATTTTTGCGCGCAGTTTCTTCTGCGCGCACGGGAAATCGACCGTGAAGACCGCGCTGCTCGCGAACAGATGCGCGCCGCCTGATCACACACCCCCGCACCGAATGAGCCCGCCAAGGCGAAGTCAGCGAAACGGAGCGGATAACGAGAGAGGACAAGGCAATGCGCAGCAATGAAATTCAGAAGGCCGTCGATGAACTCTGTGCCCGGATGATGGACCTCGTCATTCCAAGGTCACGCGCGGAGATTGATTTCAAGTCAAACGAAGGACCGGCTCTTTACCTGTGGGGCGATGGCATCTCCAAGGATGGAGATACGCTCCAGCATATTGAAGGCGATACCATCGAAGTTTTGATCGGCAACGCAAATCGATACCTCGACAAAATCCCCTCAAAGGAAGACCGGCAGAAGCGCGAGCTTGCCAACCTACTCGCGAAGGTCATCGACAAGGGCAACGAATACGGCGTGGAAGTCGAGTTCATGAACCCGCTTCGCGAAACGATGCGGAAGCTTTCCGAAAACATCATCACCGATCAGCGCGCGGCCTGATGCCGCTGGCGTGACCAGTTCACGAGGACAAGACCAATGAACAGCGCAGACCTTTTTGAAATGGAATACCGCTTCGAGGAAATCCGCGTCTTTGGTGAGGCGGTGATGGCATGGGGTACGGCAACGCTCGTAGCCTGTGACGAAGACGGAGAATACGGCTTTTACGTCAAGCGCATCAAGCTTGATGACGGCACGCTGTTGCTTGCCAAGGGCTCCGGCAACATGGGCTTTCCCGATCCCTTCAAGGAGCGCCTTTTCCGCATGATCGCGGACCGCATCGAAGAAAGCAAGGACGCTGAAACGGAGTTCGACGCGGCGCGTGAAGAAGCCGAAGGGCCGAAGTCGTTCAGTCCTGCCAAGGAATACGGAACCTACAACGCAACGGCTCTGTGAAGCCAGACCGCCGCAGACAGAGCGGCTTGAGAGGAAA
Organism: Martelella sp. FLE1502; assembly: GCF_053484255.1. Classification (NCBI taxonomy): domain Bacteria; kingdom Pseudomonadati; phylum Pseudomonadota; class Alphaproteobacteria; order Hyphomicrobiales; family Aurantimonadaceae; genus Martelella; species Martelella sp. FLE1502. The sequence goes on from NZ_JBAKFQ010000032.1 coordinate 42,425, forward strand.
GATCATGAGACGTTTTCACCTAGGATCGCTTGCAACCCTTGTGATGGGAAGCGCCGTTCCATTCGTCGGGGATGATGCCGCCCTTGACTATATTGAGCCACGGCACATTCCGTCGAGAGGCACTGGTCGCAGCTTCAAGAGCTGCAGCAAATACACCCCGCACATCGGCAAGAGACAGCGCGCCCGTTTGTCGCGCCAGATCGCCGCCGGGCAGATCAAGATGATGGGCGTTTGAAGCGCCTCCGCGTCTCGCCTCATGGCGGGACATGGAAACGAGTTCTGAAGAGAGGATACGGCAATGAGCGATGAAAACGACTTCATGGCATCTGAGAAGTCACAAGCGGCGTTTCCTGTGCTGTCGAAGCAGGTGAGCGAAGCTGCGTTTCGGATAGCTGAAGACTTTGCAGAGTATGGTCAGTCTGTCAGAGAGGCGACCTCGCTCACAGCGGAAATTTTCGTCAATGCCGCTTGGTTAGTGGCGGCATCCGGCGCAATAGCAGAGGGGAATGTTCCGCAAGGAGACCTTTTTCGAAAGGCCGCCGAAAACGCGATCAATCGCATCGACATCGACAAGGTTAGAGAGAGCATAAATGCCTCGGAGGCCCAGTCATGAGCCTCATACAAGATATCAAGCGAGATCGTGAGAACGGGACGCCGGGAGAGTTCGACTTGCAAGAGGGCTTTTCCGATTGGGGGATGCCGAAATCGCATGTGATCGTTCCCGCCGGCGAAACCGGCAATGACTTCGATACATGGTTGGCCGAGATTCACTCTGTCACGCCCTATTGTGCTGGCGCGGCGAGAAAGGATGTCCGGCGGGCATCTTCGCAGCTTGCGAACGCCAAGAGATTTCGCCGCGTCCCTGCCATGGAAACCGCCATTCTTGAGATGCACGAGGCGCTATCAGCTCTGGTTCGCGCTCAGGAGAACGGCGTGTATGAGCCGCACCCCGCATGGGACGACGCCCGCGCCGTCCTCGCCAAGATCGAAGGAACAGGAGACGCATCATGAGCAATGCAGAGCCGCATGAACACTGGCGCGTTGCCGTCGAAATCAGCGGCGAATTGATCGTCTCTATCGAGACGGAAATGCTTGCTGGTCGTGAACTGTCGGAGCAGGACGAGGCGACTGTTGAAGCCGCCGCACGGCACCTCTTGGGCTTCATCGGCCGCTCCCCTCAGACCACAGAGGGACAGGTGAAGGTCAAGCCGCTGGAATGGCAAATCGTGATACCTGATCAGGTGGAGTGGGCATTCCTTCCTATCATCGGAAAAATCCAAGTAGAGCCATATGGAGATGAAAGGTGGGAAGTCATCTGGTCCATGCCGGGCATGTGCGACAAGCTTCTGCCGGATGTTTTCGCTGATATTGGTTCAGCTAAAGCTGCTGCTCAAGCCTACTATGAATCCGCGCTCAAACCGGTAGTCACCGGGACGATACAGGCGCTTGAGTACAAGCGCGGCTACCTGATCGCGTGCTGCAACCTCATGAACCTGCATCACGATGCGCCGATAGCCGCTGACGTGCTCGCGCAGTGCGGCATCACTCAGGCCGATGTCGATGCCATGGACCTCACGGAATACGACGCTACGGCGCTCACAGCTATCCGTGTCAAGGGGCGCAACTTCGATCCGATCGAGCGCCTTGACCGCGCAGAGAAAGGAACGGGCAAATGATCCACATCCGCAAGTTCAACCGGACATCTCTCGAAACGCAAGCGGCATTCTGGTCCGGCTTCTTCATCTGCATGGTTACGCTGGGGCCGACATGCGCGCTCATCGGAGCGATTATTGGGAGCATGGGGAAATGAGTATCAAGACCCCGGTACGGATCGTAGGCGACGGTCCTCATTGGGCAATCGAAGACGCCGACAAGATGATGGTGGCGACCGTCTACGACTACCAGAAAGGCGAGGAGATGAGAGAGGCGATCAACCTTGTCTACCGCGCAAATCTCAAGCCCCGCGAGGACGTGATTATAAGGCGCGTCAGGGCTGGTTAACAAGAGGACGGACGATGACAAAGACGGCATACAACGACGCGCTTGAATACGCGCTCGTCAATGCACGGCATTTGGCGATGGAATACGAGCAAGACGCGGCGGCTGAGCGGAATGAGCGGCGGCGGGCCTACCTCAAAGGAGAGGCTCAGCGAATGAATGAAAACGCGAAATGGTACGAAAGCAGGATGAGGATGTTTAACTATGCCTAAGATTGATGACAGGCTTGTCGAGCTGCTCAAAAAGTATGGCGAAAGCCGCGATGCGGTATGGGATTGCCACGGCACCTGGATCGCCTATCACGCTGCTATCGAGCGGATGGCAGCAAAAGCAGGCATCGAATTCGGCTTGCCGCAGATGATCGTAAACGACCCAGACAAAAAGATGGTGGTTATTTGCATCACTGCTAAATTTGGCGACCGCTCCGAATGGTCATTTGGAGAAGCGAGCAAGGACAACAACAAGAACGCATATCCTTATGCCATGGCTGAAAAGCGCGCAAAGGATCGCGTTGCGCTTAAGCTTCTGGGAATGTCTGGGTTCATTTACTCCGAGGAAGAAGCTGACGACTTTAAGGATAGTAAGCCGAGCAAGGTTCAGAGCGAACCTGATGTTCAGACCAAATCTTCAGCCCAGCTAAAGCGCGAGGGGCAATGGGAAACTGTATCAACCGAAATCGCCGATGCAATGAACGATGTTCACACGTTCGGAGAGTTTGAGCGCCTAAAAGAGAGCTACAGGCAGGAGGCAAAAAAGAACGGCTGGAATATCACCTTCATGGAACAGCTCAAGGATTTGTTCGATGGATACGAAACCGACCTCAGCAAGAGGATCGAAGAAGACAATAAGGACGCAGCATGAGCGGAACAGTCAACAAGGCAATTTTGGTTGCAAACCTCACGGCTGATCCTGAGGTAAGGCGCATGGCCAATGGCAACCCTGTAGTCAATATGAGGGTCGCCACGTCTGAAAATTGGCGTGACAAGTCCACCGGGGAACGCAAGGAACGGTCAGAGTTCCATCGCGTAGTTGTGTTCTCTGAAGGCCTCTGCAAGATAGCGGAACAGTACCTCCGCAAGGGCAGCAAGGTCTACATCGAAGGGCAGATACAGACGCGCAAATGGACCGACCAGAGCGGGCAGGACAAGTTCTCCACCGAGATAGTCCTTCAGGGATTTAACGCCGTCCTGACGATACTCGACGGTCGCAGCAACGAAGACGCCGGTCAGCAGCGGGAAGCGCCCCAGCGCGACGCCTCGGCAGGATACTCGGCAAGGGATAGTCACCAGAGGCCGATCGGCTACGATCTGGACGATCAGGTTCCGTTTTAACCAACAAAGGACGGCGACATGGACGGCAAGAAACCAGTCACGAAGCACGTCAAGAACGACTTCGACAAGCGCGATCTGATCCGCTTCATCGAGCACCGTCAAGGCCAGTTCACCGTGACAATCATAGACGGACTGAAGCGGTCAAACCCGCAGAACCGTCTATCACACATGTGGTATGCCGAGATCGCCGCCTATTTCGGAGACAGAACGCCGAACCAGGTAAAGGCCTATTGCAAGCTTCACTACGGCGTTCCGATCCTCCGGGAGACGAATGAGATATTCCGGGAGCAGTACGACAGGATCGTCAAGCCGCTTCCGTATGACACGAAACTGGAAATCCTTGAAGGCCCTATGTCGTTCCCGGTCACAAGCCAAATGGGAGCGCCAGAGATGCGGAACTATCTCGATGAGATGCAACGCGTATGGGCAGAGAGAGGGGTTGTTTTACCCGTGCCGTCAGATCTCGAAAAATGGTGGGAGAGCTACGGCATAGAGACACAGGAGGAGGCAGCATGAGAACCGTCGATGATAGGATTGTAGCGAAGATAGCGGAAGCGATAGACGGCGCAGAGTTCGGATACAGCATGAAGCTAGTTCGCCTTGTTGATGGAGAGAGCACGTATCGTGTTGAAATCGAGGGGAAGGTCGAACACTTCACGGACAATGAAGAGCGGGCCATTGATCAAGCGTATGCTCGCATCAGAGAGGTGAAGCAGCGCAAGCAGGCCGAGGCCGTGATTTCGGTCTTGAGGGAATTCTGGACATGAACACCGCCATCCACAGCAAGATAATGCAGCACTCAGGAAGCGGAAAGCCTTTCTGGTTCACGGATACGGGGCTGATGAATGCGATGGAAGCGGGCGGATGGGTTCGGCGATCGAAGCTATATCGCGGCATGGTCGAGCTGACAGACAAGGCAGAGGAATATGCCGCGAAGGAAAAGCGGTGGGTGAAAGGGCAATGAGATGGGGTATTATGATTTTCATTCATCAAGCGTCGTAAACGCCACCAAAACGAAGAAGCGATGTGATCATTGCGGCGGCGAAATTCAAGCTGGAGCAAAGGCACTGAAGTTCGCAGGAAAATTCGATGGTGATTTTTACAGCTACTATTGCCACGAAGAATGCCGCTCATTGTGGGATGCATTGTTTTCGGATCTGCAGTTTGATGCTGTTGATGGCGCGCCAATCGACATTCTCGAAATGTTTGACGGCGCTACGGATAAAGAGACGGTAGACCACCTGCGGGCTCTTGAAGGGCAATACCCAGCGGCACGGCGGATTCTTGATCGTGCCCTGATTGCGATGGAGGGTGACGAATGAACGACCTCCACACCACCGCCACTAAGCACCCACATGCAAGGCTAGGCACCTTCGAACGTCGCTGTACTGAAAAGGAAAAGAGAGACGCCATGACAGCACAGTTGCGGAGAGAGAACGAGCTTTGCATGAGAGAATACCGCGCCAGAAAGAGGCTACGGTTCATTCGGTGGATATTTGGGAAGGATGCGTGATGTCTGAATCCTGTATGAAATGCCCAGCAAGCATGTGTCCGCTTATCGCTCCAAACGGGTCGCCGTGGACAGGAAAGTATGATGCGGTCTGCCCCGGTCATGATCGCGACCTTGAGACAGGTTGCGCATGGTGGGGAATGGCTTGTCAAGGCGGCGGAATGATGATGGCGGTCGATGAGGCGGACGAACACGACGGAGCATCATTTGTCGTCGGCCCTAACCAGCCGCGACGGCAGACCAGAATGCCTCCAAAGGAATACGATTGTCCGAAGGCGAATGAATGCAGATGGCAGGAGCAAGCTGAAGGGCTCTGCCCGCCACGTGAGGCACTAAGGCGTGGACTTGATCCAAGAGTTTGCCTGTTTTGATTGAAAGGACGTGAGATGCCCCGCAACGAGTTCTCCAAAGCGACAAAGCGAGAAGCCCTGAAGCGTTCCGGAATGCTATGCGAGGCAGTCGGTACATGGTACGGTCTCAAGGGCAACCAGAGATGCAACGCAAGCCTCTCCTATGGGGTTGAGTTTGACCACATCATTCTGGATGCCAACTCGCACGATAACTCGCTGGAAAACTGCGCTGCGGTCTGCATCAAGTGTCACCGGTTTAAAACAGCCAGGCATGACGTTCCAGTAGCTGCGAAGACGAGACGGCAGCAGGACAAGCACCTTGGCATAAAGAAGCCGTCACGGGGCTTCCAGAAGCCAAAGGGCGCTAAATTCGACTGGTCAAAGGGCCGGTATGTGATGGAAAGGGATTGAGCATGATTTCTGCCAACATGGAAATCCTGATGCTGCTTTCTTCAGGCGAGCGCCTCTATGGCCTTCAGATGGTGAAACGTTCGAATATCCTCAAGAGAGGATCAGTCTATGTGCATCTGGCAAGACTGGAAGCCACAGGCCTTGTTTCGTCTGAGGAGGAGCCGGAGGAGACGATCGAAGGATATCCGCGTCGGATCTACTCGATCACTGACAAGGGCCGGGCGGCATGCCGGGCTGCAACCGAGGCCGCTACGGCGGTGATTATGCAGGGAGTGACGGGAAGATGACCAATATCAAGGCAACCATTGAAAAGCCAACCGGATTTTCAGACCCTCAATACTACGAATATCATGTCACCATCGTTGGTTTCGTAAACACATCGACGCCAGACACATCGAGGCGACACGGAAACCATTCCGGGACTCACGCCATATGCGTGATGGAAAACGGGTTGATCGAAGAATATCCAATATCTCAAATCAGGGTGAAACAATGACCGATTCCGACAAAACAGACGCCGACCTGAACGTCCTGGCAATGGACCGCGTGAAAGAAGCAATCTTGTCCGTCACGCAACTTCAGGATCAGCCGGGCAAGCAGTTCCATGCTGCGGTATCAGGTTTCGGCCAAGCCGCAGCAATGGCGCTGGAGATGTATCGGAAGATGCATCCGGACTATTCCGATATCACGCTTTCGGAGTTTGCTCCGGCCCTTCTCGGGATGCTGACGGAAGTGGAGCCGGGGCGATGACCTACACACCTGAAGACCTGCGAAACGCAGCGGCCTTTCATAAGGAAACCAGACCAGAAATCGCGAAGATGCTGGAGGCAGGAGCGAGGGCAATGGCAATCATCGAAGAATTCGACATTTCGCATCTCGAAAAAGAGGCGGAACAGCAGCAACGCGAAAGCGATGAAAGCGAGGGGATATTCTGATGAAGTTCACACCTGACGACCTGCGCCGAAAGGCGGAACACGCTTACGATCCGCTGGCGGAGTTCGAAACCGCCGCCATGCTACGGGCCGGAGCCGATGCGATGGAGCGGGAAGTCAGAGCATACGCAACCATGAAGGAAATGGCCGGAGCGGCAACGCAGGCCCGCAATCAGGCGCTGGAGGAAGCGGCGCAACTGTGCAGCGACGAAGCGCTTGAAAACACCGGAGGAGATTACGAGCAGGCGTGTAATGGGCTTGCCCTCGCCATCCGCTCACTGAAGGATAACGCTGATGCAAATTGACGTTCATGTTTCAGAACCGACGGGATTGAGAGATCGGCCATATCGAGAATACGACGCGACGATCATCGCGTTCATTCATACGTCAACGCAAGACAGATCTAAATCTTCAGGAAGAATTGAAGGCCTACACGCGGTTTGCATTTTGTCAGGTGGCGTAATCCAGTCCATCCCAACTCGCTTTATTCAAGTAAGGGAGAAGGCAGATGGCTAAAGCCGTGAAACTGACAGCACCGCAATACTACTTGCTGGTCGAAATATCCGACAACAGCCGGAATGTGGTGGACAGTTACAAGCCGGCGCAGAAGCTGGTTGCGCTTGGGTTTGCCGAACTCGGACCATCAAGCTTTGGCGCGCGAAACCTTTCGATCACCGATGCCGGACGCCAACACCTGAAGGAGAAGACAGAATGACGGGATCATGGAAAGACAGATACGCTCGCGACATTCAGAAGGCGACCGCTGATCTGCCGCGAGACACGTCGCTGCAAGAGCGCATCAGGATCGTCGATCAGGTCGGATCCGGCGTCCGTGGTTCGTGGCCGCGCAAAGCATGGCAAGCGGCTCGGCGCGAGTACTTGGTGAAATTCGGCTATGTGCCGAGGACGAAAGCGGCCCGCGATCAGATCGAGAATGGCCTTCCGATATTTGGACAGGAGATCGGCAATGACTGACATCGTGGAACGGCTCAGAAAGTCACCGAGCATGAAGCCGGAAGGGTGGCAGACGATGCATGCAGATCGGTTTGAAGCCGCCGACACCATAGAACGCCTGCGCGCCGAGCTTGCCGGGCTGAAGGAGCAGGAGCCTGAAGCGGCATACTTCATCGACGGAACGGGCTGCGAGCACATGTCCCGCGACATCTCTGCCATTGAGAAGAACGCCAAGATGGTCGGCAGCGACCCGGAAGTGGTCTATCTCTACGCCGCCCCTGTCCCTGCCGTGGATGCGTCGGCGCTGATTGAGGCGCTTGAGGAAATCCAGCGTCAAGCGATAGGCCACAAGCGATCGACGGCTTACAATGACGGCGTGAATATTGCCCTTGAGAACATCGAGGTAATCGCAGGATTCGCCCTCGCCTCTCACGCCAGCAACCCTGTGGAACAGGAAACGGGGGAAGGCAAATGATCGTACTGCTTGATGATGATTTCGCCGTCGATCCAACTGAAGTTCTTCACGTCAAGAAGGACGGCTTCGAGAGTTCCCGCCTATCAGAGGTTACACTGAAAAACGGCAAAAGCTTCAGGGTACGGGGCTTACCTCGGGAGGTCGTGGACAAACTTAATGCGCCGTCACCACATGACCAACACCCGCGAGAGCGGAACGGAAACGATATAGAGGAGTGAATGGATGACAACCCCGAATGATGATTTCGAAAGCATGGACACCGCGCCGAAAGACGGAAGATCGTTTCAGGCCTTTGATCCAGATTGCGGATGGGTCGAATGCCACTGGTATGTTCACCCGTCGGTTCAGGGGTGGGTGTCAGACGAAATCGACTGCAACGACTACGAATTTAATCCGCGATCGTGGCGCCCGTCAACGCTTGTCGCGGGCTGATAAAACCCCACCGCGCCAATGAGCGCAGAGAGGAAAGCAGACATGAAAGAGATCACAGCATACGAAGCAACAGACGGAACAATCCACAAGACACGGGAGAGCGCGGCCATGTCTGATCTTATTCATCTCGACCACACCCAAAATGAAGGGCCTGACTGCATAATCCACGAGATTGAGGCTGAGTTCATCGTCCAGAACCGGAAGAAGATCATCGATATTCTGAACGACATCGATTTCGTGCCAGAAGCGCCAGATTACGCGAGGGCTTGCTGATGACCGGAATGATTGAGCGCGTGGCGCGGGCGATAGCGGGGAAAATGCACGAGGACGGCGACTACGGCATGACCGGAAACGATGCCTATGAACGCCGCCCGGAAGAATTCAATGCGCTGGCCCGTGCTGCCATAGAGGCAATGCGGGAGCCGACGCCGGCGATGTGTGAGGCCGGAGAAACGGGTCTTGCAGCGAACGGCGTTGATGATGTCAACGAGACAGACGCTCCGGAATGCTGGAAAGCCATGATCACCGCAGCCCTACAGGAGGAACGGGAATGAGCGGACTGCAATACAGGCTCACTGCCGCCGATGACGCAAACAAACGGGCTAGTATCACATTTGGGAAAAGTGGGGCTCTGTTTATAGAGGTTGAGTTTGAAACTCGTGGCGGCGGCATCACCAAAGCGGCGTTCAACAACCTTCACCCTGAGGTGGTGAAGGAACTGGCCAGCTTCTTGATCGCATCAGCAGTCAGTGCAGAGGAAGGCAAGGAGAGCGACAATGCCTGATATCGGACGTGTGAAGTACCATAGAGACGGTCGGGTCACTGTTACAGGAAGTGGCGTGACCGTAGCAGAGTGGAGCAAATGCGAATGGATGCCTGGATGGATGGTAGTGGCTTCTTTTGAGGGAGCCGTCCCGACAGGCGTCAATGCTTTGCCGAGGAATTTAGCAAATCGGACTGTTCTTCGGTGGGCCGAACAGATGCAGGAAGGCAAGGAGGAAGGGTAATGACCACCATATGGCGAGCGGCCCGTGTCCTGAATTCGACCGTGCTTATTGTGACCCTGATTTTGCTCGTGGCAATCACCTGCCTTACTGTCTGGTTTCTGGTGACGCTCTCGCATTCGGCCTTTGGCTGGATCGGCAGTGGGCTTTGCGTGATGCTGGTGATGTCCTTCGCTCTATCGGCCTTGGAAATGATTTTTAACAAGGAGGAAGGGGAATGACGGATGAAACCCGCAAGCTTCTATCCGAGGGCCTAGACCTATGCACGCGAGCCCGCAGCATGGACGCAATCGACCGGCGGGAAGCGGCCGTCAATGCCTCGAAAGACCCCGCATGGGAGAGCAGCGACAAGTTCTCGGAATGGATCACTGATCAAAACGAGAAGAACCCGCATGCACAGATCGCGACGAAAAGCGGAACCGTGCCTATGTGGCTTTATGATCAATATGCGCGAGACCTTGCCGATTGGGAAAGACGGGCTCGGAAACATCTTGAGGAGAATGCAGGTGCTGACAGTTGAACAGATGATTGCGGAAAGACTTCGCAACAAGCACGGTCGATTGATGTCTGTTGACATGATCAAGGACGTTCTTCGCAGTTCTGGCGCTTACGACAAGATCAGAAACGACGCGCTTGGGGAAGCAGCAGACCTTTGCGATGACGAAGCTGACGAATCCGGCGATGGCGATTACAAAACCGCCTGCAAGGTTCTGTCTGAAGCGATCCGGAGAGACCTTATGGAGGAGAATAAAAGTGACAGCACTCCCGAAAGTCCTTGAGACAGGAAAGGCCCCGGAGGAACTGAAATGAGCATTCTTGAAGATGTAATCTATCGGCACGTGAATGATCGACTGACGGGCGTCATAGAGGACGCGCTAGACAAGGCTATCGAGGAACGCCTTTTGATCGTTGCGCCAAAGGTGTTCGCGAGGACGCCTGATCGTGAGTTAACACGAGGCGGCTGGAACCTGGCCCTTATGTGCGCGATGCGAGAGCATTGGCCTGATTACCAGCCACATAAAGCAGTTGCGGACCTGAGTAGTTACCTTGACGCCAAGTTTGGCGATCCGGCCTACACGTGGACATACAACGCCGCTCGCAATCTCGCGCGTGAATATGTCGCTGATTTCGGTGAGCCCGCATGACTGAGCCCGCCATCGTCAAATCCGCAGAGCTCCGCCGCATGGCGAAGATTGCCAAGGAAATGGGCGTCTCTTGCTGGATCGAGCATGAGGGTCGCAAATTCGGCGTTTCGCCCGATATCCACAACACCGCCGATCTTGACAGCATCGAAAAACAGCCCGCCAATAGCCTAGCAGCTTGGAGAGGGCGTCATGAAGGTAAAGCTCGTGGGAATCCACCGCGTAAAAAAGAAGCTCGCTGACGGATCAGAACGTGAGTATTTCTATGCGTGGCGCGGTGGCCCACGGATGCGCGAGGAGCCGTTCTCGCTGGAGTTTACCGCCGAATACGTACGACTGACCCGCGATCGCCCGGACTCGCCCTATCAAGACGCCATGGCCGGCATCATCAAGGAATATCAGAAGTCGCCGGCATTTCTCAATCTGAAGCCGTCCACCCGTGAGGGCTATGATTTCGCGATCAAGGCTATCGAAACTGATTTCTTCGACATGAGCGCCGAGACGATATCAGCGCCAGGAACGCGCCGCCTGTTTCTGGAATGGCGTGATGAAATCGGAATGAAGCACCCGCGCAAAGCCGATCTCTACATGAGCGTCCTCAAGCGCATCCTGTCCTTTGCCGTCGATCGCGAAATGATAACCCGTCATCCGCTTGAACATGTCGAGAAGATCAGCGACGGCACACGCCGGGACGTGATCTGGACCGATGCGGAGATTGAGCGCTTCCGGAACGGCCTACGTGATCCGGACGACCCGGAGAAATGGAAGCACAAGCCCGCGCCCGAGCCGCTTCAGCGCGCCTTGATGCTGGCACTGTGGACCGGGCAGCGCCAAGGCGACCTGCTCAAGCTCACATGGAACGCCTATGACGGACAGGCTATTTATCTGCGACAGGGCAAGACCGGGTCGCATGTCAGGGTGAAAGCTTCGAAGGAATTGCGCGACTGCCTCGACAGCGCGCCGCGCGGGGATGCCGTTACGATCCTCACAAACAGCCGAGGAAAGCCATGGACGAGCGGCTTCAAGTCGTCGTGGCGCAAGGCCGTCGCCGCCGCTGGCATCAAGGACAGGACGTTCCACGACCTGCGAGGGACGTTTATCACCCTCGCCTATCGCGAAGGCGCATCGATCAAGGAAATTGCGGAGGTGTCGGGGCACTCCGAAAAGGACGCGGAGGGCATCATTCGGAAGCACTATCTCGTGTCCGGCGCGGCGGTCGAACGGATCGAATCCAGAACGAAAACTGTAGAAGATCGCAAAACCTGTAAACCGGGAGAATTCGACGGGGCCAAGTCAGTTGGTAAAATACTGAAATAGTTTGATAAAATGGTCGGGGTGGCGGGATTCGAACCCACGACCCCTTGACCCCCAGTCAAG
>NZ_JBAKFQ010000033.1:0-50904 GCF_053484255.1 Martelella sp. FLE1502
CCCATCGGGCCATCAAGCTGCATGTGAACTATGACCCGCATGAAAGCCTGCCTGTCACCGCATCCACAAGCGGCCAGAAGACCAACGACATCACCCCGGCGAAGAAGGCCCCGATCGTGCCGGGCATGACCTATGTCTTTGATCTGGCTTATTATGATTTCGCATGGTGGGCCGAGATCGATCAGGCCGGCGCACGGTTCGTCACCCGCCTGAAGACCAATACCATGATCGACGTCACCGCCGAACAGTCTCCGTCCCGCGGTTCCCCGGTCGTTTCCGACAGGATCGGAAGGCTGCCAAAACGCATGGCCCGGACGCGCCGCAATCCCTTCACCGATCCCGTCCGCGAGATCGTCGTGGAGATCGACACCGGCAAGACCATCAGGCTTGTCACCAATGATCTCGATGCTCCGGCCGAAGAGATTGCCGACCTCTACAAACAGCGCTGGCAGATCGAGCTGTTCTTCAAATGGATCAAACAGAACCTAAAGATCCGCCATTTCCTCGGCGCTTCGGAAAACGCCGTGCGCATCCAGATATTCGTGGCGCTCATCGCCTATCTCGTCCTGCGCGCCGCGCAAGCCTGCCAGAGCGCGATCACCCAACCGCTCGCATTCGCCCGCCTCGTCCGTATCAATCTCATGCATAGAAGACCGATCGAAGCCCTGAAAAAACCAAACAAGCCACCACCAATCAATACCCCGCAGATGTCTCTTTTCGACAATGAAAGTTAAACCGGACAGCAGTGGGCTTGACCCGAGGATCTAACCACTTTTCTGCACGAGCAGCGCTGGCGTTCCGGAAGAGGCTGTGTTCGAGTTCACTTTTTGCCCGAGACGCTCCTCGTGTTGATACGTGCTTAGATCCTCGGCACAGGGCCGAGGATGACGGCGGAGAATAGGGCAGGCTTCGTCATCAAGCGGACCTCGGGCAGATAAGCTGCCTCCCACCCTCAGAAAATCTGAATTTTGAAGGCGGGTCCGTACAATCGGCCCGCTTTTTTCGTTTCCGCGCTTCAAACTCATCCTTCGACCGGGCTCAAACCCGGATTTCACCAAAAAAAATCAGGCCTGTGGACATGGTGAAAAAATGCAGGTCGCAGAGTCAGTTAGGTGGTCGCCCTGAATCATTTTCAGAGCCTCGAAAGGACTCGGATCGCGAAAGCCCGCCGCTGGGGGCTGGTGTTGATGAAATCGCATTATACACTGATTTTAATAGATGATTCGAAATTGAGGCAGGAGGCCCCGCTGTCGATCCGCACTGACGGAGGACCGGCGGCCCCGCGCTGAGAAGGTGGTTTATGAGCCTGGGTTTGCTGGAAATCGAACGACTGAACAATCCGGTCGACATGATCGAATTCGTGGCCGCCACGAATGAGTGGACGTTCGAGCGTTCCGGCGAGGACGAGATCGCCATGACGGTCGGCGGCCGCTGGGCGGATTACCACGTCTCGTTTTCCTGGATGAGCCATTACGAGGCGCTGCATCTGGCCTGCGCCTTCGACCTGCGCGTGCCCGAGCACCGGGTCAACGAGGTCGTCAGGCTGCTGTCGCGGGTCAACGCGCAGGTGCTGATGGGTCATTTCGATTTCTGGGCGCATGAGAATGTCGTGGTCTATCGCCAGTCGCTGCTTCTGGCCGGCGGCGCCGAGCCCACGAACCAGCAGGTCGAGGGCACGCTTTCCAGCGGGCTCGACGCCTGCGAGAATTACTTCCAGGCCTTCCAGTTCGTCGTCTGGTCCGGCATGTCCGCCGATGACGCCATGAAGGCGGTGCTGTTCGAGACGGTCGGAGAGGCCTGATATGACGGAACTGGCGGAAATCGATGGCGTGGCGCTGGTCGGGGCCGGCAATATGGGCGGTGCGATGCTGTCCGGCTGGGTCGCCGGCGGGTTGAGGCGCGAGGCGATCACGGTCATCGATCCGAACCCCTCCAACAACATCAAGAGCCTGCTCGACAGAAGCGGCATCCGCCACGCGGTCGCGGCTTCCGATGCGGTCAAGGCGAAAATCCTCGTGCTCGCGGTCAAGCCGCAGGTGATGTATGCGGTGCTCGATACGGTCAAGCCCATGATCGATGAGGACACGCTGGTGATCTCGGTCGCCGCCGGCAAGACGCTCGGCTATTTCGAGGAGCGCCTCGGCGCGCTGCCGATCGTGCGCACCATTCCCAACACGCCGGCGATGATCGGCCGCGGCATGATCGGCGCATTCGGCAATGACAAGGTCGACGCGGCGGGCAGGGCCGTTGCCGACACGCTGCTCTCGGCAGTGGGCAAGGTCGAGTGGGTGGAGAAGGAAGCCGATATCGACGCCGTTACCGCGTTGTCCGGCAGCGGTCCGGCCTATGCCTTCTACCTTGTCGAATGCATGGCCGAAGCGGGGCGCAAGCTGGGGCTCGATCCCGATCTCGCCATGCGGCTTGCCCGCGGCACGGTGACCGGTGCGGGCGCGCTGATGGACGCCTCTGACGACGATGCGGGCACGCTGCGCAAGAACGTCACCTCGCCGGGCGGCACCACGGCGGCGGCGCTGGAGCAGCTCATGGCCGAAGACGGTTTGCAGCCGGTGTTCGACCGCGCGCTGGAAGCCGCGCGCAAGCGCTCGCAGGAACTGGCCGGCTGATCGGAGGGCGCGGAAATGGGCGACGAGATTACATTCGATGATTTCCTGAAGGTCGACATCCGCATCGGCACAATCGTTGAGGCCGAAGCCTTTCCCGAGGCGCGCAAGCCTGCCTACAAGCTGAAGATCGATTTCGGGCCGGATATCGGCGTCAAGAAGTCCTCGGCCCAGATCACCGTGCATTATACGCTGGAAACACTGGTGGGCCGTCAGGTCATGGCGGTGGTCAACTTCCCGCCGCGCCAGATCGGCCCGGTGCGCTCGGAAGTGCTGACGCTGGGCTTTGCCGATGAGGACGGCGCGGTCGTGCTTGCGGCCGTCGACAAGCCCGTCCCGAACGGCTCCCGGCTGCACTGAGCGCATCGCACTCCTTTGAACGATCAGACCGGCTTCACGAACCCGTCCAGCACGCGCTTGCGTCCGGCCTTGTCGAAATCGATGGTCAGCTTGTTGCCTTCGATCGACGTGATGTTGCCATTGCCGAACTTCATGTGGAAGACGCGGTCGCCGATGGCGTAGACGGAAGCCTCCTCGCCGGTCGAGCGCGCCACCAGTTCGCCCTCGATGGTGCGTCCGCGCGGGCCGCTTTCGCCGTAGCCGATCCGCTCCACCGCGTGGCCGGAGCGGGTGCCCCAATTGTCGCGGGTGGCGTCGGAACGGTTGCCCTGCGCGCGTTTCCAGCCGGGCGTGGCATAGGTGTTGGAAAACGGCTCGGCCCGGTCGAAGCGCGACTGGCCGTAGCCGCCATAGGACACCTCGGTCTCGCCGACCTCGACATGGGCCTCAGGCAGCTCATCAAGAAACCGCGACGGCATGGTGGACTGCCACAGCCCGTGAATGCGGCGGTTGGACACGAACCAGATATGGCAGTGCCGCTTGGCGCGGGTGATGCCGACATAGGCCAGCCGTCGCTCTTCCTCCAGCCCCGCCCGGCCGCTCTCGTCGAGCGCGCGCTGGTGCGGAAACAGGCCTTCTTCCCAGCCCGGCAGGAACACGGTCTTGAACTCCAGACCCTTGGCCGAATGCAGCGTCATGATCGAGACGGCGTCGAGGTCCTCGTTGTTGTCGGCATCCATCACCAGCGAGACATGCTCGAGGAAGCCGCGCATGCTCTCGAAGCCTTCCATGGAGCGGATCAGCTCCTTGAGGTTTTCGAGCCGGCCCGGCGCTTCCGCCGACCGGTCGTTCTGCCACATCTCGGTATAGCCGCTCTCTTCGAGGATCTGCTCGGCAAGCTCGGTATGGGGCGTGGTTTCCAACAGGTCCTGCCAGCGGTCGAACTGGGTGACGACGTCGAACAGCGCCTTGCGCGGTTTCGGCTTCAGCTCGTCGGTGTCGATCAGCTCGCGCGCGGCCGCCAGCATCGGAATGTTGCGGGCGCGGGCATAGTCGTGGACCTTGCGGACGCTGGCATCGCCGAGACCGCGCTTCGGCGTGTTGATGATCCGCTCCAGCGCCAGATCGTCCGCCGGCTGGCAGGTGAGGCGGAAAAACGCCATGGCGTCGCGGATTTCGAGGCGCTCATAGAAGCGCGGGCCGCCGATGACGCGGTAGTTGAGCCCCAGCGTGACAAACCGGTCCTCGAATTCGCGCATCTGGAAAGAGGCGCGCACCAGGATCGCCATGTCGTTCAGCGCTTCGCCCTTTTTCTGGTACTGCTCGATCTCCTCGCCGACGGCGCGGGCTTCCTCCTCGGAATCCCAGGCGGCATGGACCTGCACCTTGCTGTCGTCGGGATCAGTGCGCTCGGTGAACAGCGTCTTGCCGAGACGACCTTCGTTGTGGGCGATCAGATTGCCGGCGGCACCGAGAATATGCGCGGTGGAGCGGTAATTGCGCTCCAGCCGGATCACTTTGGCGCCGCGGAAATCCTTCTCGAAACGCAGGATATTGTCGACCTCCGCCCCGCGCCAGCCATAGATCGACTGGTCGTCATCGCCCACGCAGCAGATGTTGATCGGGCCTTCGTCGCCGGCCGGGCGCTGGGCGAGCAGCCGCAGCCACATATATTGCGCCGTGTTGGTGTCCTGATACTCGTCCACCAGAATGTAGCGGAAACGCCTGTGGTATTCCTTGAGGATATCCGGGTGCTGGCGGAACAGCTCGATCGGGTGCAGCAGAAGATCGCCGAAATCGCAGGCGTTGAGCGTCTTCAGTCGGTCCTGATAGGCCTGATAGAGTTCGCGGCCGCGACCGTTTGCAAAGGCGCGGGCGTCGCCTTCGGCAATTGTCTTCGGCGTCAGCCCCTTGTTCTTCCAGTTGTCGATCATGCCGGCGAACTGGCGGGCCGGCCAGCGCTTGTCGTCCAGCCCCTCGGCCTGGATCAACTGTTTGAGCAGCCTGAGCACGTCGTCTGTATCGAGAATGGTGAAGTCGGAGCGCAGCCCGGCAAGCTCGGCATGGCGGCGCAGAAGCTTGACGCCGATCGAGTGAAACGTGCCGAGCCAGGGCATGCCCTCGACCGCGCCGCCCACCAGCGCGCCGATCCGTTCCTTCATCTCGCGCGCGGCCTTGTTGGTGAAGGTGACGGCGAGGATCTGGCTGGGATAGGCTCTGCCCGAGGCGAGGATATGGGCGATGCGGGTGGTCAGCACCCGGGTCTTGCCGGTACCGGCCCCGGCAAGCACCAGAAGCGGCCCCTCCGTGGTCTCCACGGCATCGCGCTGCTCGGGGTTGAGGCCGGAGAGATAATCGGGCGCATCCGGCGCGCGGCGCGCGGCCATCGCTCGTGCGGCAAGGCCGGAGCGGGCGGGCGCTGCGGGCTGCGGCGCGTCGTCTTCGTCGAAAAACGGAATATTGTCGTCACCTTGATTCATGAGGTCAATCTAGTGGCTTGCATGGCAAAGGTGAAGGCGGCGCGGGAAATGAGAACAAAAAAAGCACATCCCCGGCAATACCGGCCACCGATTATGCGCCGCCAGACGGAGGTAACATTACAATTTGGTGAGGTTTGATCTGGCGACTTGCGGAGGCGGGAACGATGACGATACTTCGATTTCAGTAATCCCGCCCAAGTTGCCAGTCCGAGGTCATGAATGCGTCTTTATCAACAGCTTGCCGTCAGTCTCGGCGTTCTGGCAGTCGGGGCCGCGGCCTGGCTCTATTTCGCGCCGGATGGCCGCGAACTCTTGGCCTCGATGGGCATTGCCGGCAATAACGAGACGGCCAGCGCCCCGTCCGGCGGACGGGGGGGCGGTTTCGGCGGCGCCGTTCAGGTCGTTACCGCGCCGGTGAGGATGGGCACGGTCAACGACGAACTGATGGCGATCGGCAGTGGTGCCGCGATCCAGTCGGTGACCCTGCTGCCGGAACAGGCCGGCACGATCACGGAGATCAGCATATCCTCCGGCGACAGGGTGGAGAAGGGCGACGTCATCGTTCAGCTCGATGATCGCGAGCAGGTTCTGGCGCGCAATCTGGCCGAGGTCGCGCTCGAAAGCGCCGCCCGGCAGGCCGAGATCAACCGCAAGATCAGCTCCTCGATCTCCAATCTCGAAGTCTACAACGCCGAGATCGCCGAAAAATCCGCGCAACTCGATCTCGAGACGGCGGAACTCAATCTCGCCCGCCGGCAGATCGTCGCGCCGATTTCGGGCGTCGCCGGCATCGTCGGCGTCAATGTCGGCGATTATGTCACCACCTCTTCGGAGATCGTCACCATTGATGATCGCTCGGCGATCCTCGTCGATTTCGATGTGCCGGAGCGCTTCGCCACCGCCGTTACGCCCGGCGCGCCGGTCGAGGCCAGTCTGGTCGCCGCCCCCCAGAAGCGCTTTGACGGCGTGGTCGAGGCGGTCGACAACCGGATCGACGCGGCAAGCCGCACCTTCACCGTGCGCGCGCGCCTCGACAACGACAATGATGCGCTCAGGGCCGGCATGTCCTTCGATGTCACCATGCGGTTTCCGGGCGATGAATATCCCGGCGTCGATCCGCTTGCGATCCAGTGGGATTCCGGCGGCGCCTATGTCTGGCACATCGTCGATGGCGCGTCGCACAAGGTCCGCGTCCGGGTGATCCAGCGCGACCCCGATCTGGTGCTGGTCGATGCCGCGCTGGAAGAGGGCGATCCCGTGATCATCGAGGGTATCCAGCGCCTGCGCGAGGGCGGCGCTGTGCGTCAGGCGAACGCGGAGGCGTCGTCATGAGCGAGGAGACCCCGCCCGCCGACAAGCGCGACGAGATCGAGGAGAGCGCTGTCGAGCACGCGACCGAGCATGGCTTCACCGCGATTTTCGTGCGGCGGCCGATCATGGCGCTGGTGTTCAACGCGCTGATCGTGGTCGCCGGCCTTGCCGCCTATTTCGGCGTCGAGGTGCGCGAACTGCCGGATGTCGACCAGCCGGTGATCACCGTGCGCACCACCTTCACCGGCGCCTCGCCGGAAACCGTTGACCGCGAGGTGACCGATGTCATCGAAGGCGCGGTGGCGCGCGTTTCCGGGCTGAAGTCGATGTCGTCGCAGTCGCAGACCGGGTCGAGCCGCGTGACGCTGGAATTCAGCAAGGATACCGATATCAACGTCGCCTCTATGGATGTGCGCGACGCGGTCGGCCGGGTCGAGGGGCAGTTGCCTGATGACGCCGACGAGCCGCGCATCGTCAAGGCGGATTCGGACGCGCAGCCGATCTTGCGGCTGGCGGTCACCTCCTCGACGCTCGATATCGATGACCTGACCAAATATGTCGAAGACAATATCGAGGACAGGCTTGCCGCCGTGCAAGGCGTGGCCGATGTCGCGGTCTATGGTGACCGGGAAAAGATCTTCCGCATCGACATCAATCAGGCCGCACTCGCCAGTCGCGGTCTGACGGTTGCCGATCTCGCCAATGCGCTTTCCGACATGTCGTGGGACGTGCCGGCCGGCTCGCTCACCAGCACCACCCAGGCCCTCGGCGTGCGTGCGACGGCGGATATCACCACGCCGGAACAATTCGCCGATCTGAAGGTCGCCGACAATGTCCGCCTCGGGGATGTGGCGACCGTCGTCTTCGGCCCGGATACGGCTGCGACCGCGCTGCGCTACAATGGCCAGCCGGGCATCGGTCTCGGCATTGTGCGCCAGGCCAAATCCAACACGCTGGAGATATCGGAGGGCGTGCACAGGGTCATCGAGGAGCTCCGGCCAAATCTGCCGGAAGGCACCACGATCAAGGTTTCGAGCGACGACGCGGTGTTCATTTCGGGCTCGATCGAGGAAGTGGTCCGCTCGCTGACCCTTGCCGCGCTGATCGTGGTGGCGATCATCTTCCTGTTCCTGCGCGACTGGCGGGCGACCATCATTCCGGCGATCACGCTGCCGGTGGCGCTCGTCGGCACGCTCGCCGCGATCTATCTCGCCGGCTTCTCGGTCAATATCCTGACCCTGCTCGCAATCGTGCTCGCCACCGGCATGGTGGTCGACGACGCGATCGTGGTGCTGGAAAATATCGTGCGCCTGCGCGCGCTCGGCATGGGCCCGCGTGCGGCGGCCGTGCTCGGCACCCGCCAGGTCTTCTTCGCGGTGATCACCACCACGGCCACCCTTGCCGCCGTGTTCGTGCCGCTCTCCTTCCTGCCGGGACAGGCGGGCGGCCTGTTCCGCGAATTCGGCTTCGTGCTCGCCTTCGCGGTGATGCTGTCGTCCTTTGTGGCGTTGACGCTATGCCCTATGCTGGCTTCGCGCATTCTGGTCCAGCACAAGGAGGGCAAGCCCGGGCTTGCGACGCGTCTCGGCAACGGCTTCAACCGCTTCTATGCGCATACGCTGCGCTTCGCGCTGTCCGCCCCGCTGGTCGTGCTCTCTTTCGGCGCGTTGCTGATGTTCGGCGCCTATCTCGCCTATGCCAACATCACCAACGAACTGCTGCCGAGCGAGGACCGCTCGATGCTGATGATGCGGGTTTCCGCGCCAGAGGGCGTCAGCCTCGATTATACCCGCGACCGCATCCAGCAGGTGGAAGAGCGCCTGCAGCCGCTGCTCGACAGCGGCGAGATCGAAAGCGTGTTCTCGATCTCCGGCTTCGGCAGCAACACCAATAGCGGCTTCATGGTGATGACGCTCGCCCCCTGGGGCGAACGCGAACGGGTGCAGAGCGCGATCGCCGGCGATGTCAACATGGCCGCCGGTCAGATTCCGGCGGTGCGCGCCTTCGCCTTCCAGCCCAATTCGCTCAATATCAGGGGCGGCGGCAACGGGCTCAGCGTCGCGCTGGTCGGTTCCACGCATGAGAAGCTCGCCGTTGCAGCGTCCGAAATCGTGGCCGCGATGGAAGCCGACCCGATGTTTTCCGCCCCGCGGCTGAGCAATGACGCCTCGCAGGCGCAGCTTGCCCTCACCCTCGACCGGCGCAGGGCCGACGACCTCGGCATCGATATCGCCGGATTGTCGCAGGCTCTGACGGCGCTGCTCGACGGACGCTCGGTCGGCGAAGTGTTCATCGACGGCGAATCCTATGACGTGCAGCTTCGCTCTGACACCCGCAAGGTCGATGACCCGACCGACCTCAGGAATATATTCCTGAAGGCGGGCGACGGCCGGATCGTGCCGCTGTCCACCATCGCCACGCTGGAGGAAAAATCGATCGCGCCGACGCTGGAGCGCGAAAATCAGCAGCCTTCGGTTTCACTGTCATCCAGCCTCGGGGAAGGCGTCGCGCTGGGCGAGGCCTATCAGCGGCTTGTCGAGATCGCGGAACCGCTTCTGCCCCCCGGCGCCCATGTCGAGGCACAGGCGGAAGCCGCCGCGCTCGATGAGAACGCCTCGGGGATGACCATGGTGTTCGGCTTCGCGATCATCATCGTGTTCCTGGTGCTGTCGGCCCAGTTCGAAAGCGTCTGGAGCGCGCTGATCATTCTGGCGACCGTGCCGTTCGGCATCGGCTGCGCGGTGATCGCGATGCTTCTGACCGGCACCAGCCTCAACATCTATTCCCAGATCGGGCTCGTGCTTTTGATCGGGGTGATGGCCAAGAACGGCATTCTGATCGTCGAGTTCGCCAACCAGCTTCGTGACAGGGGCGAGGGGGTGCGCGACGCGATCGAGCATGCGACGCTTCTGCGTCTGAGGCCAGTGATGATGACGATGATCTCGACAGTGCTCGGGGGCATCCCGCTGGTGCTGGCGTCGGGTGCGGGCGCGGAGGCGCGCATCGCGCTCGGCTGGGTGATCGTCGGCGGGCTCGGCTTCGCCACCATCGTGACGCTCTATATCACGCCGGTCGCCTATCTGATCCTTGCCCGGTTCTCGAAACCGAAGGTCGATGAGGAGCGCCGTCTGAACGCGGAGATGCACGACGCGACATTGCTCGGGCATCACTAGAGCATCGGGCGATTAATTGGCGTTGCCCGATGCTCTAGATTCTTTATTTTGACGCGTCGGGTTAACGAAAAACCGGATTCCACTTTTTTCGCCCGACGCTCTAGCGCCGCCGGGAAATCGTCAGGCGCTGCTTGCGGAATCATCCGCCATGCTGTTGTTATGGAGACCGGCCGGAAGCGCCGGCATTTCGAGAACAGAGGGGAACACCATGATCAGGACCATCGCTATTGCTCTTTCGGGCACGCTGCTGCTTGCCGGATGCGCGTCGACAGGCGGCGAGGACGTCGCGCCGCAGGAAGTCTCGGTGACGAATATTTCCGTCTCCGATCCGGGCGCCTACATGGACAGCCAGGAGCAGGCCTTCCGCGACCAGCTCAAGGATACCGGCGTGACGATCATCCGGACGCCGAAATATATCGCGCTGATCTTCCCGTCCTCGATCACCTTCGAGACCGACAAATACGATATCGTTCCCGAATTCATTCCCGCGCTCGATACCGCGGCCGCCCTGCTGCGCAAATACAGCGCCACCGATATCGACGTGAACGGCTATACCGATTCCACCGGCTCTGATGCCTATAACCTGAAACTGTCGCAGCAGCGCGCCAATGCGGTCGCCGGCGCCTTCATCCAGCGCGGCATCAGCCCCCAGCGCATTCTTCCCGTGGGTTACGGCAAGGCCGATCCGGTGGCGAGCAACGACACCGCCGATGGCCGCGCCAAGAACCGCCGCGTCGAAGTGCGGATCGCGCCGCCGGCAGCAGCGGGCGCCACGGCCGCCGCGCCGGTCACCGCGGCGCCCATGGCCAATTGAGCCGGCTGCACTATCTTGACAACAGCTGCGGCTGATTGTGGGATTGCCTGCGAGAAGCCGCACATTCGCGCCATATGATTGCCGCAAAGAAACGGCTTCAACGTTGGCGAAGCTTTCAACTCTGAGGGACACCATGCTGAAGAAGATCACGATCGCAGCCGTAGGCCTTGCCTTTCTTGCCGGCTGCACGACGACGGACCCGTATTCGGGCCAGACCGTCAACAACAACACCGGAACCGGCGCGCTCGCCGGCGGCGCGCTCGGCGCGCTGGCGGGCCTTGCCGTGGGCGGCGACGCCAAGGGGGCCGCGATCGGCGGCGCGCTCGGCGCAATCGCCGGCGGTGGCATCGGCGCCTATATGGACAATCAGGAGCGGGAATTCCGTCAGGCACTCGCCGGCACCGGCGTTTCCGTTGTCCGCAACGGCGACATGCTGACGCTCATCATGCCGGGCAACGTTACCTTCCCGACCGACGAGTACTCGATCCTGCCGAACTTCTACTCGACGCTGAATGCGGTTTCGACGGTGCTGCGCAAATATGACCGGACCGCGGTCAACGTCAACGGCTACACCGATTCGACCGGCTCGCTCGAATATAACCAGCGTCTGTCTCAGGAGCGCGCCAACAGCGTGGCGAATTACCTGATCCAGTCCGGCGTCGGCGGCAACCGAATTTCCGCCGTCGGCTTCGGCCCGTCCAACCCCGTCGCCTCGAACGCGACGCCGGAAGGCCGCGCCCAGAACCGCCGCGTCGAGGTTCAGATCTCCGCCGTCAAGATGTAACGGCAAAAGGCGGCCGTCGGGCCGCCTTTTCGGATCGTACTTCGTGAAAAGAGGTCGCGCCCGGCGCGGCCTTTTTGTTTTATCGCAGCCTTAGATTGACGGGCATCCTGCCGGTCGCATCGCCGGCGATATAGATATGGATCTTCACCGCGGGCGCGATCGAACGGGCGGCGCGTTCGCTCTGGCTGGACAACAGGCCGACCAGTTCGCGGGCCTTGTAGCGCCCCTGGAAACGCGCGTAGTCGGCGAGCTTCTGGGCGGCTTCCTGCAGCGGGTTGAGGCCGCCGCGGCGATCGAGGGGGAGAGATTGGCCTGACATCATTCCGAAACGCTGTTTCCTGGTCACGTCTATCCTCATACGCAAGACACTCAAGGATTTACCGGCGGTTTGGAGCGCGTTGGGGCGAGGTGCGGCTATTCGAACTTTCGCTGTTCTTGCTTTCCAAAACCTTACTCTCAAGCGTAAGGTGGAAACCTTTCAAAAGCCTTTACGAAAAACGCCGGCCCGTTGTCGGGACCGGCGTTTTTATTGCCTGAAACGGCAGCGGTGTGCCGTTAATTCATGGCGTTTACTGAAGGCTGGCCCAGCAGCTTACGCCGTTCTGCTTCAGCGCGCGGCAGGCGCGTACCGCTTCTTCCTGATCGGAGAAGCCGCCGAAGCGGGCGCGGTAGACCGACTGGCCGCCGGTGTTGTAGGCGAGCGCGAAGGGCTCGGTGCTGTCGAGCGCGCCGCCGGCCTTGCCCTTGGTGCTGGCGAGAAGGGCCCTGGCGGCCTCCGGCGTGGCGGCAGTGCCGACCTGAACCACCCAGCCGCGCGACGCACGCACCGAACCGGTCTTGATCGAGGTGTCGGGCTGCGAAGCCTCGGCGGCCGGAACGATCGCTTCGCCCACCGCATCGGCAACGCCGTCAGCGGTTTCCAGGATGTCCTCGACGCTCAGACCATCGTCATTGTCGGGCGCACGGCGCGCGCTCGGCACCGGAACATTGGCGATCAGGTCGGCCTGCGGGCCGGAGAGGACTGCCGGGGCGGCAGCGGCCGTGTTGTCGTTGGCATAGGCGAGCGCGACGCCGCCGGTCTGGCTCGTGGGGCGCGCATAGGGGATCGGGCCGGTCTTCGGGAACACCATGGCGGCTGCGACGATCGGGCCGCCGCTGCTCTTCGTGCGGGCGATCACGAACTGCTTGCGGCCATTGGAGGCCTTGGGCAGGTAGGTGGTGATCAGCCGGGTCGCCCACTTGTCGCGGCTGGCGGATGTCGCGCCGCCCATGACCACGGCGACAATCGAGCGGTTGCCGGAAATGGCCGAGGTCGCGATGTTGAAGCCGGAAGCATTGGTGTAGCCGGTCTTGATGCCGTCGACGCCCTTGACGTTGCCGAGAAGGCGGTTGTGGTTGCCGATCGTGGTCTTGCCGAACTTGAAGCTGCGGGTGCCGAAATATTTGTAGTACTGCGGAAAATGCTGGCGCAGCGCGATGCCGAGACGGGCCTGGTCGCGCGCCGTGGTCTTCTGCGCGCTGTTCGGCAGGCCGTGGGCGTTCCGGTAGGTCGTTCTCGTCATGCCAAGGGAATGCGCCTTGTTGGTCATCATCTTGGCGAAATTGGTTTCCGAACCGCCGAGGAGTTCGCCAAGCGCGGTCGCCGCGTCATTGGCGGAGCGGGTCACCAGCGAATAGATCGCCGTCTCGACGCTGATCGAATTGTCGGTGCCAACCCCGAGCTTGGTCGGCGGCTCGGCGGCTGCGTTTTTGGAGAACGGCACCCGGGTGTCGAGCGTGATGCGGCCGTCGTCCAGCGCCTCGAAGGTCAGGTAGAGCGTCATCATCTTGGTGAGCGAGGCCGGATACCGCGG
Source organism: Martelella sp. FLE1502 (assembly GCF_053484255.1). Taxonomy (NCBI): domain Bacteria; kingdom Pseudomonadati; phylum Pseudomonadota; class Alphaproteobacteria; order Hyphomicrobiales; family Aurantimonadaceae; genus Martelella; species Martelella sp. FLE1502. The sequence continues at coordinate 13,376 of NZ_JBAKFQ010000033.1, forward strand.
CGCATCGGGGTTTTCGCCGTAAAGCACCTTGCCGGTGTTGACGTCGATGACGATGGCGGCGTCATTGCTGTCGGCGCGCGCTGGGACAAACCCGGTCAGCAGAATCGTGAAGGCCGCGAGAAGGATCGCGGCCGCTGAAAACCGGCTCTTGGGGAATCGGCTTGTTGCCTGTCTCTGCATACGAAAAACTCTTGCGAATTCTGGCGGTTGATATTTGCTGGCGGTTCCGTGACCGGATGATACCGGCCCGGAAAGCACATTGCTAGGCTGTCGGTGAGTGTGCGCAAATCGGGGTTAATATCCCATTAAGTCCGCGGGAGGTTCGAGTGGTTTATTTAAGAAACTACGCATATAAAAAGCCTGCTTTCAAAGTCCCGGCCGATCGGATATCACACCGCAAACAGGAGTGCGACCATGCAAACACCGCGTACGGGCGGCGGCCGGATGGACCATGACCGGCATCGCGAGCCAGCCATCAACCTGCCGCCGGTGGTGATCGGCGCGCTGGCCGTGCTGTTTGCGATCTTCCTGGTGCAGGAATTCCTGCTCTCCTACCGCACCAATGTGATGATCTGGCAGGAATTCGGGTTCCTGCCGGTGCGCTATGCCCATAGCCTTTTGCAACAGGGCTGGGCATGGCTGTGGTCGCCGCTCACCTATTCGCTGCTGCATGGCGGCTGGACGCATATCGTTTTCAACGCCATCTGGCTGGCGATCTTCGGCGCGCCGGTCGCCCGACGCATCGGGGCGGCGCGGTTCCTGATCCTGTGGGTGACGAGCGCTGCGGCTTCCGCGTTCTTCTTCGCCGCCACCGATTGGGGCGCCGTCACGGTGTTGATCGGCGCGTCCGGCGTGGTCTCGGCCTATATGGGGGCGGCCTGCCGCTTCGTGTTCGCCGGCGGCCGATTCCTGCCGCAGGCGCATCTGGGGCCGCGCCTTTCCATCGCCGATGTGTTTCGCGATCGCACGGCCCGGGCCTTCGTGCTGGTCTGGGTGGCCGGCAATCTGCTGCTTGCGATCGGCGTCGGCTTTGCCGGCGTCAGCGCCGGCGAGATCGCCTGGCAGGCCCATATCGGCGGCTTTCTGTTCGGTTTCCTCACCTTCCCGCTGTTTGACGTCAAGCGGCCGCGCACCCTGGTTTTCTGAGCCGGTCACGGTTTCCTTGCAATCGCCTGAAACCTCATGCACCATTCGATTTTGCGTGGCCGGCCGGAGGCGGACACGCATCGGCGCCGTAAACGAGGAGGTTTCGATGTCCATTACCGTGAGAATGATACTTGCCGAGAAGGGCCGCGCGGTCGTGACCGCGAAGGGCGATACGTCGATTTCGGAAGTCGCGACGATCCTGCATCAAAACCGCATCGGCGCGGTCGTGATCGTCGGCAAAAATGACAGCATTGTCGGCATTTTCACCGAGCGCGATCTGGTCGGCGCGATCAGCAAGCACGGCGCGGGATGTCTTTCCCAACCGGTTTCGACGGAAATGACCGAAAACGTCTATCGCTGCGACGAGGGCGTGAGCGTCAACGAACTGATGGAAGTCATGACCAAGCGCCATTTCCGCCACGTGCCCGTCGAAGTCGACGGCCGTCTCGCCGGAATCATCTCGATCGGCGACGTCGTGAAATCCCGCATCCGCGAGGTGGAGCAGGAGGCCGAGCACATCAAGTCGTATATCGCCGGGTGAGGGGACGCCTTCTTTCTCGGGCCTTCCAGCCGATAATCTCTCCCCTGGAGGCAGGGGTATTGCATATGGCCGGTTCCGGAGAATCGAAGGGGGAACAGGTTGGAATCGTAGGAGGAACAAATGCTCCAAGATTCCAGCTTGTTGGCAAACGTCTCCCACATTCCGGGTCATCCTCGGGCTTGACCCGAGGATCCAGGCCACCCGGCAAGGGATCGTTATATATCTTAGCAAATTCAGCAGCTTAACCGCCTGGATGCTCGGATCAAGTCCGAGCATGACCCAAGAACGAAGAGTCAATGACACACGATGGTCAAAGCTGGGTGCTTTGTCAGCAGCCTGAGATTCCACGTTTGTTTCGCATATGCGATTCCCCTGCCCTCAAGGGGGGGAGATTGTGGGTTGCGAGGCCGCGGCGAAAACCTGGCCGGCCACTTCCTACTCCCTTGTCCCTATTTCCCGCCGTAGACTTCCTTAGGATCAAACGCCCTGTCGTCGTCGATACTGGTCAGCACGGCCTTGCCACCCTCGATCGAGGCCTTGCGGTAGAAGCAGGAGCGGCGGCCGGTGTGGCAGGCGGCGGCGTGGCCGGTCATGGTCACCTTGATCAGAACCGCGTCCTGGTCGCAATCGGCCAGCATGGCTTCGACGCGCTGAAGATTGCCCGAGGTTTCGCCCTTCTTCCAGATCGCCCTGCGCGAGCGGCTGTAGTAATGGGCAAAGCCGGTCTCCAATGTCAGCGCCAGCGCCTCGGCATTCATATGGGCGAGCATCAACACCGCATTGTCGCGCGCGTCGGTGACCACGGCGGTGACGAGACCGTTGTCATCGAAGCGCGGGGTGAAGGCGCGCGATTCATCGAGCAGGGCCTTGTCCTGCGGCGGCTTTTCGAAATTCAGCATGGCTTTTCCCGTTTCCGGCGGTTTAAATAGACCCGGATCGGAACCTTGGCAATCGTGTGCTGCGGGCTTGTTGCGACAGCGCCGAAAACCCATCTTCCGAATGAAGTATTGATAAGACGCGCCGCAGGGTGACCGATGGACGATATCTATTCCGCCAAGATTTTGCAGCATGCCGGCAATGTGACCCGGCTTGGCATTATCGAGGATGCCGACGCATCGGCCTCGGCGCATTCGCGGCTATGCGGATCGAAGCTGACGGTCTATCTCAACCTCGCGGATGGCCGCGTCAGCGATTTCTCCCACGAGTTGAAGGCCTGCGCGCTTGGTCAGGCGTCGTCGGCGATCATGGCCGAGACCATCATCGGCGCGACGCCGGCGGAAATCCGCGATGCCCGGGACAAGATGCGGGCCATGCTGAAGGACGGCGGGGAGGGGCCGGACGGACGCTTTGCCGAGATGCGCTGTCTCTTGCCGGTTAAGGATTATCCGGCCCGCCACGGCTCGGTGATGCTGACCTTCGAGGCGACCGTCAAGGCGCTCGATGCGCTGGAACGCGGCCCCGCTTTGGCCGAGGCTGCCGGGCGCGATGTGTAACCGGCATTCGCGCAATTACAGCGGACCCTTTCCGAAAACGCCGGGTCGGCTTCTCGGCCTCGGCCTGATCCGGTTCTACCAGCTCACATTCTCAAGCCTGATCGGCCAGTCCTGCCGGCATCTGCCGACATGTTCGGAATATGGCTATGAGGCGATCGCCCGCCACGGGCTTTGGTCGGGCGGGTTTCTCACGCTGTTTCGCGTCGGGCGCTGCGGGCCGGGCGGCACATGCGGCTTCGACCCGGTGCCCGAAGAACTGGACCCGCGCTGGCACTGGTATACGCCCTGGCGGTTCTATCGGGCGGGACGCCGTCACGCCTCCTGAAGCCGGGCGATCACCAGATAGCCGGGCGTGGGCTGACCATTTTCCATGCGGACATTGATATCGGTGACCTCGACCGTGTCGAAGCCGGCATCCTTGAGCCGGGCCTCGATATAGCCAAGGCTGTGGCCGAAGCGGTGATGCGGGCCGACGGCGTAGCCGGCGCCCTTCAGCCGGTCCTCCGGCAGTGTCTCGGCGGAAAAGGCCAAGATGCCGCCGGTTTCCATGTTGGCGGCGGCGCCCTGAAACAGCGCATCGAGCGTGCCGAGATAGGGCAGCACATCGGCGGCGATCACCAGATCGAACGGCGTTTCGTCGCTTTCCTCGAGGAATTCCTCGACCTCCGCAACGAACAGGGTGTCATAGAGCCCCTTTTCATAGGCGATCTCGACCATGTTCTCGGAAATATCGAGGCCGGTGATGTCGTCCGCCATGTCGTTGAGCGCGTCCGCGCCGAGGCCGGTGCCGCAACCGAGATCCAGCATCCGCCGGAACGGGCCGAGCGCAAGCGCCTGAAACCGCTGGCGGATCGTCATCGGCACGCAATAGCCAAGCTGCTCCACCAGAATATCCTCGAAATCATCGGCATGCTGGTCGAACAGGGTCTCGACATAGGCGCCCGGAGCCTTCAGCGGCGTATCGCCGAAGCCGGTGGCGGCAAGGCGCACCGCAGCGCCGCCATGGTCTTCCGGGTCGATCGCCAGCACTTCGCGATAGGCCTCCGCGGCCTCGGCAAGCCTGCCTTCCTTCTCCAGCGCCAGTGCCCGGTTATAGGCCTTCGCCAGCTTCTTCTCGTCGATCTTGCGCGCCATCGCCTCAGCCTCATGTGTTTCGGCCTACGCTCTATGCCGGGTCGCGGAATGGCGCAACAGCCGATTTAAGCCGCGCCAAGCCGTTTTCGGGCCTGCTCCAGCTCTTCCGGCGTGTTGATGTTGAAGAATGGGTCGCTATCGCCGACCATCTCGAAATCCACGAACCGGTGGGGATGGCGCTCCACAAAGCCCATCAGTCTTCTGTTGCCGTCCGCGAGCCAGGCCGCAAGGTCATCGGCAAGTACGACCGGCCAGAGGGCGAAGACGGGATGAACGCGGCCGTTCGAGCGCGCGGCGATGATTTCACCGGGGGCAGGGGCGGCAGCGGCTAGCCGGGCGACGAAGTCCGTCGGGAAGAACGGCGTGTCAACGGCGACCGAGGCGATATGCGAGGAGGGGCCGCGCTCGAAATGGCGAAGCGCCGACAGAATGCCGGAGAGCGGGCCGTCGTGCTCTCCGCCGCCATCGGTAACGACGGGAGCGCCTGCGAACTCCGCCAAGTCATCGTCATGACGGCTTATGACCACTGGTGCGCTCTGTGCGGAAATACGCGTGAGGGCATGGGAAAGCAGCGTTCCACCGCCGAAGGCGAGCATCGCCTTGTCTTCGCCCATGCGCCGCGAGGCGCCGCCGGCGAGAATGACGGCCGGGATGCGTTGAGCTTTCGTCAATCGCGCAAGACCTCCTCTTCAGCGCGTGCCAGCAATCCGCCGCCCTGCGGACCGCCGGGCTGGGTGGTTTCGCTGAGCGGCTCGATGCCGCGCTGGCGCTCGCGGTAGAATGAATAAAGGCCCGCGCCGACGACGATCGCGCCGCCGATCAGCACGTTCACGCCCGGATAGGTCGAAAACATGATCATGCCGAGGATGGTCGACCACAACAGCCCGGTATAGCGGAACGGCGCGACATAGGAGATATCGGCCTTGCGCACGGCGAACACGATGAACTGGTAGCCGATCAGCAGAAAGCCCGCTGCCAGGACCAGCAGGCCGACCAGCGGCCAGCGCATCAGATCCCAGTCCTGTTCGATGGTGCCGAGCCCGGCCCCGCCGATGGTCAGCAGGGCGGAGGTCGAGAGGGTGATCACGATCGCCGGCACATCGGTGCGGATCGCCTTGGTGAGCAGGTCGCGGGCGGTGGCGAAAAGCATGGCGATCACGACGTAGAGCGCGCCGCTCTCAAAGCCGGCGGGACCCGGCTTGATGATGATCATCACCCCGATGAAGCCGGCGATGATCGCGCTCCACCGCCGCCAGCCGACGGGTTCGCCCATGAACAGCGCCGCGCCGAGCGTCACGGCCAGCGGCAGGCATTGCAGGATCGCCGCCGCATTGGCAAGCGGCATCGCCTTCAGCGCTTCAAGATAGGCAATGGCGGCGACAAGCTCGCACGCGCTGCGGATCAGAACCTGCGGCTCCAGCACGGCCCGCATGTGCGAAAACACGCCCGCCCGCCAGGCGATGATCAGTGCGATGAACATGACGATCAGGCCGCGGAAGAACATTATCTGCCCGACGCCGATCTCCTCGGTGAGTTTTTTCACGATCGCGTCGTTGATCGAAAAGCTGGCCATGCCCGCGATCATGAACAGCGCGCCGGAAAGATTTGAGGAAATACGCATCATTCGCCCATATTTTGATCATTCGGTTCATATCGCCGAACCGAGTCTGGGGGAAGACGCGTTGATGCTTTATATTTTCAGCCGCCGGTCATGCTCATGTGGCGGGCGACGGCGACGCGGGAAGTTTTTTCGTCGAGTTCGAAATTATGCTCTTTCGGCTTGCGGGCGATGGCATTGTCTATGGCGCGGTGGAGTGCCGCCTCATTACCAGGATTGTCGCGCAGCACGGCGCGGAAATCGGCATTGTCGTCCTGGCCGAGACACATATAGAGCATGCCGGTGCAGGTGAGCCGCACCCGGTTGCAGCTTGCGCAGAAATTGTGGCTGAGGGGGGTGATGAAGCCGAGCTTGCCGCCGGTCTCTTCCACCCTGACGAACCGCGCCGGCCCGCCGGTGTCGAGCGGGATGTCGGTCAGCGTGAAGCGCTCCTCAAGGTCGCGGCGGACCTTCGACAGCGGCAGATACTGCGCGGAGCGATCGGTCTCGACCTCGCCGAGCGGCATCGCCTCGATCAGGGTCAGGTCCATGCCCTCGCCATGGGCGAAGCGTAGCAGGTCGGGAATTTCGGCCTCGTTGAAGCCGGCAAGCGCCACCGCGTTGAGCTTGACCTTCAGCCCGGCTTTTCGCGCGGCCTCGAGACCCGCCATCACCTTGTGAAAATCGCCCCAGCGGGTGATTTCGCGGAATTTCTGCGGATCGAGCGTGTCGAGCGAGACGTTGATACGGCGCACGCCGGCGGCATAGAGGTCGTCGGCAAAGCGCGAAAGCTGGGAGCCGTTGGTGGTCAGCGTCAACTCGTCGAGCGCGCCGTCCTCGATGCGGCGGCCGAGCGCCTCGATCAGGTGCATCACATTCTTGCGCATCAGCGGCTCGCCGCCGGTGAGCCGCAGCTTGCGCACGCCCTTGTCGATGAAGGCGTTGCACAGGCGTTCGAGTTCTTCCAGCGTCAAGAGGTCGCGTTTTGGCAGGAAGGTCATGTTTTCGGCCATGCAATAGGTGCAGCGGAAATCGCAGCGATCGGTCACCGAGACGCGCAGATAGGTGATCGCGCGCCCGAAGGGGTCGATCATAGGCGCGGGTTTTTCGTCCGCTATCTCGCTGAAATGCCTGTTCACGCAAAATCTCCTTGCCGGGAAGATGTTCTTCGGGTTGGCAAGCGTCAAGTCCGGTGTCAAACAAAGCTCTGTGAAATGGTGGCGAAAGGAGCCGGTTTTGACATCGATTCCGACAGAGATCAGGGTCTCGAAAGACCGCAAAAGCCTGACCGTGACATTTGACGACGGCGCCCGTTATGCCCTGCCGGCCGAGATGCTGCGGGTTTTGTCGCCTTCAGCAGAGGTCAAGGGCCATGGTCCCGGCCAGGCGGTGACGGTGCCGGGCAAGCGCAATGTCGAGATCATGACGGTCGCGCCCGCTGGCAATTACGCGATCCGCATCGGCTTTGATGATATGCACGACAGCGGCATCTATACCTGGACCTATCTGCGCGAACTGGGCGAGGACGGCGCGCGGATGTTTGCCGACTATGAGGCGGAGCTTGCCGAAAAGGGCATGACCCGCGACCAGGCGGAGCGTCCGCGTTGAAACAGGAGTGATGCATGAAGACGATCGGAACGATCGAGGAGCTAAGAGAGCGCTACGGCGATCCTGGCCATGCCTCGATTGCCAAGGTGGCTGAAAGGTTGACTCCTGCCTATAGACGCTGGATCGAAGCCTCGCCCTTTCTGGCGCTTGCGACAGCCGGTCCGGAGGGGCTGGATTGTTCACCGCGCGGGGACGAAGGACCGGTTGTCCGGATCACTGACGAAAAAACGGTGATGCTGCCGGACTGGCGCGGCAATAACCGCATCGACTCGCTCCAGAACATCGTGCGCGACCCGCGCGTAGCGCTGCTTTTTATTGTGCCCGGTTCCAACAATGCCCTGCGCATCAATGGTTCGGCCGTACTTGCCGTTGACGACGACCTGCTGGCGAGTTTCGAAGTCGGCGGCAAACATCCGCGCTCGGTGATCGTGGTCACCATCGACGCCGTCTATTTCCAATGCGCGCGGGCGCTGCTTCGCGCGGGACTTTGGAATCCGGCGCGATTCATCGATCCTGCTTCGTTGACAAGTGCGGGCGAGATGACGAAGCAGGCAAGCGCGGAGGCCTTCGACGCGGAGAGCTATGACCGGGAATGGCCGGAGCGCGCCGCCAGAACCATGTGGTGATCAGCTTTCCGGCGCAGCCAAAGCCTTCACCTCTTTTCGTCTGGACTTGCCGCCGAAAATGTTGGCGACCCAGTGCAGCGAGGGAATGTTTTCGCACACCGTCAGAAGCGCGATCGTGATCGGCACGCCGAGGAAGGTGCCGAACAGGCCCCACATGAAGGTCCAGAAGAAGATCGAGAACACCACCACGAAGGGCGAGATCGAAAGCGTCGATCCCGACACCATCGGCTCGACATAATTGCCGATGATGAACTGGATCAGGTTGAGCGAGACAAACAGCACCAGCGCCGTTTCCCAATGCTCGAACTGGATGACGCCATAGAGTGAGGGAAACACGGTGGCGATCACCGAGCCGATGAACGGGATATAGTTGAGCGCAAAGGCGATCACGCCCCATTCGATGGGGAAATCGAGCCCGGTGACGGTCGCCGCGCCCCAGAACAGAAGGCCGGTGATGGCGCTCATTTCTGTGCGCACCAGCATGTAACGACCGAATTTGCGGGCCGTTTCATGGGCAATCTTCACAGCCGTGGCGGCAAAGCCGGGCTGGTTGATCACGTCGAGCTTGTTGCGCAGCTTGTCAACCTCCGTCAGGCCGAGCACGACATAGGCGAGCACGACAAGCCAGAAGCTCAGCGTGGTGCTGGCCTGCCCGGTAATTTGCCTGACAGTGCGAACCACGAGCCCGACATTGAAGACATCCGACAGCGAGCTTGCAACCGCAATTCCTTGTCCGTCGAACCAGGCGACGGCGTCCTGATAGGCCGCTTGAAGCTGCCACGCTGCTTCGACGAACGAGGCCGCGACCCGGGAAAAGCCCCAGATCACCAGCGTTGCGAAGATTACGAACACGACGATCGTGGAAATGACGGTAAGCGCCAGCGCCGCCAGCGCCGGCATGAATCTCTGCAGCGCGTTCTTGATCGGCCAGGTGACGGCGATGATGAACAGCGCAAGCGCCACCGGCTTGAGGAATCCCGCCCCCCCGCGGATCGCCAGCAGCAAGAGGATCACGAAGATCAACGATGTGACGACGGTGACGCCGCGCCGCGATCCGGCTGGTTCAGGCATATATGTCTCGCAAATGTCTTGCTTGAGCGGAGCTATGTGAAAATGTATCGTCCCCGTCTGTCATGCGCAAGCAGAACTGCATAAGCCGAGGAGAGGCGACATGAGCGAATTCATCGACGAGGCGGCGACCCCTGAACAGGTGCTTGCATTCTGGTTCGAGGAGCTGACGCCGAAGGACTGGTTCCAGCCCGACGATGTGGCAGCGCTCGACCGCACGATCCTCTACCGGTTCTTCTCCACCCACCGGGCGCTGGCGCAGAAGATCGCCGGCCCATGGCGCGCGACCCCCGAGGCGCAGCTTGCCGCCGTTATCGTTCTCGACCAGTTTCCCCGCAATATCTACCGCGCGACGCCGATGGCCTTTGCCACCGACCGGCTGGCGCTCAGGGAAGCGAAGTTCGCCGTCGCCAGCGGCGCGGACCAGGCGGTGCCGGCGGACCGTCGCGCCTTCTTCTACATGCCATTCGAACATTCTGAAAAGCTGAAGGATCAGAAACGCTCGGTCGAGCTGTTCAAGACGCTCGGCAATGACGAATACTCGCGCTTTGCCGAAAGCCATCGCGATGTGATCGCCGAGTTCGGCCGGTTCCCCCACCGCAACGCGATCCTGAAGCGTCGTTCCACGCCGGCCGAGCGGGTCTATCTTTCGAGCGAGGAAAATACCGGCTGGGGCCAGAAGTGACGAAACAGGGCGGCGGCAAGGTCCGCTGCCTTGAAATTGACGCGCTGCTCATCAAGAGCACCGGTGCAGGATAAGTGAAAGGGCCAGCGGTTTGATGTGGCGAGGCGGCGCAAGGGCGGGGATTTTCGGCATTCTGTATCTGGCGCTGGCGCTCGCATTGCCGGCGGCGGGCGCTTATGCCCAAGAGACCGGCCAGGCTGCCACCCCCGCGACGGGGCAGCAGGCCGCAACGCAGCCCGCAAGCGATGCTTCCGCGGCGCCGGCTGCGGGTGCGCCGCAGGCAAGCGGCCCCGCGGCGGCGGACGCGACGCCAACCGATCCGTTCGTACAGGATATGCAGGACCGGCTGAGCGGGTTTTCGCAGACGCTCTCGACGGTCACAACGGCGCTTAGCGGTCAACCGCCGGGCACCGATGCGCTTGTAAAGCTGCAGACCGAGGTGGACCAGCTTCAGATCGAACTTGCCAAGACGGTGAGCGCGACCTCGGACCGGCTGACGGAGGTGCGCGCGCAGCTTGCCGAACTCGGCTCCGCCCCCGGGCCGGGCGAGACCCCAGAACCGGCGGTCACCACGGACGAGCGCAACAAGCTTCTGGCCCAGCGTTCGGAAATTAATGCGCTGTCCGATCAGGCCCAGAAACTGAGCTCCGCCGCCAACGAGGCGTCCGCCGATATCAGTCGCATAAGGCGCGAGCAATTCGCCGAAAAGCTGTTTGCCCACACCGACCTGATGCAGCTGTTCTCCTCCGATTTCAGCCGTCTGCTCAGCGCCGAGATCACAGCCTTCAGGGTGTCTTACGGCGGATGGCTGAACTATATCTGGAACGCGAAACGGCTGCCTTTCCTGGCCGCCATGTTGCTTTCGCTGCTGGCGGCGGTGTTTTCCTATCGCATCTCCAGCCGCTACCTGGAGCGCACCAAGCTCGACTTCGAGGCGCAGGAACCCGATTACGTGGCTCGGCTTCTGGCAAGTTTCTGGACCACGGCGATCCCGAGCCTGGCGCTGCTTGCCTTTCTCATCGTTTCCTATGTCCTGTTCATCAGCCTGAACATCTTCCTGCCGGATGTGGAGCGCTTCGTGCGCGCGGCCTATGTCTCGGCCGCCATCATCATTTTCGTGTTCCTGCTTTCGCGCAACGTGCTGACGCCGCTTCGCCCGCAATGGCGACTGGTGCCGGTGAGCAATCCGGCGGCGCGCAACCTGACGCTGGCCTTCACCGCGCTTGCCGCGATCAACTGGATCGATATCCTGCTTGGCGTCCTGAACGATACGCTCGATGCGGATCTGCGCCTCGAGGTCGCGCGAAGCCTCGTGACCTCGGTGCTGATCGGCGCGATACTGATCGCAATGTCGTTCATACGGCCGCGCGCGCCGATGGGCGGCAAGAAGGCGCAAAAGCGTTCGTTCAAGATCCTGTTTCCCTCCATCATCGCCGCTTTGACCCGGCTTGTCGGCATTTTCATAGTGCTGGCGGCTCTGATCGGCTATGTCGCGCTCGCCCGCCTCGCGGCCAATCAGGTGGTGCTGACCGGCGGGGTGCTGATAACGATGTATCTCGGCATGCTGCTCGGACAGGCGGTGTCGCAGCCGGGCGGTTTCGCGAGAACCGGCTACGGCAAGCACTTCGTCAGCCGCTTCGGCATATCGAGTGTGCGCAGCGACCAGATTTCGCTCGTGCTCGGACTGGTGACCTATGCGGCGACGCTTTTTATCGGCATTCCGCTGATACTGTTGTCATGGGGCGTGCGCTGGGAGGAGATCAAGCTCTGGGCGGGCAATAATCTGACCTCCGTCACCGTCGGATCGATCACCATCTCACTTGGCGGCATCCTGATCGGGGTGTTGCTGTTTATCGGCGGTTATCTCGGAACCCGCTGGTTCCAGGGCTGGTTCGACAATAATGTGCTGTTGCGCTCCAAGGCCGACTCCGGGGTCAGAAATTCGGTCAAGACCGGCATCAGCTATCTCGGCATCGTGCTCGCCGGTCTGCTGGCGATATCCGCGGCCGGGGTCAATCTTTCGAGCCTTGCGCTTGTCGCCTCGGCGCTGTCGATCGGCATCGGCTTCGGGCTGCAGACCATCGTCTCCAACTTCGTCTCCGGTCTCATTCTTTTGGCGGAGCGGCCGTTCAAGGTGGGCGACTGGATCGTCTCCGGAACGACTGAAGGCTTCGTCAAGCGCATCTCGGTGCGCGCGACCGAGATCGAGACCTTTCAGCGTCAGTCGATCATCGTGCCGAATTCAGAGCTGATCAATGCCTCGGTCGGCAACTGGATGCATCACAACCAGATGGGGCGCTCCGAGGTGGCGGTCGGGGTTTCCTATGACAGCGACCCGCGCACCGTCATGAACATCCTGATGGATATCGGAACCTCGCACCCGCTGGTGCTGCAGAACCCGGAGCCGATGGTGATCTTCATGGGGTTCGGCGAATCGACGCTGGATTTCGAGCTGCGAGTCTATCTCGCCGACGTCTTCAACGGCATTTCGGTGCGCAACGATATAAGGGTGGCGATCTTCGAGCGCTTCCGTGACGCGGGCATCACCATTCCCTATCCCCAGCGCGACCTGCACATCATCCCGCAGAAGGAGCGCCACGACGAACTGGCGAACTCGATCCGCAAGCAGATGCGCAAGACGGCGCCCGCGCCGGTCGAAAGCGAAACCGCCCCGTCCTTCGATCATCCCGATGCCGGCAATGACGACGGCGGCGAGCGCTGAGCGCCGCGCGAGCGCACGATTTTCAGCGCGTCGCGGCCACAAGACTGCATGTCGCAAACGGGCTGTTGGCGGGGCTGCGCGCGTTGCATAGTCGGGTGAAGAACGGCCCGTCGACAAGCGAGCCAGTTTGCGGACAGACCTCCCCTGTTGGGGTCATCCTCGGGCTTGACCCGAGGGTCCAGGCAGCGTTCTCCGTGTCGCCTGGATGCTCGGGTCAAGCCCGAGCATGACGCATCAAGGGATTGGAGCCTTGTCATCAGACTGACGCGCCGAAGGCGGGCACAGGCGCTATCCTCAGAGGCGGAACGGATGACAACGAAAACTCGGGCACTGGTGATCGGCGGCGGCGTCGTCGGCGTATCGACGCTTTATCATCTGGCGAAAAAGGGCTGGTCGGACGCGGTTCTGATCGAGCGCAAGGAACTGACCTCCGGCTCCACTTGGCATGCCGCCGGCCTGCTGCCGCTGTTCAACATGAGCTATTCCGTCGGCCAGTTGCACAAATATTCGGTCAATCTCTATTCCGCGCTGGAGGAGGAAACGGGGCTGAATGTCGGCTTCTCGAAGGTCTCCAATATCCGGCTCGCGATGACCAAGGACCGGATGGACGAATATCTCTATTATTCCGGCATTGCCGAGACCATTGGCGTCGATTTCAGGTTCCTGACGCCGGAAGAAGTCAAGGAGGTCTGGCCGCTCTGCGAAACCGATGGCCTGCTCGGCGCGATCCAGCATCCCGGCGACGGCTATATCCAGCCGGCCGACCTGACCCAGGCGTTGGCCAAGGGCGCGCGCGACAACGGTGCGCGGATCATGCGCAATACCACGGTCACCGAAATCCGCCAGAACGCGGACGGCACCTGGCATGTGGAGACCGACAAGGAGGCGTTCACCGCCGATCACGTGATCTCCTGCACCGGCAACTTCGCGCGGCGGACCGGCGCGATGGTGGGTCTCAATATCCCGGTCATCCCGGTCGAGCATCAATATATCGTCACCGAGCCGCATCCGGCCATTCTGGAGCGCAAGAAGCAGGGCCTGCCCGAAATGGGGGTCTTACGCGAATCCGACAGCGCCTGGTATATGCGCGAGGAAGCCGGCGGGCTCATCCTCGGGCCTTACGAGAGCGGCGCGCCGGTCTGTTATGTCGACGGACCGTCCGACGACAGCGAATACGAGCTGTTCCAGGAGGAACTCGACCGGCTGATGCCGCATATCGAGACCGCGATGGCGCGCGTTCCGGCCTTCGCCGAAGTCGGCATCAAGAAGGTCTATAACGGCGCGATCGCCTATACGCCGGACGGCAACCCGATCGTCGGCCCCGCGCCGGGGCTGAAGAATTTCTGGCTGAACGAGGGCCATTCCTTCGGCATCACGGCCGCCGGCGGCGCCGGCTGGCAGCTGGCCGAATGGATCGTCAATGGCGAGCCGACCGTTGATCTTGCGGGCGTCGATCCGCGCCGCTTCGGGCCCTACGCCACCGAGGGTTACCTCATCGCCAAGAACGAGGAGGCCTATGCCAATGTCTTCACCATGCACTATCCCGATGAGGAGCGTGGTGCGGCGCGGCCGCTGAAGACTTCGCCGGTCTATGAACGGCTGAAGGCGCTCGGCGGCGTGTTCGGCTCGGTCTATGGCTGGGAGCGCGCCAACTGGTATGCGCCGGAGGGCTATGCGCTGGATGAGAGCGAACTCGGTGTCGGCGCCGATGTGATTACCAGCCACAATCATGCGCCGCCGCTGGACGATGGCCGGATCGTTGAAAAGTGGTCATTCCGTCGCTCGAACTATTTCGAGCATGTCGGCAACGAGGTGAAACACGTCCACGAGAAGGTCGGCGTGCTGGACATGACGCCGTTCGCCAAGATGGAAGTGTCGGGTCCGGGCGCGCGTGCCTACCTCGACAGCATTTTCGCCAACGCAATCCCGAAGAAGCGCGGCCGGATCGCGCTCTGCCACCTGCTCGGCCAGGAAGGCGGGGTGAGGGCCGAGTTCACGCTTTATGAGTGGGCGCCGGACCGGTTCTATCTGGTCTCCGGCGCGGGGCTGGAAAGCCACGACCACGACCTGCTGATGAAGCTCGCGCCGACCGACGGCTCGGTCACGCTGCGGCCGCTGACCATGGAGATGGGCGTGCTCGTGGTCGCCGGGCCGAAGTCACGCGATCTTCTGAAGAAGCTGACGCGTTCGTCGCTCGAGAACGAGGATTTCGGCTGGCTCACAGGGCAGCCGATCTCGATCGGGGCGGCAAGCTGCCATGCGCTGCGTGTCAATTTCGTCGGCGAGCTCGGCTGGGAGCTGCATCACCCGATCGCGATGCAGACCTATATCTTCGATCACCTGATGGAGGCCGGCGCCGAGTTCGACATCAAGCCGTTCGGCATCCGTGCGATGGGCGCGATGGCGCTGGAAAAATCCTACCGCGCCATGCAGCGGGAAATGACGATCGAATACACCGCCTACGAATCGGGCCTCGACCGCTTCATCAAGCCGAAGAAGGATTTCGTCGGCAAGGAGGCGCTGCTGTCGAAGAAGGAGGCTGGTCTCGGCTCGGTGTTCGCAACCCTGATCGTCGACGGCGTCACCGATTGCGACGCGCGCGGCTCCGAAGCGATCTATGACGGCGACGGCAATCTCGCCGGCCGCGCCACCCAGGGCGGCTTCGGCTGGCGCATCGGCAAGTCGATCGCGCTGGCGATGCTGAAGCCCGACTATGCGACACCGGGGACGAAGCTGAAGATCAGGATTCTCGGTGACCTTTATGACGCGACCGTCGTGGAGGAGAGCCCGTTCGATCCGGAAAATGAGGCGCTCAGGGCGTAGACCAGCGGCACCTGCTCTTTCTCAGTCTTGCTGGCCTTGAGCCGGCATGAAGGGCTACGAGGCAAAGCTGCAGGTTTTCGCGCGCCATCGCTTTGCGGCGGAGGAACAGCGAGCTCTGCGGCTTACAGCCGGTCAACGGGGTGTATTGCGCAATCTTCACAGGCATTCATGAAAAACACCCTTGCAAAGCGCGCGTCATATCCGTAAATGAGCGCCATGTCTGATGCCGGCGCGCGGAAACGCCTGTCGCCGGTTGAGGATGAAGGGGTATAGCTCAGTTGGTAGAGCGGCGGTCTCCAAAACCGCAGGTCGGGGGTTCGAGCCCCTCTGCCCCTGCCAGCACGCCGGATCGGCCGCGCAAATCAGTGGCCGGCTCGCGTGAATGTGAAAACAAAAATACGTTTTTCTCTTGTGTCAACGAAAAACGATGATATGTAGTGAAAAACAGACTCGCGGCGCGTGGAGCTGGATCTTCCGCTTTACGTGCCGTAAAGGCGTGGGCATTTATGGCATCTAAAACCAATCCATTCACGTTTCTGCAGCAAGTGCGCGCTGAGACGGCCAAAGTCGTTTGGCCTTCCCGGCGCGAAACTGTGATTTCGACCCTCATGGTGATCGTGATGGTCGTGATCGCGGCGTTTTTCTTTTTCGCTGCGGACCAGTTGATGAGCTTGTTGATGAATTTCATCCTCAATCTCGGCGCCTGATCGGGGAAGGGGAAGCAGATGGCTATGCGTTGGTATATCGTTCACGCCTATTCCAACTTCGAAAAGAAGGTGGCTGAGGCGATCGAGGAGAAGGCCCGCCAGAAGGGTCTCGACCAGTATTTCGACCGCATTCTCGTTCCGACCGAAAAGGTCGTCGAAGTGCGTCGCGGCCGCAAGGTCGATTCTGAGCGCAAGTTCTTTCCCGGCTATGTGCTGGTCAGGGCCGAGCTTAATGATGAGGTGTTTCACCTGATCAAGAACACGCCCCGCGTGACGGGTTTTCTCGGCAGCGACCAGAAGCCGGTTCCGATTCCGGATTCCGAGGCCGAGCACATTCTCGGTCAGGTTCAGGAAGGCGTCGAGCGCCCGAAGGCGACCGTGCTTTTCGAGATCGGCGAGCAGGTGCGGGTATCCGATGGTCCGTTCGCGTCGTTCAACGGCGTTGTGCAGGATGTCGATGAGGAGCGCGCCCGCCTGAAGGTCGAGGTTTCGATCTTTGGCCGCGCCACCCCGGTCGAGCTGGAATACGCCCAGGTCGAGAAAGTTTGAAGTTTTGCCCCTTCGGGGGCATTGCGCGTGGAAGAACAGGGCGCTTAGCCGGCGCCCGGAGGTTCGCACCACGCAACCGCAGCCGCCGGCATAGGCCGGCAGTCGGGCCGGGGTTCCGGTCCACAACGTGAAAGGCAGAGTAATGGCTAAGAAAGTTGCAGGCCAGCTCAAGCTGCAGGTCCCGGCAGGTTCGGCAAATCCGTCCCCGCCGATCGGTCCCGCACTTGGTCAGCGTGGCATCAATATCATGGAATTCTGCAAGGCGTTCAACGCCGCCTCGCAGGAAATGGAAAAGGGTATGCCGATCCCGGTCATCATCACCTATTTCCAGGACAAGTCCTTCACCTTCGTGATGAAGCAGCCGCCGGTTTCCTACTTCCTGAAGCGGGAAGCGAAGCTGAAGTCCGGTTCGAAGACCCCGGGCCGCGCATCGGCCGGCAAGATCACCTCTGAGCAGGTCCGCAAGATCGCGGAAGCCAAGATGAGCGATCTGAACGCCGCCGATATCGAAGGCGCAATGCGCATGGTCGAGGGCTCCGCCCGCGCCATGGGCCTGGAAGTGACGGGTTGATTGCCATGACCAAGATTGCAAAGCGTATTCAGAAGACCCGCGAAGGCGTTGACGTCAACAAGCTCTACGCCCTGTCCGAAGCCGTGCAGATGGTCAAGGAACGCGCCACCGCGAAGTTCGACGAAACCATCGAGATCGCGATGAACCTCGGCGTTGATCCGCGCCACGCCGACCAAATGGTCCGCGGCGTCGTCAACCTGCCGAACGGCACGGGCCGCAGCGTTCGCGTTGCCGTGTTCGCCCGCGGCGCCAAGGCCGATGAAGCCAAGGAAGCCGGCGCCGACGTCGTTGGCGCGGAAGAGCTGGTCGAAGCCGTCCAGGGCGGCAACATCGATTTCGATCGTTGCATCGCCACGCCGGACATGATGCCGCTCGTCGGCCGTCTCGGCAAGGTGCTCGGCCCGCGCGGCATGATGCCGAACCCGAAGGTTGGCACCGTCACGATGGACGTCAAGGCGGCTGTCGAAGCTTCCAAGGGCGGCGCTGTCGAGTTCCGCGTCGAAAAGGCCGGTATCGTTCACGCCGGCGTCGGCAAGGCCTCGTTTGACGCCAAGGCGCTCGAAGAAAACATTCGCGCCTTCGCCGATGCCGTCGTCAAGGCAAAGCCGGCCGGCGCCAAGGGCAACTACGTCAAGCGCCTGGCGCTGTCGTCGACCATGGGCCCCGGCGTCAAGATCGACTTCTCGTCGGTCAACGCCTGAGCGCGTAACATAGAATTTCCGGAAGCGATCTTCCGGTGACAAGTTTCCGGGCTCCAGGGCCCGGAAAAACCCGGGATAAAACCCGGTTTCCTGTCCGAGATTGCAGGTGGGCAACCTTAATTATGCCTGCATGAGACGGGTGAGACCAATTTTTCCGTTGGCGACGCAAGTCACCTTTGGCGGTTTAACTGGTTCGAACCTGGTTGTGCCTAGGCGCTTGAGAAGTCGCGCGCCGATGGGGGCAGGATCCTCGAGCGTCGCTTGGGATCTTGGATAAAAACAAGAAGCCCCTTGCGGCAAAGGCAAACCGACAGGTCCGAAAATGGTCCTGTCAACTGGAGATAGGCAGTGGAAAGAGCGGAAAAACGCGAATTCGTCACGGAACTGAACGAAGTCTTCAAGGCTTCCGGTTCGGTTGTCGTGGCCCACTATGCCGGTGTCACCGTTGCGCAGATGAATGATTTTCGTTCGAAGATGCGTGAAGCGGGCGGCACTGTCAGAGTCGCGAAGAACCGCCTGGCCAAAATTGCCCTTCAGGGTACGGAGTCCGAGGGAATGTCCGACCTTTTCAAAGGTCAGACGCTCATCGCATTTTGCGATGACCCGGTGACGGCTCCGAAGGTCTGCATGGACTTCGCCAAGACCAACGACAAGCTCGTTGTCATCGGCGGCGCCATGGGGGCAACCGTGCTCGACGCGGAAGGTGTGAAGTCGCTTGCGACGATGCCTTCGCTGGACGAGCTGCGTGCGAAGCTGGTTGGTATGATCCAGACCCCGGCTACCCGCATCGCGACGATTGCTTCGGCACCCGCAAGCCAGCTTGCGCGCGTGCTCAACGCCTACGCCACGAAGGACGAAGCCGCCTGATGCGGTTTTTCGCTGTTTACAAAATTTCGAACCAGTTCGAACCAACACTGAAGGAATATGAACATGGCTGATCTCGCCAAAATCGTAGAAGAACTCTCTGAGCTGACGGTTCTCGAAGCCGCTGAGCTTTCCAAGATGCTCGAAGAAAAGTGGGGCGTTTCCGCCGCTGCTCCGGTAGCCGTTGCTGCTGCCGGTGGTGCTGGTGAAGCTGCTGCCGCTGCTGAAGAAAAGACCGAATTTGATGTCATCCTGGCGGAAGCCGGCGGCAACAAGATCGGCGTCATCAAGGAAGTCCGCGCCATCACCGGTCTCGGCCTCAAGGAAGCCAAGGACCTCGTCGAAGGCGCTCCGAAGCCGGTCAAGGAAGCTGTTTCCAAGGCCGAAGCCGAAGAACTCAAGGGCAAGCTGGAAGCAGCTGGCGCCAAGGTCGAGCTCAAGTAAGCTTTGCTTTTTGTTGCACGGGCGGCATGACCCGCCCGTGCAATGACAAATGATGCGAAACCATTACCCAAAGTCCCATTTCGGGCCTTTGGGTAATGGGTTCTCAAGAAGACCCTTAAATGACGACGGAGCCAATTGGCCATCGGTGACCGTCTGTTGCAGGCCCGGATGCAGATTGAAGGAGCTACCTGAATGGCTCAGACCCTTTCCTTTAACGGTCGCAGGCGCGTACGCAAGTTTTTCGGAAAGATCCCGGAAGTCGCGGAGATGCCGAACCTTATCGAGGTTCAGAAGGCCTCCTATGACCAGTTCCTCATGGTTGACGAGCCCAAGGGCGGACGCCCCGACGAGGGGCTGCAGGCGGTTTTCAAGTCCGTCTTCCCGATGACCGATTTCTCCGGCGCTTCGATGCTCGAATTCGTGTCCTACGAGTTCGAACAGCCGAAGTTCGACGTCGAGGAATGCCGCCAGCGCGACCTGACCTATGCGGCGCCGCTGAAGGTGAAGCTGCGCCTGATCGTGTTCGATATCGATGAGGACACGGGCGCGAAGTCGATCAAGGACATCAAGGAGCAGTCGGTCTACATGGGCGATATGCCGCTGATGACCAACAACGCGACCTTCATCGTCAACGGCACGGAGCGCGTCATCGTTTCGCAGATGCACCGTTCGCCGGGCGTTTTCTTCGACCACGACAAGGGCAAGAGCCATTCGTCGGGCAAGCTGCTGTTTGCCGCCCGCGTGATCCCCTATCGCGGTTCCTGGCTCGATATCGAATTCGACGCCAAGGACATCGTCCACGCCCGTATCGACCGCCGCCGCAAGATCCCTGCGACATCGCTGTTGATGGCGCTTGGCATGGACACCGAGGAAATTCTCGAGACCTTCTATGAGAAGGCCACCTATGAGCGTGACGGCGACGGCTGGAAAGTGCCCTTCTCGCCCGAGCGTCTGCGCGGCCAGAAGGTGGTTTCCGACCTGATCGACGCCGACAGCGGCGAAGTGGTGGTCGAAGCCGGCAAGAAGCTCACCCCGCGCATGCTGAAGAAGCTGTCGGAAGGCGGCCTCAAGGCGCTGAAGGTGACCGATGAAGAGCTTTACGGCACCTTCCTTGCCGAAGATCTCGTCAACATGGAAACCGGCGAAATCTATCTCGAGGCCGGCGAAGAGCTGGACGAGAAGAACCTGGCCGGCATCATCGACCAGGGCATCGACGAGATCGCGATCCTCAACATCGACCACGTCAATGTCGGCGCGTATATCCGCAACACGCTGGTTGCCGACAAGAACGAGAACCGTCAGGACGCGCTGTTCGATATCTATCGCGTGATGCGTCCGGGCGAGCCGCCGACGATGGAATCGGCCGAGGCGATGTTCAATTCGCTGTTCTTCGATGCCGAGCGCTACGACCTGTCGGCTGTTGGCCGCGTCAAGATGAACATGCGTCTCGACCTCGATGCCGAGGACACCGTCCGCGTCCTGCGCAAGGAAGACATTCTTGCCGTCGTCAAGACGCTGGTCGATCTGCGCGACGGCAAGGGCGAGATCGACGACATCGACAACCTCGGCAACCGCCGCGTCCGCTCCGTTGGCGAGCTGATGGAGAACCAGTATCGTCTGGGTCTCTTGCGCATGGAGCGCGCGATCAAGGAACGCATGTCCTCGATCGAGATCGACACCGTGATGCCGCAGGACCTGATCAACGCCAAGCCGGCGGCTGCCGCCGTGCGCGAGTTCTTCGGCTCCTCGCAGCTGTCGCAGTTCATGGACCAGATCAACCCGCTGTCGGAAATCACCCACAAGCGTCGTCTTTCGGCGCTGGGTCCGGGCGGTCTGACGCGTGAACGCGCCGGCTTCGAAGTCCGCGACGTGCATCCGACCCATTACGGCCGTATCTGCCCGATCGAGACGCCGGAAGGCCCGAATATCGGTCTGATCAACTCGCTCGCGACCTTTGCCCGCGTCAACAAGTACGGCTTTATCGAAAGCCCGTACCGCAAGATTTCCGAGGACGGCAAGCTCACCGACGAGGTGATCTACCTGTCGGCCATGGAAGAGGCGAAATATTACATCGCCCAGGCCAACTCGGTGATGAATGATGACGGCAGCTTCGTTGAAGAGTTCGTCGTCTGCCGTCACGCCGGCGAAGTCATGCTGGCCCCGCGCGAAAACATCAACCTGATGGACGTTTCGCCGAAGCAGCTCGTATCCGTTGCCGCCGCTCTGATTCCGTTCCTGGAAAACGACGACGCCAACCGCGCGCTGATGGGCTCGAACATGCAGCGTCAGGCCGTGCCGCTTCTCAGAGCCGAAGCCCCGTTCGTGGGCACCGGCATGGAGCCGATCGTTGCCCGTGACTCCGGCGCTGCGATCGCCGCCAAGCGCGGCGGCATCGTCGACCAGGTGGATGCGACCCGTATCGTTATCCGCGCCACGGAAGACCTCGATGCGTCGAAGTCGGGCGTCGATATCTACCGGCTGATGAAGTTCCAGCGTTCGAACCAGAACACCTGCGTCAACCAGCGTCCGCTAGTGCGCGTCGGCGACGTTCTGAACAAGGGCGACATCATTGCCGACGGTCCGTCGACCGATCTTGGCGACCTGGCGCTCGGCCGCAACGCGCTGGTCGCGTTCATGCCCTGGAACGGCTACAACTACGAGGACTCGATCCTGCTTTCCGAGCGGATCGTTTCGGATGACGTCTTCACCTCGATCCATCTGGAAGAATTCGAGGTCATGGCCCGTGATACCAAGCTCGGTCCGGAAGAAATCACCCGCGACATTCCGAACGTTTCGGAAGAAGCGCTGAAGAACCTCGATGAGGCCGGTATCGTCTATATCGGCGCCGAGGTGCATCCGGGCGACATTCTCGTCGGCAAGATCACGCCGAAGGGCGAAAGCCCGATGACGCCGGAAGAAAAGCTCCTGCGCGCGATCTTCGGCGAAAAGGCTTCCGACGTTCGCGACACCTCGATGCGCATGCCGCCCGGCACCTTCGGCACCGTGGTTGAAGTTCGCGTCTTCAACCGTCACGGCGTCGAGAAGGACGAGCGCGCCATGGCGATCGAGCGTGAGGAAATCGAACGCCTCGCCAAGGACCGTGATGATGAGCAGGCCATTCTGGACCGCAACGTTTATGCGCGTCTTGCCGACATGCTGCGCGACCAGACCTCGATTGCAGGCCCCAAGGGCTTCAAGAAGGGCGCTGTGCTCACCGATGAGGTGATTTCGGCCTATCCGCGTTCGCAGTGGTGGATGTTCGCCGTCGAGGACGAGAACCTTCAGGGCGAACTGGAAGCGCTTCGCGGCCAGTACGACGAATCCAAGAACCGCCTTGAACAGCGCTTCATGGACAAGGTCGAGAAGGTCCAGCGCGGCGACGAAATGCCTCCGGGCGTGATGAAGATGGTCAAGGTCTTCGTGGCTGTTAAGCGCAAGATCCAGCCCGGCGACAAGATGGCCGGCCGTCACGGCAACAAGGGTGTGGTTTCCCGCATCCTGCCCGCCGAAGACATGCCGTTCCTGGAAGACGGAACCCATGTCGATGTCGTGCTGAACCCGCTTGGCGTTCCGAGCCGCATGAATGTCGGTCAGATTCTGGAAACGCATCTGGCCTGGGGTTGTGCCGGCATGGGCAAGCGCATCGGCGAGATGCTGGAAGCCTACAAGGAGACCAACGACATTGCGCCGCTGAAGGAAACGCTGACCGAGGTCTATGCGTCCGAAGCCCGCAACGAGGTCGAGTATTTCGACGATGACGGTCTCGTGCGTCTGGCGGAAGAAGCCAAGCGCGGCGTCTCGATCGCAACGCCGGTCTTCGACGGTGCGCATGAAGGCGACGTGTCGGAAATGCTGTCGCGCGCGGGCTTCGACCCGTCCGGTCAGTCCGTGCTTTACGATGGCCGTACCGGCGAGCAGTTCGACCGCAAGGTGACTGTGGGCTACATGTACATGATCAAGCTCAACCACCTGGTTGACGACAAGATCCATGCACGCTCGATCGGTCCGTACTCGCTCGTCACCCAGCAGCCGCTGGGCGGCAAGGCGCAGTTCGGCGGCCAGCGCTTCGGCGAAATGGAGGTCTGGGCTCTGGAAGCCTACGGCGCCGCCTACACGCTGCAGGAAATGCTGACCGTGAAGTCGGATGACGTTGCCGGTCGTACCAAGGTCTATGAAGCCATCGTCCGCGGCGATGATACGTTTGAAGCCGGTATTCCGGAGAGCTTCAACGTTCTCGTCAAGGAAATGCGCTCGCTTGGACTTTCGGTCGAGCTGGAGAACTCCGCCGAGGAGCCTCAGCCGGACGTCGAGCTTCCGGACGCTGCGGAATAAGGATGAGAGCCGACGCGCCCCCTTTGAAGGGCGGGCGCGTCGCCGGCGCTTGAGGCTTGAAAAGTAAGCCTCAAGTGTCAGTTTCGCCGCATTTCGCGGCCACAACCGTTTTAAAGGCAGGTCATCCGGTATCGGGGTTTTGACCGGATCGACTGCCAGCAAGGGCGATGCCGCCCAGTCAAGGAGACAGGCATGAACCAAGAGGTCATGAATCTTTTCAATCCGCAGGCGCCGGCGCAGGTCTTCGATTCGATCCGGATCTCGATCGCCAGCCCGGAGAAGATCCTTTCCTGGTCTTATGGCGAAATCAAGAAGCCGGAAACGATCAACTACCGTACCTTCAAGCCGGAACGCGACGGCCTGTTCTGCTCGCGCATCTTCGGCCCGATGAAGGACTACGAGTGCCTGTGCGGCAAGTACAAGCGCATGAAATACAAGGGCATTATCTGCGAAAAGTGCGGCGTCGAAGTCACGCTCTCGCGTGTTCGCCGTGAGCGCATGGGCCATATCGAGCTCGCCGCGCCCGTTGCCCATATCTGGTTCCTGAAGTCGCTGCCGAGCCGCATTTCGACGCTGCTCGACATGACGCTGAAGGATGTCGAGCGCGTTCTCTATTTCGAGAACTACATCGTCACCGAACCGGGCCTGACCGACCTGAAGGAGAACCAGCTCCTTTCGGAAGAAGAATACATGATGGCCGTCGACGAGTTCGGCGAGGACCAGTTCTCGGCCAATATCGGCGCCGAAGCGATCTATGAGATGCTTGCCAGCATGGACCTCGACAAGATCGCGGGCGATCTGCGCGCCGAGCTTGCCGACACCACGTCGGACCTGAAGCAGAAGAAGCTGATGAAGCGTCTGAAGATCGTCGAGAACTTTCTTGAGTCCGGCAACCGTCCGGAATGGATGATCATGAAGATCGTTCCGGTGATCCCGCCGGATCTGCGTCCGCTCGTGCCGCTCGATGGCGGCCGTTTCGCGACCTCCGACCTCAACGACCTCTATCGTCGCGTCATCAACCGTAACAACCGTCTGAAGCGGCTTATCGAGCTGCGCGCGCCGGGCATCATCATCCGCAACGAGAAGCGTATGCTTCAGGAATCGGTTGATGCGCTGTTCGACAACGGCCGTCGCGGCCGCGTCATCACCGGCGCCAACAAGCGTCCGCTGAAGTCGCTGTCCGACATGCTGAAAGGCAAGCAGGGCCGGTTCCGTCAGAACCTGCTCGGCAAGCGCGTCGACTATTCCGGCCGTTCGGTCATCGTGACCGGTCCGGAGCTGAAGCTGCACCAGTGCGGCCTGCCGAAGAAGATGGCGCTCGAACTGTTCAAGCCGTTCATCTACGCCCGTCTCGACGCCAAGGGTTATTCCTCGACCGTCAAGCAGGCGAAGAAGCTGGTTGAAAAGGAGCGTCCGGAAGTCTGGGATATCCTCGACGAGGTTATCCGCGAGCATCCGGTTCTCCTGAACCGCGCGCCGACGCTGCACCGTCTCGGCATCCAGGCGTTCGAGCCGATCCTGGTCGAGGGCAAGGCGATCCAGCTGCATCCGCTGGTCTGCACCGCGTTCAACGCCGACTTCGACGGCGACCAGATGGCCGTTCACATTCCGCTGTCGCTTGAAGCGCAGCTGGAAGCGCGCGTGCTTATGATGTCGACCAACAACATTCTGCACCCGGCCAATGGTCTGCCGATCATCGTGCCGTCGCAGGACATGGTTCTCGGCCTCTACTACCTCTCGATCATGAACGAGAAGGAGCCGGGCGAGGGCATGGTGTTTGCCGATATGGGCGAACTGCACCACGCGCTTGAAAACAAGGTCGTCACCCTGCACGCCAAGATCAAGGGCCGGTTCAAGACCGTGGACGAGGACGGCAATGTCGTCTCCAAGATCCACGAGACCACGCCGGGCCGGATGATCATCGGCGAATTGCTGCCGAAGAACGCCAACGTGCCGTTCGACACCTGCAACCAGGAAATGACCAAGAAGAACATCTCCAAGATGATCGACACGGTCTATCGTCATTGCGGCCAGAAGGACACGGTGATCTTCTGCGACCGGATCATGCAGCTCGGCTTCAGCCACGCCTGCAAGGCCGGCATTTCGTTCGGCAAGGACGACATGGTCATTCCGGATGCCAAGCACACCATCGTCGCCGAGACCGAAGCGCTCGTGAAGGAATACGAGCAGCAGTACAATGACGGCCTGATTACCCAGGGCGAAAAGTACAACAAGGTCGTCGACGCCTGGGGCAAGGCCACCGAGAAGGTTACCGAAGAGATGATGGCCCGCATTCGCGCGGTCGAATTCGATCCGGAAACCGGTCGCCAGAAGCAGATGAACTCGATCTACATGATGAGCCATTCGGGCGCGCGTGGTTCGGTGAACCAGATGCGTCAGCTGGGCGGCATGCGCGGCCTGATGGCCAAGCCGTCGGGCGAAATCATCGAGACCCCAATCATCTCGAACTTCAAGGAAGGCCTGACCGTGAACGAGTACTTCAACTCGTCGCACGGCGCCCGTAAGGGTCTGGCCGATACCGCCCTGAAGACGGCGAACTCGGGTTACCTGACCCGTCGTCTGGTCGACGTTGCGCAGGATTGCATCGTCAACACGGCAGATTGCGGCACCGACAAGGGCCTGACCATGACCGCCATCGTCGATGCCGGTCAGGTGGTGGCCTCCATCGGCCAGCGCGTTCTCGGCCGTGCGGCACTCGTTGACATCGAGGACCCGACCACCGGCGAACTGATCGTCGAGGCCGGCCGTCAGATCAACGAGGCGGATGTGGCGCGGATCGAAGCATCCGGCATCCAGTCGGTGCAGATCCGTTCGGCGCTGACCTGCGAAGTCCAGACGGGCGTCTGCCAGGTCTGCTACGGTCGCGACCTTGCGCGCGGTACGCCGGTCAATCTCGGCGAGGCTGTCGGCGTTATCGCCGCGCAGTCGATCGGCGAGCCGGGCACCCAGCTCACCATGCGTACCTTCCACCTTGGCGGTACGGCAACGGTGGTCGACCAGTCGTTCCTGGAATCCTCCTATGAGGGTACGGTGCGCATCAAGAACCGCAACGTTCTGCGCAACTCTGACGGCGTGCTGGTGGCGATGGGCCGCAACATGGCGATCCAGATCCTCGACCAGCGCGATCAGGAGCGGTCTTCGCAGAAGGTCGCCTATGGTTCGAAGCTGTTCGTCGATGACGGCGACACGGTCAAGCGCGGCCAGCGTCTTGCCGAGTGGGACCCCTATACCCGCCCGATGATGACGGAAGTCGAAGGCAAGGTCGATTTCGAGGACCTGGTCGAAGGTCTTTCGGTTACCGAAACGACGGACGAGGCCACCGGCTTCACCAAGCGTTCGGTCATCGACTGGCGCTCGACCCCGCGCGGTGCTGACCTGAAGCCGGCAATCGTCATTCGTGGCGAGGACGGGGAAGTGCTGAAGCTGCCGCGCGGCGGCGAAGCCCGCCTGCCGCTCTCGGTTGACGCGATCCTCTCGGTCGAACCCGGCCAGAAGGTCAGCCAGGGTGACGTGCTTGCGCGTTCGCCGCTGGAAAGCGCCAAGACCAAGGACATTACCGGTGGTCTGCCGCGCGTGGCGGAACTGTTCGAAGCTCGCCGTCCGAAGGATCATGCCGTGATCGCCGAGATCGACGGTACAATCCGCTTCGGCCGCGATTACAAGAACAAGCGCCGCATCCAGATCGAGCCTGCGGAAGACGGTGTCGAGCCGGTGGAATATCTCATTCCGAAGTCGAAGCCGTTCCATCTGCAGGATGGCGACTACATCGAGAAGGGCGACTACATCCTCGACGGCAACCCCGCTCCGCACGACATTCTTGCGATCAAGGGTGTGGAGGCGCTGGCTTCCTACCTCGTCAACGAGATCCAGGAAGTCTATCGTCTTCAGGGCGTTGTGATCAACGACAAGCACATCGAGGTGATCGTTCGCCAGATGCTGCAGAAGATCGAGATCACGTCTTCGGGCGACAGCGGCTATATCTCCGGCGACATTGTCGAGGCGATTGCCTTCGACAATCTCAACGAGGAACTGGTCGCGCAGGGCAAGAAGCCTGCGGAAGGCGAACCGGTGCTGCTCGGCATCACCAAGGCCTCGCTGCAGACGCCGTCCTTCTTCTCGGCGGCTTCCTTCCAGGAAACCACCAAGGTGCTGACCGAAGCGGCGATTGCCGGCAAGGTCGATACCCTGCAGGGCCTGAAGGAAAACATCATCGTCGGCCGTCTGATCCCGGCCGGTACCGGTCGCGCCATGTCGCAGGTCCGTCGCATCGCGACCACCCGCGACGACCTCATCATCGACGCCCGCCGCAAGGCCTCCGGCGCCGACGAGGCGACCCCGATGCTGTCGCAGATGAACGAGGAAAGCGAGCCGCAGCCGGGCGAATAAGCCTCTGCGTTGAAGCTATCTGATCTGAAAGCCGCCGGTCTCGCGCCGGCGGCTTTCTGTTATGCAGCCTACTGCCGCCCGACAGGCTTGCGAGGCGTTGCCAGCGCGCATAACCTGCTTCTCGAACGTAGCGGGGACCACTTTCATGGCCGATCTTTCCGGTATTCTCGCCATCGCGTTGGCATTCTTTATCGTCGCCGTCTCGCCCGGTCCGGCCAACATCGCCGTCGCGACGATTGCGATGCGGTTCGGAAGAGCCGCTGGGCTTGTTTTCGGCGCCGGCCTTGCTGCGGGGCTTTCATTTTGGGGCGTCGTCGCTGCGACGGGCATGGGGGCGGTGCTTCAGGGATCTGTCTATTTCCTGAGCGTGCTTAAAGTGTTCGGCGGGGCCTATCTGCTCTACCTCGCTTTCCAGTCGGCGCGCGCCGCGGCAAAGTCTGGCATTGAGCCTGACGGGAAAACGGCCGCGGACGGACGTTGGTTTCGCCGCGGTCTCGTCCTCAACCTCTCGAATCCCAAGGCCGTGCTGGCGTGGATGGCGGCGCTTTCCATCGGCGCGGACTCCGGCGGACAGCCGATGATTGTCGCCACGGGGTTTTGCATGATCCTCGGGCTCGTCAATTACATGCTTTACGCTCTGGTGTTTTCGCTGCCCGGCGCGATGGCGGGATATCAGCGTTTCAGGCGCTTTGTTGAAGGCGCGGTGGCCGGTCTGTTCGCCATGGCCGGTTTCGGTCTGATGCGTTCGGCCTTCAGCCGGTAGGATGCAGTCTGGTTCTGGCCTGCTGACACGATCTCCTCGGCTTCCATCGTGATCGGGGCTGGACCATTTTTGGTTCCAACTGAAAATTCGTTAGCCAAAACAATCGCGGCGGCACACACTGAAATGATTGCGGAGTGAGCGGCGATCAGGGATTTCATGCCTTCGCTTCGCATGGAAGAATGGAGCGCTTTATGTGTTCTTATAAGAAAAGCCGGGACGGGGCGTCAGGTTGATGACATGGATGGTTGTCGCGGCGCGGCCCGCGACGACTTCATCATCGACGCCTGGCGCAGGCCTCCGGTTCGATGAGGCGCCCCTCCGGTGCTGTCCGCGATGAACCCGGAAGGGGCGGACCACGGCCGGGCGAATAGACGCCGGCTTCGGACTTCCGCCCGACCGTTTCAACCTTTTGTGTAAGAGGCTACCGACTTTCGGCGGTCTTTAACATTTATTGCTAAAATGCTAGCGATAGCATTTGCTGGTTACGCGGTCTTGTCGTCGGCGGTCAGTCTGGGAGGGATTGACGGACGATTTGCGCCAGAGAAGGGCAGACCTGACGGGTCCCTCTATCTGCGCGGCGGCGGAAAGGAAGCGCTATGGAGGCGGGTAGGCGGAGCATCTGGATCATCTGTCTTGTCTGGGTTTTTCTGGGCGGGATATGTTCGCTGGTGATCGCCGAGTTCATCCGCAACCATAACGCCGACGAGTATGTCGACTATTATGGCTCCGATGTCTTTCAAAGCGCGGTCTCCGTCGCCGAAACCAGCCTCACCGTATTGCGCACCCTCGACCGATCTGACAACGCGCCCTGTTCACCGGAGGACCTGGGCGCGATGCGCGGCGTCGTGTTCGCCGCTCCGTATCTTGCCGATGTTGGCCGCTTGCGGGACGGCTACCTTGTCTGCACCGGCATATGGGGCGAACTGGCGGAGCCGGTGAAGATGCCGCCGCGATCACAGGTCGTGGGCGTCAACGCGGCCATTCTCTGGAAGGGCACCAGAGGCATCGCGCCGGCTGGTCTTGCGGCCGACATGGCCTCTTTCGGCAACAGCGTGGTGATGACGGCGCCGACCGCCTTCGCGCGCTACGAAGACCCCGCCGAGCGACTGGCCGCCCTGGTGCTGACAAGCGATGCCAGCTACAGCTATCAATCCTTCGGCGATACCGAAGGGCTTGCGCCTTTGCTCGGAAGCAACAGTGATTGGTATCGCATAGCCCGGCGAAGGGTCTATTCGCGCTGCAATGACAAGACCGATGTCTGCGTCGTCGCAACTTATGACGCGCCGGCCCTTTTGAAGACGGCGCCGCTTGATTTCATGCTTGTCCTGGCCGGTGGCGTTTCGGCCGGCGCCTTCCTCGGGCTCTGGCACGCCCATCTCTATCGTGAAAGCCGGTCGTGGCGGCAGAAGTTGGAGCGGGCGCTGAATGATGACCGGCTCACCGTGCATTACCAGCCGATCGTCAGGCTTTCCGACAAAAGAATATGCGGGGCGGAGGCGCTTGCGCGGCTGGTGGATTTCGACGGGACGCTGATCCCGCCCGATCATTTCATTCCCGCGGCGGAGACCTGCGGGTTGATCGGACGGATCACCCGCGGCGTCGTCAAACGGGCGTTCACCGACATGGCGGCGCACTTTGCGGCCGATCCGAATTTCTATGTCAGCATCAATGTCGCCTCCGAAGACATACTGAGCCTGGAGTTTCTGGATTTTCTCGAGACCGAAACCCGGTCCCACGGGCTTTCCGCCAGTCAGGTCGCGCTGGAGCTGACGGAGCGCTCGACGGCGAGCGAGGACAGCCTGACCCAGGCGATGGCGGCCTTCAGCAGGCGCGGCTATCGCATCCTCATCGACGATTTCGGCACGGGCTATTCGAACCTTGCCTATATCGCCCGCATGCCGATCGCGGGCATCAAGATCGACCGGATGTTCACCCAGGCGCTCGACCAACAGGCGATCGGCGCGGTGATCGTCAGCAAGGTCTGTGAACTTGCCGCCGCGCTTGAGGTGACCCTGATCTGCGAGGGCGTGGAAACCAGGGGCCAGGCCGACCATCTCGTCGCCATCTATCCTGACATCTGCATCCAAGGGTTCCTGATCGGCCGGCCAATGCCCGCGCGGCAGTTTTCACGCGCCTTTCCGGCCGACCATCATGCATGGCGGCCATTGCCGAGCGAGAGCGCCGGCTGAGCGACCTTTTTGCGGTGTTTTACGTGCGACGATCAATTGAAGCGCGTCAATGCGCCAGTTTCAGAAGCCGCCATCACCGCTGAGCTTCACGATCGCCACCTCGCCCTCCAGGGCCGTCTGATAGGCCGAGGCGTGGGGTTCCTCGTCGGGGATTTCGGAGATCATGCCGATCTGATCGAGATCGGCCTCCGAATAGCCCTCGTTTGCCAGCGCGTTCAGCGTGTTGCGCACAGCGGTGTCCTCGTCCGGCGCGGCGATCAGGACATGGACCTCGGTGTCGCCGTTCCACTCGTGATAGATCTTGCCGGTGATGATGAAGACCATGCGCTCGCCGTCGCTGGTGTAGCCGGGTATGGCAATCATGTCGGGCCTTTCTGTGATTTCGCTCCCCGACCCGCATCGTCAGTTGCCGGGGATAAGGGGCGTTTTCCGGTGTGGCGCTGAGCCTGCTTTTCCGCATGATATCGCGATCCGCGCCTTGAATGCGACCCTAGATTTTCTAGCTGGTTGCTGTTGTCGATTTAATATACCATAGGTTGTATTATCGGCTTTTGCGAGGATGGAGCGCTATGTACAGTATCATCGATACGCCTTGGAACACGACGGCCTATATTCCGCAGCTGAAAAGCGGCGGCGTCCAGACCGTCATCCGCTATTACAATCTCGAAGACTCTTCGTCGCTGCCGCAGAAGCAATTTCAGCCGGCCGAGGCCAGTGCGCTTGCCGCCGCCGGTCTTACAATGGCGGTGGTGTTCGAGCAGACCGGCGGCGCGGACGGAAAGATCGACGATCTCGACCCGGCGAATGGAAGCCGCGATGCGACGCAGGCGCTGAAGCTTGCGGCCGCGATCGGACAGCCGCATGGCTCCGCGATCTATTTCTCCGTCGACTATGACTATGATGAAAGCGCCGATCTCCAGACCGTCGAATCCTATTTCGCCGCCGTGTCCAAGGCGCTGAAGGGCATATACAGGCTCGGGATCTATGGCTCCGGAACCGTGGCCTCCGCTGTGGTCGGCGCGGGCCATGCGGACCTGATCTGGCTCGCGGGCTCGACCGGCTGGTCCGGCACAGAGCAGATGCTTGCCACCGACAAATGGGCGCTGTTCCAGAGCGAGATGGATATCAACAAGCCTCTCCCTCACGACGGAAACACTGCCTCCTCGGCATTTCCGAATTTCGGCCAGTTTACGCTTGGTAACGGGCTGATTTCCTGATCCGGCAAATCCTCCGTTCCGTTCCACCGGCCCCGGCCTTGAAACGGGCGGGAGAAGCGGATATCTAGGGCGCACGGCAATCGAAAGGGATGCGCAGGACGATGATTTCTCACCTCAAGACAGCACAGATTCTGGCTTCGAGGGAGAATTATATCCATGCATGCGACCATCACGCTTTCCGGCCTGTCCTACAGCACTGCTGACGGCCATACGCTTTTCAAAGACATTTCCGCTGTGTTCAACGCCGGGCTGACGGGCTTTGTCGGCCGCAACGGCGTTGGCAAGACGACCCTGCTCAAGCTGATCGCCGGCGCACTGATGCCCTCTTCCGGCAGCGTTGAGGTTGCCGGGCGCATCGCCGTGCTCGACCAGGCGGTTTCGGCCGGCGAGGGCGAGACGCTCGCCACGCTTTTCGGCATTGATGCCATGCTGGCGGCGATCGAAAGGGCGGAGCGCGGCGAGGCCGATGCCGAAACGCTCGCCGCGATCGACTGGACGGCGGAGGAGAGGGCGGTTGCCGCGCTTGCCCGGCTGGAGCTCGCCGTGCCGTTCTCTACACCTCTGGCAAGGCTTTCCGGCGGCGAGATCACCCGCGCCCGGCTGGCGGCGCTGGCTTTCGAAGCGCCGGACTTCATCCTGCTCGACGAACCCACCAACAATCTCGATGTCGCCGGGCGGGAAGCCCTGATCCGCTTCCTCAGCGATTTCCGCGGCGGCGCGCTGGTGGTGAGCCACGACCGTGCGCTTCTGGAGCACATGGACGCGATCGTCGAACTGACATCGCTCGGCATGACGCGCTATGGCGGCAATTTCAGTTTCTATGAAGCCGAGAAGGAAGCCGAGCGGCTGGCGCTGGAGTATGAACTGCGCGATGCGCGCAAGGATGTCCGCAAGGTCGCCCGCACCGTGCGCGAGCGCTCCGAACGCAAGGCGCGGCGCGATGCCATGGGGCGCCGGCTGCGTGCACGCCGCGACCAGCCGAAAATGGTGCTCGACGGTATGAAGGCGCAGGCGCAGGGGACCGGCGCGCGCGACAGGTCCTTGTCCGAACGCCAGCAGCATGAGGCGGCGGAGGAGCTCGCGAGCGCCCGTGCGAAAGTCGAGGTCGTCGCGCCGTTCACGGTAACCCTTGCGCATTCGGGGCTGGCATCGGGCAGGCGGGTCGCCGCGGCAGACCGTCTTGCCGGCGGCTATCATCCGGAGCAGCCCCTGTTTCGCGACCTCTCCTTCGAAATGACGGGGCCAGAACGGGTGGCGATTACGGGCCGCAACGGGGCGGGCAAATCGACGCTGATCGCCATCCTGACGGGACAACTCGCCCCGCTTGGCGGCAGCGCCGAAATCCATGTGACCCATGCGCTGTTCGACCAGACGGTGTCGCTGCTTGAACCGGACCGGACCGTCCGCGACAATTTCCGCCGCCTCAATCCCGATGATGATGAAAATGCCTGCCGGGCGGCGCTTGCGCGATTCCGGTTCCGCGCCGATGCCGCTTTGCAGTCCGTTTCGACGCTCAGCGGCGGCGAGCGGTTGCGGGCAGGGCTCGCCGCGGCGATCGGCGGTACGCGGCCGACCGAACTGCTGATTCTCGACGAGCCGACCAATCATCTCGACCTCGAGAGCCTCGCCACGCTGGAGGCGGGGCTCAATGCCTATGACGGTGCGATCCTGGTGGTCAGCCACGATGCGACGTTCCTTGAGAGAATCGGCGTCACGCGCACGATCGACCTTGGCGGGCGGGCGTCATGAGCGGCGAGTCATTTTATTGCGCCGGGCGGTCCGCTTGTTGCCAAAACTTGCCGCTTCGGCGATATCGGCCCGCAAGCCGCCGCCCCTTAAGGGTTTTGGTAAAGAAATTCCGGGCTTCAGGCTTGACGGTAGCCGGGGAACCGAGTATGTCCGCGCCAACGGAACCCATGTGAGGTCTGGCCGTTCGGGAAGCCAAATGTCCCGGAGTTCACCTCAGACTAGGTTCTCATACAGCACGTTGAAGATCAAAATGCTGCACGCATGACGCGGCAAAGCGCCTGTGTCCTCTGCTTTTAGGTCCATCCGCCGGAAAGGCGGCTTGGGCCGTGCTTGTGCGCATATAGCGCTGGATGTGCTTCTTTTCGCCGGCGACGGCATAAAATATGCCCCAGAAGGGCGATGAGACACGAAATCAAGGGATGGTTGAATGCCTACCGTAAACCAATTGATCCGCAAGCCGCGTCAGCCCCAGGTGAAGCGGAATAAGGTTCCGGCACTGGAGCAGAACCCGCAGAAGCGCGGCGTTTGCACCCGCGTCTACACCACGACGCCGAAGAAGCCGAACTCGGCTCTGCGTAAGGTTGCCAAGATCCGCCTGACCAACGGCTTTGAAGTCATTGGCTATATCCCGGGCGAAGGTCACAACCTGCAGGAACACTCCGTCGTGATGATCCGCGGCGGCCGCGTGAAGGACTTGCCGGGTGTTCGCTACCACATCATCCGTGGCGTGCTCGATACCCAGGGCGTCAAGAATCGTAAGCAGCGTCGTTCGAAGTACGGTGCGAAGCGTCCGAAGTAATTCGGTTTTCATTTCTCTGGCGCTGCGCGAGGTTCTCCGCGTTTTAAGCGCCGCAACTGTTGAGAGACAAAGAACATGTCACGACGCCACAGTGCAGAAAAGCGTGAGATCAACCCGGATCCCAAGTTCGGCGATCTGGTGATCACCAAGTTCATGAATGCCGTCATGCTGCACGGCAAGAAGTCGGTCGCCGAATCGATCGTCTACGGCGCGCTCGACGCTGTTGAGGGCAAGCTGAAGCAGAACCCGGTTGAGGTTTTCCATCAGGCGCTCGACAACGTTGCTCCGCACGTTGAAGTTCGTTCGCGCCGCGTTGGTGGTGCAACCTACCAGGTTCCCGTCGACGTCCGTCCCGAGCGCCGCCAGGCGCTTGCCATTCGCTGGTTGATTGCTGCTGCGCGCAAGCGCAACGAAACCACCATGATCGAGCGCCTGTCCGGCGAGCTCATGGATGCTTCGAGCAATCGCGGCTCTGCTGTCAAGAAGCGTGAAGACACGCACAAGATGGCCGACGCCAACCGCGCATTCTCTCATTACCGCTGGTAATCAGAACACCGAGGAAGGCCTGATATCATGGCTCGCGACTATAAAATCGAAGACTACCGCAATTTCGGGATCATGGCGCATATCGACGCTGGCAAGACCACGACGACCGAGCGCATCCTGTTCTACACCGGCAAGTCTCACAAGATCGGCGAAGTCCACGACGGCGCTGCTACCATGGACTGGATGGAGCAGGAGCAGGAACGCGGCATCACGATCACGTCCGCTGCGACGACCACCTTCTGGGAAGGTCGCGACGGCAAGAAGCGCCGCTTCAACATCATCGATACCCCCGGCCACGTCGACTTCACCATTGAAGTCGAGCGTTCGCTGCGCGTGCTCGACGGCGCCGTTGCGCTTCTCGATGCCAATGCCGGCGTTGAGCCGCAGACGGAAACCGTCTGGCGCCAGGCCGACAAGTATCATGTTCCGCGCATGATCTTCTGCAACAAGATGGACAAGATCGGCGCCGACTTCTATCGCTCGGTCTCCATGGTCAAGTCCCGTCTCGGCGCGACCCCGGTTGTCATCCAGCTGCCGATCGGCGCTGAAAACGACTTCGCCGGCGTGATCGACCTGATCGAGATGAAGGCTCTGGTCTGGGACGGCGAGCATCTTGGCGCGCAGTGGGAGGTCACCGACATTCCGGCTGACATGAAGGAAAAGGCCGAAGAGTACCGCGAGCTGATGATCGAGACGATCGTCGATATCGACGAGGAGGCCATGGAAGCCTACCTCGAAGGCAATATGCCCGATAACGACAAGATCCGCGAACTGATCCGCAAGGGTACGATCAACGTCGAATTCTTCCCGATGCTGTGCGGCTCGGCGTTCAAGAACAAGGGCGTTCAGCCGCTGCTCGACGCCGTTGTCGACTTCCTGCCGTCGCCGGTCGAAATTCCCGCGATCAAGGGCATCGACGTAAAGACCGAAGCCGAAATCTCGCGTAAGGCCGATGACAACGAGCCGCTGTCGATGCTGGCGTTCAAGATCATGAACGACCCCTTCGTCGGCTCGCTGACCTTCTGCCGTGTCTATTCCGGCACGCTCGAGAAGGGTTCGGGCGTTATGAACACGGTCAAGGAAAAGCGCGAGCGCGTTGGTCGCATGCTGCAGATGCACTCGAACTCGCGTTCGGACATCGACGTGGCCTATGCAGGCGACATCGTTGCTCTTGCGGGCCTCAAGGAAACCACCACCGGTGACACGCTCTGCGATCCGCTGAAGCCTGTTATCCTGGAGCGGATGGAGTTCCCCGAGCCGGTTATCCGGATCGCGATCGAGCCGAAGACCAAGGCCGACCAGGAAAAGATGGGTCTTGCCCTCAACCGTCTGGCCGCCGAGGATCCGTCCTTCCGCGTTGCCACCGACGAAGAATCCGGCCAGACCATCATCGCCGGCATGGGCGAGCTTCACCTCGACATCCTCGTCGACCGCATGAAGCGCGAGTTCAAGGTCGAGGCCAATGTCGGCGCGCCGCAGGTGGCCTACCGCGAAACCATCACGCAGGCTCACGAAGAAGACTACACCCACAAGAAGCAGTCGGGTGGTTCGGGTCAGTTCGCCCGCGTCAAGATCATTTTCGAACCCAATCCGGATGGCGAGGATTTCGTATTCGAATCCAAGATCGTCGGTGGTTCCGTACCGAAGGAATATATTCCTGGCGTTCAGAAGGGTATCGAAAGCGTTCTGTCCTCGGGTCCGCTGGCAGGCTTCCCGATGCTCGGCATCAAGGCCACGCTGGTTGACGGCGCCTACCATGATGTTGACTCGTCGGTTCTCGCCTTCGAAATCGCATCGCGCGCCTGCTTCCGTGAAGCCGCCCGCAAGGCCGGCGCACAGCTTCTCGAGCCGATCATGAAGGTCGAGGTCGTGACGCCTGAAGACTACGTCGGCGATGTCATCGGCGACCTGAACTCCCGTCGCGGTCAGATCCAGGGTCAGGAACCGCGCGGCAACGCGACGGTGATCGAAGCCCAGGTTCCGCTCGCCAACATGTTCAAATATGTCGACACGCTTCGCTCGATGTCGCAGGGCCGCGCGCAGTATTCGATGGTCTTCGACCACAATGCGCCGGTACCGTCGAACGTCGCGCAGGAAATTCAGGCGAAGTACTCCGGTCAGAAGTGACCGGGGTAGGGCCAAAAAGATAACGAATTTAACCCCTCGCGGGTTTGACAGGAATAGGAGCCTAAAATGGCAAAAGCAAAGTTTGAGCGGAGCAAGCCGCACGTAAACATCGGCACGATCG
>NZ_JBAKFQ010000034.1:0-46878 GCF_053484255.1 Martelella sp. FLE1502
GCGCCTTGTCTACAAATTTAAACCGGACAGCAGTGGGTCAAGCCCGAGGATGACGGTGGAGAGTGGAGCAAGCACGGCGTCCCTCCAGGCCCGCGCTTACGGCGCGGACCGCTCGTTCCGCAGCGCCGCCACCTCCTGCCTCAGCGCCTTCAGCTCGGACAGTATCTGCAGCATTTCCGGCTCGCGCGCCTGCCGGCTTTCCTCAAGCAGCTCCTGCTCGTGCTCCTTCTGCATGGCCGAGACGATGATACCGATGAAGAGGTTCAGCACGGTAAACGCGGTCGACAGGATGAAGGGCACGAAGAACAGCCAGGCGTTCGGATAGACATCCATGACCGGACGGACGATGCCCATCGACCAGCTTTCCAGCGTCATGATCTGGAACAGCGAATAGATCGACGCGCCGAGCGAGCCGAACCATTCGGGAAAGGCCTCGCCGTAGAGCTTGGTCGCGATCACGGCAAAGATGTAGAAGACCAGCGCCATCAGCACGATGATAGACCCCATGCCGGGAAGGGCCGCCACCAGCCCGCCGATGACGCGCCGGAGCGACGGGATCATCGACAAGAGACGCAGCGCACGCAGAATACGCAGGGCGCGCAGCACCTGAAGCGGGCCGCTGGCCGGCACGAGGCTGATCGCGACGATCGTGAAATCGAACAGACTCCACGGATCGCGAAAGAAGCGCAGCCTGTGGGCATAAAGCCGCAACGTGATCTCGATCACGAAAATGGTCAGCACCAGAGCATCGAAGAAGCGCAGCAGCGGGCCGGCAAAGCTCTGCATCACGGTATTGGAGGTCTCGAAACCCAGAGTAATGGCGTTGATGACGATGACCGTGAGGATGAAAGACTCCCAGGAACGGGAACTCATCCAAGCCTTTACCTTTTCACGCATTGTCCGCATGCTCTCCGCAGTAACCCAGATCGGCCATCGAGATGGTGAAATTTCGCGCTGAAAGCAAGTGAGCGGCGGAGACATTTTCAGGCGCCGACAATGCCGGCAATCACGAATGTGTGATGAGCCGGAACGCCGCCTCACATGGACCTTTCAGCGGTTCTCCCCCACACTGGTCAGATCAGGATAATCGGGGGAATGGCAATGCTTCGCTCATGCGCGATGCTTATCCCGGCGTTTATGGCGCTTGCCGCTTCGGGCGTCGCCCAGGAGGCGCGCCCGCCCGTCAGCCAGTGCCAGGCGATCGCCGAACGCCTGCCCCATGTGACATTCGCAAGCTTCGCGCCAGTCGCCTACGAGGCGCCGGAAGTCTCGATAAGCTTCATCGGCCATTCGACCTTTCTCATTGAAAGCCCCGGCGGGGTGCGGATCGCCACGGACTATGCCGGTTTTCTGCTGCCCGGCGGCCCGCCGGATGTCGCGACCATGAACAAGGCGCATGAAAGCCATTTCACGCTGACGCCCGATCCCGGCATCGGCATGGTGCTGCATGGCTGGGGCGACAATCCCGGCCAGCCGATCGACCATGATCTGGTGGTGGGCGACGTCTATATCCGCAACGTTACCACCGATATCCGCGCCTGGGGCGCATTCGAAGAGGACGGCAATTCGATCTTCATCTTCGAGGTGGCGGACCTCTGCATCGGGCACCTTGGCCACCTCCACCACGAACTTGCCGACAGCCATATTGCCGAGATCGGCCGGCTGGACGTGGTCATGGTGCCCGTTGATGGCGGGCTGACGCTCGGCGCGGAAAGCATGCGGAACGTGATTGAACGCCTGCACTCCTCACTGGTGCTGCCGATGCACCGCACCGGGCCGCGGGTGCGCGATTTCGCCGCCATGTTCGCCGATGACTACGACGTGGTCTATTCGGACAGCCGCACCATCACCGTGTCGCTATCTTCGCTGCCGCGCCCGCCGCAGATCATGCTGCTGCAGGGCGTTTGGTAGCGCGCCTACAGCATCGGCCCGAAAATCGGGATCGATTTTCGGAAAGCACGATGCGTAGATTCAATAGGTTAGAGCGTCCTTAGTGCATCCGAATGGATGCACGGCGCTCTAGGCTTGAATGCGCGGCCCGCCGCCCGTATAAGGGCGCGCATTCAGACAAACAAAGACAGGGCGGAGCCATGGCTGGCCATTCACAGTTTAAAAACATCATGCACCGCAAGGGCCGGCAGGATGCGGTCCGTTCGAAAATGTTCTCCAAGCTCGCGCGCGAAATCACCGTCGCCGCCAAGATGGGCACGCCGGACCCGGACATGAACCCGCGCCTGCGCCTTGCGATCCAGAACGCCAAGGCGCAGTCGATGCCGAAGGACAATATCGAGCGCGCCGTCAAGAAGGCCTCCGGCGGCGATGCCGAGAACTACGATGAAGTGCGCTACGAAGGTTACGGCCCGGGCGGCGTCGCGGTGATTGTCGAGGCGCTTTCCGACAACCGCAACCGCACCGCCTCCAACGTCCGCTCGATCTTCACCAAGGCCGGCGGCGCGCTCGGCGAAACCGGCTCGGTCGCCTTCTCCTTCGACCATGTCGGCGAGATCGTCTACAAGCCCGAAGCCGGCGATGCCGATGCGATCATGGAAGCCGCGATCGAGGCCGGCGCGGAAGACGTCGTTTCCGACGAGGACGGCCACACCATCTACTGCGCCTTCGAGGACATCAACGAAGTCTCCTCAGCCCTTGAAAAGGCGCTCGGCGAGGCCGAAAGCGTCAAGGCGATCTGGAAGCCGCAGAACACCATCCCCGTCGACGAGGAACGCGCCACCTCGCTGATGAAGCTCATCGATAATCTTGAAGACGATGACGATGTCCAGAACGTCTACTCGAACTTCGAGGTCGACGACGAGGTGATGGCCAAGCTTTCGGCTTGAACATCTGCTTCCGTTGAATTCGAAGCCGCGGTCACCTCGATCGGCGGTTTCAGACTTCTGGCAATGCCTACCCCCAAGCTCCGCCGTCATGCTCGGGC
Organism: Martelella sp. FLE1502; assembly: GCF_053484255.1. Classification (NCBI taxonomy): domain Bacteria; kingdom Pseudomonadati; phylum Pseudomonadota; class Alphaproteobacteria; order Hyphomicrobiales; family Aurantimonadaceae; genus Martelella; species Martelella sp. FLE1502. Next base: position 2,936 of record NZ_JBAKFQ010000034.1, read on the forward strand.
CTGTCCCGAGCATCTAAGCACGTGTCTACTCGACAGGCGTCTCGGATAGAATGCCGGTTCTCCCCCTATGAAACGCCGACGCCGCTCGAATGGGACCGTGCTTAGATCCTCGGCACAAGGCCGAGGATGACGTCCGTAAAAAGGATAGCTCGCCAGAGCCTGCGCCGCCGATCGAGGTGATCGGCGGCTTTTTTGTTGCCGGTGGCATAGGCTGCGGGAATCGTTGCAAATTTGCACTCATACGCGGAAAACGTGCAAAGTCGATAGCTCCATGGGTTGGCGACGCTTGCAACCTTGAGAGAATAGGATTGAACTGACTTTTACGTTGAGGTTGTGGTGGAGGGGAAGATGCGTTTCATCGCGGCAATATGCGCAATGGCCTTTGCGTTGATGGCTGGCCGTGCGCTGGCGGACGATTCCCAGGCCGATCTGGCCAAGCAGCTTTCCAATCCGGTCGCGCCGCTGACGGTGTTGCCGTTTCAGTTCAATTATGACCGCGGCTATGGCCCCGACAAGGGCGACCAGTTGCAGCTCAATGTTCAGCCGATCATCCCCTTCAGTCTGAACGCGGACTGGAACCTGATCACCCGCACCATCGTCCCGATCGAGCAGCAGAGCGATATCGCCGGCCCCTCCGGCGATCAGTTCGGGCTTGGCGATACGTTGCTGTCGCTGTTCGTCTCGCCGGTCGACAGCGGCGTCGATGGGCTGATCTGGGGCGCGGGGCCGGTTTTCCTGCTGCCAACGGCGACTGATGATCTGCTCGGGACCGAGAAATGGGGCGCGGGGCCGACCGGCGTCTTTGCGCTTGAGCACGGACCGTGGACGACCGGCCTCCTCGCCAACCACGTCTGGTCCTATGCCGGCGCGGACGACAGGAGCCGCATCTCGACCACGATGACCCAGCCCTTTATCTCCTACAACACCAGATCGGCATGGACCTTCTCGCTCACCAGCGAGGCTCAGTATGACTGGGTGGGCGAGGACTGGACAGTGCCGATCGACTTCACGGTCGGCAAGCTGGTGATGGCCGGCAAACAGCCGATCAGCCTGACGCTTGGCGCCCGCTACTGGGCGACCGCGCCGGACAACGGCCCGGAAGGCTGGGGGCTCCGGGCCGTGGTCAGTTTCGTGTTCCCGAAATAGGCGGGATTACGCCGCCTCTTTAAGCTCATCGCGCAGCGCGCCGAACATGCCGACGGCCTTCAGCCGCGCTTCCACCGAATGCACGGGCACGGAGATGATCACCTCGTCGGCCTTGGTGTCGGCGACGAAGCCCTCCATCTTGGCTCTCGCCTTTTCCGGACCGCCGACGACGGCGAACTGGAAGGTGTGTTCGATCGACATCTTCTCCATCTCGGTCCAGAGCCCGTCCATGCTGTCGACCGGGCGGGGCGTCTTGCCGCGCGCATTGCGGCGCAGCGCCACGAAGCTCTGCAGGGCGGAGGTGAACAGATAATCTGCCTCTTGATCGGTATCCGCCATCGCGCCCATGACGCCGACGATCACATAGGGCTTGTCCAGCTGGGCCGAGGGCTTGAAATTGGTGCGGTAGATGTGAAGCGCCTCGAACAGCATGTCGGGCGCGAAATGCGAAGCGAAGGCATAAGGCAGCCCCAGCATGGCAGCCAGATGCGCGCTGTAGGTGGAGGAGCCGAGAATATAGAGCGGCACTTTGGCCCCTGCGCCGGGATTGGCAAGCAGCCGCTGGCCCTCGACCGGATCATCCATCAGCTGCTGCAATTCCACGATATCGTTCGGGAAGGTCTGGGCCCCGGCATCGATATTGCGGCGCAGCGCCCGCGCCGTGTTCATGTCCGTACCCGGCGCCCGGCCGAGGCCGAGATCGATGCGGCCCGGATAGAGCGCCTCCAGCGTGCCGAATTGCTCGGCGATCACCAAAGGCGAATGATTGGGCAGCATGATGCCGCCGGAGCCGACGCGGATGGTGCTGGTCGCCCGCGCGGCCTCCGAGATCACCAGCGAGGTCGCGGCGCTGGCGATGCCCGTCATGCCGTGATGCTCGGCGAGCCAGAAGCGGGTATAGCCCGCCTCTTCGGCCTTCTTCGCCATCTGCCGCGTGGCATCCAACGCCTCGGAAATGGTGCCGCCTTCGACAACCGGACAAAGGTCGAGAATGGAGAAATTGGTCATGTAAAATCCTGTCCCGGAATGTGTGTCTTTGACACATAATTAGGAACTGGCCGGCCGATTTGCAAAGTCTGGCGGTCGCGATGGCCGAAGAAAGAGCCCGCTACCATATCTCCCTGGCCATTCGCCTATGCGCCGCCGCGAAATCAATGAAGGCGCGCAGCGGGCGCGGGGTCAGGCGGCTGGAATAATAGAGGAAAGGTCCTTCGAAATCAGGGCACCAATCCTCCAGGACGGGCACCAGTTCGCCGGTTGTAAAATGCGGCTCCAGCCAGTTGCGAAAGCTGCCGATAAGCCCGTGGCCTGCAATCGCCAGCTTGACGGCGGCGCGCCAACCGGCGGTGGCGATGATCAGCCGGGCCGACGGGTCGAGCCGCAGGATTTCGCCCTCCTTCTCGAACTCCCACTCCGTCAGTGCGCCTGACGCAAACCGCAACCGGATGCAGTCATGATCCAGCACGTCACGCGGATGGATGGGAGTGCCGCGACGCGCGAGGTACTCCGGTGCAGCCGCGATTGCGAAGCGCTGTCGCGCCGGACCGATCGGCGTCGCGATCATATCCTGCGCCAGGTGTTCGCCATAGCGGATGCCGGCGTCACAGCCGGTGGCGATCATGTCGGTGAAACGGTCATCGACGAGGATTTCCACCCGCACCTCCGGATGGGCCCTCGCGAAACCGTCGAGGATCGGCGGAAGGATATCCTCCATCACGGCGCCCGGCACCTGGATCTTGAGCCGCCCGCGCACCGCGCCCTCGCTGCTGGTCGCATCGGCGATTGCCGAGCGGGCCTCCGCGAGCACCGGTTCCAGACGATCAGCCAGTTCGCGGCCCGCCTCGGTCAGGTGGACGCTGCGCGTGGTGCGGATGAGAAGCGGGACGCCGAGCTCCGCTTCGAGCCGCGACATGGTTTCGCTCACGGTAGAGGGTGAAACCCCGAGCTTTCTGGCGGCCGCCCGAAAACCGCCCGCTCTCGTGATCACGAGGAAGGTCATCAGGTCATCGAAGGGCGGCAGCAAAGCATTGTTCGGCATAACGATCACGGTATTCGAAATTGTCCGGATTATCAACCGAGCCCTTTCCTCCTATATCCTCGCCATCGCTCCCAAAAGAAGGATCAATCTCATGACGAACATGGATATCAGCCCCGCCTCGGCCGCCGGCCGCTTCACTTTTCCCGGAACCGATATTTCTGTCAACCGCATGGGCTTCGGCGCCATGCAGCTTGCCGGCCCCCATGTCTTCGGCGAGCCGAAGGACCCGGACGAATGCCGCGCGGTGCTGCGCGAGGCGCTCGCGCTCGGCATCGACCACATCGACACATCCGACTTCTACGGTCCCTACGTGACCAACCGGCTGATCGCCGAAACGCTTCATCCCTACCCCGACAACCTCACGCTCGTCACCAAGATCGGCGGCTGGCGCGACGATGAGGGCGGCTGGAACATGAACCACGAGCCGGATTTCCTGCGCAAATCGGTCGAGGACAATCTCGAGCGGCTGAAGCTCGACAGGATCGCGATCGTCAACCTGCGCATGGGCAGCGCCACCGGTTTCAGCGAGGATAGCGAGATCGCCGCGCCGATGGAGGCGATGCGAAAGATGCAGGAGGAAGGCCTTATAGAGCATATCGGCATATCGACCGTGACCGCGCCTCAGGTGAAGATTGCCCAGGACATCGCCCCGATCGTCTGCGTGCAGAACCATTACAATCTGATCCACCGCGACGACGATGCGCTGATCGACAGCCTAGCCGAACAGGGCATCGCCTATGTGCCGTACTTCCCGCTTGGCGGCTTCCTGCCCTATCAGGCCGATATTCTGGATCAGGTCGCAAGCGAACTTGATGCCTCAATCCAGAAGGTCTCGCTTGCCTGGCTGCTGCAACGCAGCCCGAATATCCTCGTCATTCCCGGCACATCGTCGCGCGCGCATCTGCGCGATAATATCGCCGCCGCCGAACTGACGCTCGGCGAGGAACATCTGAAACGGCTCGACGCCATCGCTGCCTGACCACATACCAACGCCCTGACACGATACATGTGGAACGCCCGGCCGGCGCTCCGCATGTTTTTGTTTTGTTCACTTTTATCTGGAAGCCTTGGGGCAAGAACGATAGGGTGAATTCATGGAAAAGACGATTCGCATCATAGGCATCGATCCGGGGCTGAGGCGCACCGGCTGGGGCGTTATCGAGACGTTGGGGAATTCGCTCAAATTCATCGATTCCGGCACGGTCACCTCCGACGGTGATCTCGATCTACCCTCGCGCCTGCGCCAGCTTCATGACGGGCTTTCGGAGGTGGTGCACGGCTTTCGCCCGGACGAGGCGGCGGTGGAGCAGACCTTCGTCAACAAGGATGCGGTGGCGACGCTGAAGCTCGGCCAGGCGCGCGGCATCGCCCTGCTGGTGCCCTCGCTCGCAGGCCTTCCGGTCGCCGAATACGCGCCCAACGCGGTGAAGAAGGCGGTGATCGGCGTCGGCCATGGCGACAAGCAGCAGATCCACATGATGCTGAAAGTCCTGATGCCGCGCGTGCAGTTCAAGGGCAGCGACGCGGCGGACGCGCTCGCGATCGCCATCTGCCACAGCCACAATCGCGGCGGCAACAAGATGATGAAGGCGGCGATGGCGGCGGGGTAATGCCTGCCGGTCTGTCGATAGGTTCGGCAGGCACGGAATGAATGATTGGTTATGAAAAGTGACGCTTGCTCCCAATACTCTCTCCCGCTGGCGGGAGAGATGCCCCGACAGGGGCAGTGAGGGTGGCGCGGCATCTCGTCTCGTGAGGGCGCGCGTGAGGATAGACTCCCCCCTCACTGTCGCTTTCGCGACATCTCTCCCCTCCGGGGCGAGAAGGTTTGGGGCTATGCGGCAGGTGAACGGCAAGCAGCACACGCTGCGAGAACAAGAGGCATACGCGTGAAGGCGGCACGTCAAAAGGAAAGAACTGCATGATCGGCAAGCTCAAGGGCGTGATTGACGAGATCGGCGACGATCATGTCGTGGTTGACGTTCATGGCGTCTGCTACGTCGCCTACTGCTCGGCGCGCACGCTGTCGCGCATCGGGTCGCCTGGTGAGGCGGTGGTGCTGTTTATCGAGACCTTCGTTCGCGAGGATCAACTGCGCCTCTACGGCTTCATGAGCGCGGAAGAGCGCGGCTGGTTCAACCTGCTGCAGAGCGTCCAGGGCGTCGGCGCGCGGGTGGCGCTGGCGATCCTCTCGACGCTGTCGGCGGGCGAGATCGCCAATGCGATCGCGCTCGGCGACAAGACCGCGGTATCGCGCGCGCCGGGCGTCGGGCCGAAGGTCGCCACCCGCATTGTCACCGAACTCAAGAACAAGGTGCCCGCCGGGCTTTCGCTCGGCGACAGCGAGGCCATCTCCTTCCGCAAGGAAGTCGGCGAAGGCGCCGCGCCCGCCGCCGTGTCCGATGCGATTTCCGCGCTCACCAATCTCGGCTATTCCCGAGACCAGGCCGCAGGCGCGATCTCCGCCGCGTTGAAACAGGCTGGAGAGGATGCAGCCAGCGCGACCCTGATCCGGCTCGGCCTGAAGGAATTGTCGCAGTGATCCTTTCCTGATAGGATACTCCTTACAATTTTCGCAGGGTAAGGAAACCAAAAATGAGCGTGTATTACGGCACATTGACTTCGAAGGGTCAGACGACGATTCCGGCTGAAGTGCGCCAGATGCTGAATCTGAAACCGGGCGACCGTATCCGCTACATTATCCGTGACGGCGAAATCATCGTGCGGGCAAAGAACAGGAAGGCGAGCGACCTCAAGGGCCGCTTTCACGATGCCGACAGGGACCCGATGTCGCTCGAGGACATGAAAGATGCCGTCGGCGAGGCGGTTGCCGAACATGTCGCCGAGCGGTCATGATCGGTCTCGATACCAATATTCTGCTTCGGCTGGTGCTGCAGGACGACGCCGAGCAATGCCGGCGAGTGGACCGGCTGATGGAAAGCTTGCCGGAGCGCGGGCCGGGCTATATCAACGCCATCACGCTGATGGAGTTTTCCTGGTTCCTGAGGAAGCGGTTAAGAGTAGGACGCGCCGAACTTGCAGCGGCAATCGCAGATCTTCTGGAGGCGCGCGAAATCGAGGTCGAGGATGAATGGCAGGTTGAAGAGGCGCTGGATCTGATGAACCGCACGTCTGCCGAGTTTCCCGATATCCTGATCGCGCTTCGAAACGCAAAATCCGGCTGCCATGCCACGCTGACGCTCGACCGCGCCGCAGCCGCCGCCATACCGGGAATGGAATTGTTGACATGAGTGAAGCCGACCGCCTGATATCGCCGGACAAGCGCGGGGAAGACCTCGACGCGGCGCTGAGGCCGCAGACGCTGGACGATTTCACCGGCCAGGCGGAAGCGCGCGCCAATCTGAAGGTGTTCATCGAGGCCGCCAAGCGGCGCAGCGAAGCGCTCGACCATGTGCTGTTCGTCGGCCCGCCCGGGCTCGGCAAGACCACGCTTGCGCAGATCATGGCCAAGGAACTCGGCGTCAATTTCCGCTCCACCTCCGGGCCGGTGATCGCCAAGGCCGGCGATCTGGCCGCCCTTCTGACCAATCTCGAAGAGCGCGACGTGCTGTTCATCGACGAGATCCACCGGTTGAACCCGGCGGTCGAGGAAATCCTCTATCCGGCGATGGAAGACTTCCAGCTCGACCTGATCATCGGCGAGGGCCCGGCGGCGCGCTCGGTGAAGATCGACCTGTCGAAATTCACGCTCGTTGCCGCCACCACCCGTCTCGGTCTGCTGACGACGCCGCTGCGCGACCGTTTCGGCATCCCCGTCCGGCTCAATTTCTACACCGTCGAGGAGCTGGAACTGATCATCCGCCGCGGGGCGCGGCTGATGGGGCTTGGCATGAGCGATGACGGCGCGCGCGAGATCGCGCGTCGCGCCCGGGGCACGCCGCGCATCGCCGGCCGGCTGCTGCGCCGGGTGCGCGATTTCGCCGAAGTGGCGGATGCGACCGAGGTGAGCCGGGCGATCGCCGACGAGGCGCTGACGCGGCTCGAGGTCGACCATATGGGGCTCGACCAGCTAGACCGGCGTTATCTCAACATGATCTGCCAGCATTTCGGCGGCGGTCCGGTGGGGATCGAGACGATCGCGGCAGGGCTTTCCGAGCCGCGCGACGCGATCGAGGATATCATCGAGCCCTACATGATCCAGCAGGGCTTCATCCAGCGCACCCCGCGCGGGCGGGTGATGACGGCAACGGCCTGGAAGCATCTCGGCCTCACGCCGCCAAAGGATGCCGATCTCACCCAGTTCCGGCTCTTTGATCAGGGCGAATAAACGAAATCAAAACGCTTCACGCGCGGCCAGCACCTCGGCGGCCAGCGCCCGGGTTATGCGGCGATTGCGCGACAGTGCCAGCTTGTCGATGGCGTCCACAATCTGGCTCGCGGCATCGAGCGAGCGCTCCATGCGCGTGACGATATAGGCGACGAGACGGTCGTCGACCTCGAGCTGGCGGTCGGCGAACAGCTTGAAGATGACCTGCTGCAAAAGCACATCGTCCGGCGCGCCAATTTCCACCGTGGTGGCGGCGGCAAGCCGGGATTTCAGATCGGGCAGCGAGATCGACCAGAGCTGCGGCAGCGAGCGAGCGGTGATCAGCAGACTGCCGCCATGCTGGCGCACGGTGTTGATCAGGTGAAACAGGCCGGTCTCGTCGAAGGCCTGACGGTCCGCATCCTCGAACAGGAACGCGCCGTGGCGGGCGGCAACCGGACGCCCTTCCCTCAATTCCACCGTCACCGGGCGGGCCTGGCTCAGCCCCTTCCAGATGGTCGACAGATGGGTCTTGCCCGAGCCCGGCGGGCCGACGAGCACGGTGACCGGCGTGTGCCAGTGCGGCCAACGGTCGATCAGGTCGATCGCTGGCATGATCGACGGCGAGATCAACAGGTGATCGCGGTCGGCCGCCGGGTCGTGGCCGAGTTCCAGCGGCAACTGCATCGCTTTTTCACGCAACACGGTCAGGCTCACTTCCCTTCTTCGACAACCGGCGAAGGCTCTTCGGCATGGTGCTCGATACCGTCCCAGTAAAGATCGCTGGTGAGATAGCGGTCGATCGCGAAGCGCACCAGTACGCCGACGGCCGCCGACACCGGCACCGCGACCAGCAGGCCGACGAAGCCGAACAGCACGCCGAAGGCGAACAGGGCAAACATCAGCCAGACCGGATGCAGCCGGACGCTGGAGCCGACCAGCTTGGGCTGCAGCACATTGCCTTCCAGAAACTGGCCGAACAGATAGATCCCGAAGATCAGCGCGATCATCCAGAAATCCGGCCAGAACTGGAACAGCGCCACGCCCATGGACAGGATCAGGCCGGAGGTCGAGCCGAGATAGGGAATGAAGCTGACAAGACCGGCGAAAATCCCGATCAGAGCCCCGAAATTGAGCCCCGCGAGGCTGAGCGTGATGGCATAGTAGACCGCGAGGATGATGCAGAGCGACCCCTGCCCGCGCACGAAACCGGAAATCACCGCGTTAATCTCATGAGCGAGGTAACGGACATCGTCCACCTGCCCGCGCGGCACCCACTGGTCGATCTTCTGCACCATCCGGTCCCAGTCGAGCAGGAGATAGAAGGCGATGACCGGGGCCAGCACGAAGAAGGAGACGAGGTTGACCACCGCCATCGACGAGTTCCAGATGCTGCCGAACACCTGACCCGCGATCGAGGCGCCGCCCGACAGCATCTTGCCGATATTCTCGCTGAGCGAGGCAAGCTGGTCGTTGCCCCATTCGATCAAGCGAGAAAACTCGGTCGTCTCCAGATACTGCTCGAGCTGGTGCATGTATTTCGGCACCTGCTGGGCGACATCATAGGCCTGCGACACCAGAAGCGGAATGAACAGCAACAGCACGGCGATGACGATCACCAGGAAGGACAGCATGATCGTGGTCGTCGCCCACAGCCTGTTGAAGCCAAGCTTCTCCAGCCGATCGGCAATCGGGTCAAGGAAATAGGCCAGCGCCATGCCGGCGACGAAAGGCAGCAATATGCTGCGGAAAACATAGAGAAAAAGCGCGACAAAGGCGGCAAACAGCAGCCAGAAATAGACCTGCCTGCGCAATCCCGCGGCACTGATCCGACCCGCCATGAAAAACTCCCGCTCCGGTTCGCGCTCAAACGATTTGGCATCAGGGCCCGCAAAAGCGATAAAGGCCCATAGCGTTTGTTCAGCAAACCGCCGCCAGCGTCAAGCGACAAGGCGCTCGCCCTGCGCCCCTCCCCGATATCCACCGCGACCTGCCTTAGTTGTCGATATCGGCGCGGCGGCCCCGCTACAGACTTGCATCGCGCAAGACTCCATGCAATGCCCGGCTTTGACTATTGCATGAGGGACCGCCCCATGAGCGAGACGCGTAAAAACGGCCTGACCTATTCCGACGCGGGCGTCGATATCGATGCCGGCAATCTTCTGGTCCAGAAAATCAAGCCCGCAGTGAAATCGACCCGGCGTCCCGGCGCGGACGGCGAGATCGGCGGCTTCGGCGGTCTCTTTGACCTGAAAGCGGCGGGCTTTACCGATCCGGTTCTGGTCGCCGCCAATGACGGCGTCGGCACCAAGCTGAAGATCGCGATCGAGGCCGGCAAGCATGACACGGTCGGCATCGATCTGGTCGCCATGTGCGTCAACGATCTCGTGGTGCAGGGCGCGGAGCCGCTGTTCTTCCTCGATTATTTCGCCACCGGCGCGCTCGACCCCGATGAGGGCGCGGTGATCGTCGAAGGCATTGCCGAGGGCTGCCGGCAGGCCGGTTGCGCGCTGATCGGCGGCGAGACCGCGGAAATGCCGGGCATGTATGCCAAGGGCGACTACGACCTCGCAGGCTTTGCCGTGGGCGCTGCCGAGCGCGGCGCGCTGCTGCCGTCCGAAAGCCTCGCGGAAGGCGACGTGATCTTCGGCCTCGCCTCCTCCGGCGTCCACTCCAACGGGTTCTCGCTGGTGCGCCGGGTGGCGGAAATGAACGGCCTCGGCTGGCAGGCCCCTGCCCCCTTCGCGCCGGGCAAGAGCCTCGGCGAAGCGCTGCTGGAGCCGACCCGCATCTATGTCAAGCCGCTACTTGCAGCGATCCGCGAAACCGGCGCGATCAAGGCGCTCGCCCACATCACCGGCGGCGGTTTTCCGGAAAATATACCGCGCGTCCTGCGGGAAACGCTTTCCGCCGAGATCGATCTGGAAGCCATCACGGTGCCCGCCGTGTTCTCGTGGATTGCGCGCGCGGGCGGTGTGGCACCCGCTGAAATGATGCGCACCTTCAATTGCGGCGTCGGCATGATCGGCGTCTGCCGCGAAGATGAGCTCGACGCCGTGCTCGCCGCGCTTGCGGAACAGGGCGAAAACGCCTTCCGGATCGGGCGCATCATCGCCCGCAAGGACGGCATGGACGGCACGGTCTATAAGGGCATGATCGCGCTATGAGCGGACGCAAGCGGGTCGTCGTGTTCATCTCCGGCAGCGGCTCGAATATGGAAAAGCTGGCTGAGGCCTGCGCGGCTCCGGATTTTCCGGCCGAAATCGTGGCCGTCATTTCCGACAAGCCGGATGCCGGCGGGCTTCAAAAGGCAAAGGCACGGGGCATCGAGACCCACGCCCTGCCGCGCAAGGACTACGACAGCAAACAGGCCCACGAGGCCGCGATGCTCGACCTGCTTGCCGGCCTCGCGCCCGATTTCATCTGCCTGGCCGGTTTCATGCGGCTGCTCTCGGGCGATTTCATCCGCGCCTATGAGGGCCGGATCATCAACATCCACCCCTCGCTGCTGCCGCTGTTTCCGGGTCTCGATACCCACCAGCGCGCGCTCGACGCCGGCATGCGCGTCGCCGGCTGCTCCGTGCATTTCGTGACGGAGAGCATGGACGAGGGCCCGATCATCGGCCAGGCGGCGGTTCCGGTGATGCCGGGCGATAAAGCCGATGCGCTGGCAAAGCGGATACTGACCGTCGAGCACAGGCTCTATCCCGCTGCACTCAAGCGGCTGGCCGCCGGCGAGGTGCGCATGGAAAACGGCCGCGCCGTCTTCGCAGACAGCGCGATTGACGGAGCCGAGCAAACCCTGATCGCGGGATAGCCCCGCGTCCAACGGCAGAAGACTGCCACCGGAGAGAACGCCGCCCGAAAAGAGGCTCGAACCGTCTTGGACATCTTCCTCATCAACCTCGCCAGAAGCCATGACCGCCTGTCGCACATGCGCGCGGTTTTCGACGCCCAGGGCCTTGCCTTCGAGCGGATCGATGCGGTCGACGCCGCCACGCTCTCCGAGGATTTCGTCAGAAACATCGTCGTGCCGCCGGTCAGCAAATATGCCCGCAACCTGACCCCAAGCGAAGTCGCCTGCTATCTGAGCCACAAGAAGGTCTGGGAACTGGCGCTTTCGCGCGGTCTCGAATACGCGGCGATCTTCGAGGACGACATCCACCTCGCCCCGGATGCGGGCAAGCTCCTTGCAGCGGCGGCCGAATGGCTGCCGGACGGCGCCGACCTGATCAAGCTCGAAACGCTTGCCATGCCCACGCACGTTTCTCGCAGCGGCGACGCGCTGATGGAGACACCACACCGGCTGAAGAGGCTGTTGAGCAGCCACTACGGCGCGGCGGGCTATATTGTCAGCCGGCGGGCGATGGAGCGCCTGTGCGCGGCGAGCGATCCGCTGCCGCTACCGGTGGACGATGTCATCTTCGGCGCGCATTACAGGGTCTTCGGCGGGCTCAGCGCCTATCAGATCGACCCGGCCATCTGCGTACAGGACCAGTATCTGGAAGGGCCCGGAACCGAACAGCTCGGCATCGCCTCGGTGATCTACGATCGCCATGCCAGCCCTCCCCTGACGCATGAAGGCAAGGGCCCGGTCAGGCGCGCGCTGGCCGGCCTTGCAAACAAGATGGACCGGCGGCGACGCAAGACGAGGATCGCCCTGCTGAAGGCGCTTGGCCGCGCGGAGCAAAAGACCATCCCGTTCGCGCGGGATTGAGGCCGCTCAGAGCCCCTTGAGGAATGGGTTGTTGCGGCGCTCTTCGCCGATGCGGCCGCCCGGGCCGTGGCCGCAAATGAAACCGACATCGTCGCCCAGCGGAAACAGCTTGTCGCGGATCGAGGCCAGCAACGTGTCGTGGTCACCGCCCGGCAGATCGCTGCGCCCGACCGAGCCATGAAACAGCACATCGCCGACATGGGCGAAATTCTGGGCGCGGTTGAAGAAGATCACATGGCCGGGCGCGTGGCCGGGCGTGTGATAGACCTCGAACACATGCGCGCCGAAACCCACCGTTTCGCCCTCGGTCAGAAACCGGTCGGGAAAGCAATTGCGCACCATGCCCGCCATGCCGAAGCGCTCGGCGCTTGCCTCGATGTTTTCCAGAATGAAACGGTCGTCCTCATGCGGACCGATGATTTCCAGCCCCAGGCGCTCCTTCAGCTCCATCGCGCCGCCGGCATGGTCGAGATGACCATGGGTCAGCCAGATCGCCTTCAGCGCAATGCCGTTTTCCTCCACGGTCTGGATGATGACATCGGCATCCCCGCCGGGATCGACCACGACGCCCTCGCGCAAGTCGGGATCGAACAGCACGGTGCAGTTCTGCTGAAGTGGGGTGACGGGTATGATCCCGGCCTGGAGCTGCGCCATGAAACTGATATCTCCCTTGCGGACGGTCGCCGCCAACGGCTTCCATTTCGCCCGCGTCCGTTTTAAACCTGATACGATATCTATGTCAGACTGGATTTGATTACAAAAGCCCGGCGGGCGAAAGGAAGCAGGCTTTGGGAGTGAAACATCAGGCGATCATGCCCGAACAGGCGCCCGAGAGCGGGGTTTCGGACCTGGCGGTGGTCGAACTTCTGTTTTTCGCCTATCGCGACTTCACCGCCGATCCGGATGCGATCCTCGGCGAGATCGGCTTCGGCCGCGCCCATCACCGGGTCATCCATTTCGTCGGCAGCCGGCCGGGGATGAGCGTTGCCGACCTTCTCGATATCCTGCGCATCACCAAGCAGAGCCTCGCGCGCGTCCTGAAACAGCTGATCGACAGCGGCTATATCCGCCAGACGGCGGGACCGGAGGACCGTCGCCAGCGCCGGCTGTTTCTGACCGGCGAAGGCGAGCGGCTGCGCGCGGAGCTGCTTTCGCCGCAATTGCGGCGCATCGACAGGGCCTTCGCGGCAATGGGCGAGAACGAGCGCCGCGCGGTCGGCGAATTTCTGACACGCATGTGCGATCACGATCCCCATGCCGGCGTCGAGGCCTTGCCGCAGAAAGGGGAGGAAGCATGAGCGAAGCCAGAGCGGTCGATGATGACGCGGCCCACCTTCTGATTGTCGACGACGACACCCGCATCCGTACGCTGCTCAAGCGCTATCTGGGCGAGAACGGCTATCGGGTTTCCACGGCCGCCGATGCCGCCGAGGCGCGGCGCAAGCTGGAAGGGCTCGACTTCGATCTTCTCGTGCTCGACGTGATGATGCCGGGCGAGGATGGCGTGTCGCTGACCCGGCACCTCAGGGAAATTCGCCCGGTTCCGGTGCTACTTCTGACGGCGAAGGCGGAGGCGGATGCCCGCATCGCCGGTCTGGAGGCCGGCGCCGACGACTACCTGGTCAAGCCGTTCGAGCCGCGCGAGCTTCTGCTTCGCATCAGCAATATCCTGCGCCGCGCCGACACGCCGAAGACGCCGGTGATCGAACAGGTGGTGTTCGGCCCCTACTCCTTCTCGCTCGCGCGGCGCGAACTGAAGAAAGGCGCGACGCCGATCCGGCTGACCGAACGCGAACAGGACATTCTGGCCATGCTTGCCGAAAAGGCAGGCGAAACGGTTGCGCGCTACGATCTCGTCAGCAGCGCCAGCGAGATCAACGAGCGCACGATCGACGTGCAGATCAACCGGCTGCGCCGCAAGATCGAAAACGATCCGGCGAACCCGGTTTATCTTCAGACCGTACGCGGAATCGGCTACCGCCTGAGCCGGGATTAGGACCCGACATTGAAACTCTGGCCCGCAAGCGTTCAAACGGCCTGTGAAAGAGCGGCGCACGCCCTCAGACGACGCACGCGCGAACTTGAGCGGCTGCCCGGGCTGCGCCATGTCGCCGGCGCCTACAAGGTTATCGCCCGCTGGACCCATCACCGGCTTCCGCGCGGCCTGTTCGCCCGCTCGCTGCTGATCATCATCATCCCCATGCTGCTGCTGCAGGCGGTGGTCGCCACCGTGTTCATGGAGCGCCACTGGCAGATGGTGACCCGCCGGCTTGCCGATGCCGTCACCGGCGATATCGCGGCGATCATCGACCTGATCGACGCAACCGGCGACGAATATGAAAGCGAGATCATCTCGATTGCCGCGCGCGACATGGGTCTGAGGGTTGCCTTCGAGCCGGGCGCGAAGCTCCCGCCGCCGCTGCCAAAGCCGTTTTTCGGCCTGCTCGACCAAGTGCTGGCGGAGTTGATCTCGGCCAAGATCGGCCGGCCGTTCTGGATCGATACGCTCGGCGATTCCCGCTTCGTCGAAATCCGCATCAAGCTCGATGACGGCATATTGCGCATCTTCGCGCGCCGTTCGATGACCTATGCCTCGAACACCCATATCTTCATTCTGTGGATGGTCGGCACCTCGCTGGTGCTGATCGGGATCGCGACATTGTTCCTGCGCGGCCAGATCCGGCCGATCCTGAAGCTGACCCAGGCCGCGGAGGATTTCGGCAAGGGTCACCGCTCCGAGGTGCCCTACACACCGCGCGGGGCGATCGAAATCCGGCGCGCGGGCCTCGCCTTCATCCTGATGCGCGAGCGCATCGAGCGCCAGATCGAACAGCGCACCACCATGCTGAACGGCGTCAGCCACGATCTGCGCACCATCCTCACCCGCTTCAAGCTGCAGCTCGCTCTGATCGGTGACAGTCCGGAGGTAGAGGCCCTCAACGAGGATATCGAGGAAATGCAGAAGATGCTGCAGGGCTATATCGACTTCGCCCGCGGCGACGCGGAGGAAACCACCGGCACGGCCAGCCTCTCGGCGCTGTTCCGCCGCCAGCAGGAGGATTTCGAGCTCTCCGGCAAATCGCTGCATTATGTGGTGATCGGGCCGGACGAGGTGACGGTCAGGCCCAACGCCTTCGCCCGCCTGATCGCCAACCTCGCCTCCAATGCCAAACGCCATGCCGACAGTCTGGAAATCACCGCCGAGCACGGCGAGAAATGGCTGACCGTCACCTTCGACGATGACGGGCCGGGTATTTCCCCGGAGATGCGCGAGGAAGTGTTCAAGCCGTTCCTCAGGCTCGACAACGCCCGCAACCTCGATTCATCCGGCACCGGCCTCGGTCTCGCCATCGCGCGCGACATCGCCCGCTCCCACGGCGGCAACGTCACCCTCGGTGACAGCCCGCTCGGCGGCCTGCGGGCCGTGATCAGCATCCCCTGCTGAAACAAAGAGCATCTCTTCTGAGCCCAAGCCGGTTTGCGGCGGATGCCGCAAAAAAACCACAATTGTTAAGCCGCGCTATTGACCTGACGGTGCTGTTTTTCAAAAGTCTGTTTATGAAAAACTCACGCACGGCACTCCGGCGGCATATTGCCAGTCTGGCCGAAATACCCCGAATGCTGAATCCCTCCGCGCTTCCGACACGGTGGGATGGCGACGCTCCGGAAATTCGCGATGCCCGGCGGCAGATCGCGATCCAGGATTTCTTCTACAAATCCCTGCCCCCTTTCGGCCTCCCCTCCTGCCTTCTCGACGGCGAGGGCAGCGTGCTTCTGGCGGACGGGCAGACCGGTCCGCTACCAGAGCGCTTCGACCTGTCGGAAAGTGACCAAGAGGGCTTTGCATTCAAGGAGCATGCCGGCCGGCTGGTCGTTCTGCTCGCGGTCAGGCATTACTGGCCGGAAGCGCCGGAGGGCGCCGACTGGCTGGCTCTGGAGATCGACCGCCCGTTCTTCGAGACAAATACGCCACTCCACAGCGCGGGACTGACGGCAAGCGAGTATCAGTTGATCGCGCAATTGCTTGGCGGCTACGACCTCAGGGAAGCCGCCGACCGCCTTGGCGCTTCCTATGATACCAAGCGCAAGCAGTTGCAGGTCGTTTTCCAGAAATTCGGCGTCACCACCCAGGCTGCGCTGACGCGGGCGATCTCGTCCCGGCTGATGAGCTATTTCATCGCGACCTTTTCCGGCGGCAGCAATCCCGCTCCCGAGCGCAAATTGCTCGCCCGCCACTTTGGCGGCAAGGTCAGGGTACATTCGGTGGCGCTCGAAAGCGGCGCCGAACTGCCGATATGGGAATTCGGCGATCGGCGCGGCAAGCCGTGCCTGTTCTTCCATGGCCTGATTTCACCCACCCTGTTCTGCAAGGACAAGATCGAGATCCTGCGCAGAAACGGGCTGCGCTGGCTGGTCACGCCCCGCTTCTTCACGGAGGGACTCGATCCGTCGGATCCGGTCGGTTTTCTTGAGAACCACACGCAGGCGGTCGCCGAAACCGTCCGCCATCTGGTCGACGAGCCGGTGACCTGCGTCGCCGTCAATTCCGGCGCGTCATGGGCGACCCATTTTGCCGCGCGCCATCCCGACCTTGTCGAGAAGCTGGTGATCGCGGGCGCGCCGTTTCCGCCATCCAGCGCCGCCCCGGCATCGGAGCGCAGCATGCAGGCCGCCCTTTCCAGCGCGATAAGACAGAGGCCGATCGTGCTCGGGGCGATCGTCAAGGCCTACGCAGCGCTTGCCCGTTCACCCGCCCTTGCCGCAAGGGCTTATCGCCATGCCTATCGCGACGCCCCCGCCGACCTTGCCGCGATCGACTATGCCATTGAAGCCGGCTGGGCGCTTTCCTGGCTGCGCCTGATCGGCGAGCGCTCGACAGCGAGTGTCGTCGCCGATCTTGCGGTCAACCAGCGCGGTTGGGACAGCGAGATCGCCGAACTGCCGATGCCGATCCGGCTGATCCAGGGCAGCGATGATCGGATGTCGCCGCCGGCAGCGATTGAAGCGCTGGCCGAAACAAATCCGAACGCCAGTCTGGAGGTCATAGCTGGCGCGGGCCACCATGTCGCGGCAAGCTGTTTCGAGCACCTTGCCGACACACTCGCCGCCGACGAGTTCGCGTCGGAACGGACCACCGTTGCCGCAACCATGGACGGAACTGTCCCGAGCCTAACCGGCGCACCCGTCATACGCTGAACGCCCGACTGTCACGACGGCTCGCTAGGCGCCGCCGCCGGCAAGGGTGCACACATCAGTTTCTGCCGGGCCCTGGCCATCTGAATCTTGAACATCGCCTCCTCGCGCTTCAGCCGCGCCTCCGCCAGCGCCGCCTCGCCGGCGCAACGGCTGGCCTTCGGCGCGGACGAAAGCGACGCGCGGGCCGTCGCAATCGCCCCATCGGCGGAGGCGAGCGCGCGGCGCGCACCGGCGGTGTTCAGAAGGGTCTCACTGTAGCGGTTCAGAAACGCGCGGTGATTTTCCCGGGCGGCGAGAATCGTCTGCAGCAGGTTGAGCCGCGCGCGATCGGTGATGCGCAGGCTGTCGCCCTGGTCGATCAGCGGTAGCACATAGCCCACCAGAAACTGGAGGCTCAGGCCGCCATCCTGACTCATGAAGGTCGGCAGGGCTGCGGTGAGCTTGGTGAACCGCGATTTACGCGCGAGCTCCAGTTGCGCGCCGGCGGCCTCGACCAGCAGGTTCTCGAGGTCCTGGCTACCCGATTGCGCGAAGCAGGCCTCGCCATCATCTGCGGAAACCTCCGGCAGTTTCGAAAGCGCGGGCAACACCGGACGGGACGCCCTCACCTCCGCTCCGCCGATCGCAAGCCCGGCAAGCGCCAGCACCTTGCTCTCCTCGGTCACCATCGCCATGGCGATGGCATCGGCCTCACTGCGGACGGCGGAAATCTTTGCCGTCATGGCATCAAGCTCGGCCTCGGAGATCGTACCGAGCTTCTGTTCGACGCGCATGGTCCTGGCCTGACAGGAAAGCGCATCCGCCTCCAGCAGCGCGTGCCGGCGCTTGAAGTCCATCTCGCTCAGCGCGCCATAGGCCGAAAGCAGCGAGGCGAGCGCGTTGCGATAGGCGAGCTGATATTGCACCGGGATGAGCTTTTCCGCGATTTCGATGTTGTCGCTGTCGAGCCCGAGCAGCGCATAGGCGATATCCCAATTGACGCCGAGCACGACATTGGCGTTGTCGGTGATGCCGTTCCTGCGGTCATAGGTAACGAAGTCCCGGGCTTCAACCGAAATACGCGGAAACCGCCGGGATTTCGTTTCATCCAGCGTCAGTTCCGCCTCCGCCCGTTTGAGCCGGGCCTTCAGCACATCATGGCCGCGCTCATCCGCAAAGGCGACAAGCTCGACCGGTCCGAGCGAGGCGTCTGTCGCGGGCGTCGGCGGGGGACTGTCGATCTGCTGTTGCAGGACGTCGATATCCGCGCTCGTCTGCTTCAGCCCCGGAGAGGCGCAGGCGGCAAGCGCCAACGGCAAGGCCAAAGCAGCCCACCGCACAGATCCGGAAAGGCGGCGTCTATTCGGCAACGACATCACCACTCTTCAGGCCAGACAGAACACGCACATAGCCGTCGGAAACCTCGCCGAGCTGAAGTTCGACGAGCTCGGTTTCGCCACCCTCAACCCGCAGCGCATAGCTGCGGCCGTTCTGGAATTGAACGGCGCTTGCCGGTATCGCCGGCGACGGCGCGCCGACCGGCTTCGTGAATGTGCAAATGGCCTGCCCGTAAAGGACATCCTCATGCCCATCGGCCAAAAACGCGATAGCGACCTCATACTCGTAGCGGCCGCGCTTCTGTTCAATGGGATCGTCCACGAGGCGTTTCGAGACGATCTCGGCTGCAACCGGTTGACGCTCATCGCCAAAGCGCACGGTCACCGCCGCGCCGTCAACGACATTCATGTCGCTGTCGCCGATGCGGAACACCGCGCCGTAGAGATCGGACTTGACCAGCGAGGCGATCGGCGCACCCCGGCGCACCGCGCCGGCGCCGCTTTCGACAAGCTGCGGGTCGGCCCATATGATCCTGCCGCTTTCTGGAGCCAGCAGGGCGCCGCTTTCCTTTTCCCGCGCAATATCGGCAAGCCTTGCCTCGGCGAGCGCAAGATCGTGCTTCATCTGATCGATATCGAGTTCGGCTTGCGCCTGATCCAGTACTCTCTGGTGTTCAAGCCGGGCGCGCTCCGCTTCGGCTTCGTCAAGTCTCAGGCGCGTTTCCTCGAGCCGCTGCGGGGCGATTTGGCCGTCCGCCTCCAGCGCCTGCATTTCAGTGAGCTTCTGTTCCAGCCGCGACTGTCGGCGGCCCTGTTCGTCCCTCTCGATTTGCCACATCGCATCGGTCTGTTCGCGGTACGGGCCGGATTTGAAGGCGAGCCGGGCATTGAGGCTGTCGATATCGGCGGCAAGCCGGCGCTGCTCGCTTTCGAGTTCCTCGGTTTCGTATCGAGCAATCACCTGCCCCTTTTCAACCTCCGCACCGTCGTCGACGAGGAGTTCCAGCAGTCCGTCGGCCGGCGCGGAAAGCGCTTTCGGCGCGCCATATTCTATATGGCACTGACGTACCACGCGTTGGACGAAGGCGCGCTCGGTTATCGCCACGGTCGTCTGCCCGAACCCGTTCCCGGTTTCGCGGCCCTCCCCGCCCGGCCAGCCACCGCCCTGAACGGCCCACGCGGCAGCGCCCGCGAATGCAATGCCGACAATGGCGACCCCTATGGCCTTACCCGGCAGCGACATTTGCGGTGCTCCTCTCTGTTTCAGCCATCAGCTTTCCCTCAGAACGGTGGCCGGATCGGTTCGCGCCGCATTGAGCGCCGGCACGATGCCTGCGATCAGGGTAACGACAAAGAAGCCGGTCACCGCGCGCGCGATCGGCCCGAGCGCGATGCCCGAGCCGGTGATGCTGCCCGCGACGAAATAGCGGCTGAGCGGTTGCTGCAGGACATCGGCCAGAATCATGCCGCCGACGATACCGACAACGAGCGCGAGCACCGCAATCAGGACCGTCTCCTGAACGATTTCAACAACAATTCGGGCGCGCGTGGCTCCCAGCGTGCGCCTGATGGCAATCTCGCGCCGTCGTTCGGTGACCGAAAACGACATCAGCGCGGCGATCGACACGCCGCCGATCATGAGAATGATGGCGCTGAGGCCAACCGATATCGCCATGGCGATGAATTTCAGCTCGCGGGCCTGCTCGATGATCGGCGCGCTCGACCAGAAGGTCAGCCGCGACACGTCGAAGACCAGCGAAAGCAGGCCCTTGAGGCGCGGCTCCGGCAGGCTTTCCGCCGGTCCGGTGACCAGGAAGTTGAAATTGCCGGAATCGACCTGTTCGAAGGAATCCTCCCTGTCGGCAATCAGCAGGGAGCGCGAAAGCTCGGCAAAGGGCGGTCGGACCGGGGCATGGAAATGCCCGGCAACCCGGCAGGCCTTTCCCTCCACCCAGACCGTGGACCCGCCGCCAAGGCTTTCGGCGAGCCCGCTGCCCACAAGACAGCTATCCTGCATCAGGCCGTCCGTCTCGAACCCGGCCGGCATATCGGTCGTCAGACCGGTCTGGCGCGCAAAGCCGTCACCGACGGCATAGGCCTTGGCAAGCTGCACGGACCCGCCGCCTTCGACTGTGACGGGAAATATCCGGAATGCGGTGACGGTGAAGCCCGGCGGCAGCAGGCCGGCAATCAGTTCCGGCCCGATGCGGGCAAGCCCTTCCGGATCGAACGCGCCATCGGTCATCGCGTCGACCTCGTAATTGGCGCCGCTGACGACGAAGGTTTCGGAATTGTCGAGTTCCAGCAGCGTGTCGAAATGCCGGAGCGCATTGCTGGACAGGGCATAATTGGCAATGGTTCCGCTCAGCGTCATCGCCAGGGTCACCACGGCGAAGGCAAGGCGCGCCAGCCCGAAGGACCTGAGTCGGGCGATGATCGGCTCAAACGGCAACAGCATGACACCGTCCGCCGGAGAGCTTCAGCACCCTTTCGAAACGGCGCGCGTGATCGAGGTTGTGGGTAACCATCACCAGGCCGCAGCCCGCATCGCAGTTCTCTATGAGCAGGTTCAGGATGCCCTTGCCGGTTTCCTCGTCGAGATTGCCGGTCGGCTCATCGGAAAGAATGAGCTCGGGCCTTGTCACCAAGGCGCGGGCCAGCGCCACGCGCTGCTTCTCGCCACCCGAAAGGCGACTTGCGCGCATGCGGGCGCGCGCGGAAAGCCCGACCCTTTCGAGCTCCTCTCCGGCGCGCCGCAACGCCGTCTGCCGCCCGTAGCCATTGTAGCGCAGCGGCAGGGCTACGTTCTCGAGCGCGCTGACGTGTTCGATAAGGTTGAAGCCCTGAAACACGAAGCCGATGCGCTTGCGCCTGAACCTGGTCTTGCGGCTGTCGGAAATGGCGGTCACGTCGATGCCCGATATCGCCACGCTGCCCCGATCCGGCGTGGACAGCGTCCCCAAAATCTCGAGCAGCGAGGACTTGCCCGAGCCCGACGCGCCGATAACGCACAGCCGCTCGCCGGCATCGAGCGTGAGGTCGATGCCTTTCAGGATTTCGATTGTTTCGCCCGCGGAAACAACGGTCTTGCTGACCCCACAGACGTCCAGCAGACGCTCAGCCATTGACCACCAGTCCCGAGAGCGGCCGAACCGCGCTCAAACGGTCCGACCCCGATGACGGACTATTATTGGCAGCCGAACTGCGCGTACATTTCGTTCGCCAGTTCCGCCGTCTGCTCATAGGCGTTCCAATACTCCTCCGCGCCGGCCGTACCGTATTTCTGAACCGCCAGCTTGTATTCATTGTAATAGGAGCGGGCGGCATCGCAGTGGGAGGCCACCTGGATTTCCACCGGTGCGCCGCTCGTGGTCGTGCAGGAGCTCGGGCACTTCAGGATCGATGATTTGGGCGTGCCGCCGCCAGAGGAGGAGTAACCGTCGTCGGAATCCGAATCCGCCAGGTCATCAAAGGTGGAGCCGGTACATGCCGCCAGAAAAACGATCGGAATCAGGCAAAGTGCTGTCTTGAGTTTCGGCATTGAAAAGTCTTCCCTCGTAGATGCGAGGCCGGACACCCCGCGCTATTGCAGAACGCATCGCCTCTCCGCGACACAGGGGGAAAGAACTAACGGCTGCGCCGACGCCAAGCGCCCCCCATTTGGGGGGATTGGCCGAATTTGGTGGAGAATTTGACGCTTCCGGCGGCTATTTTCAGAAGGTGACCGTAGCTGCCGGCTTTCGGATAGAGCGCGGCAGGATCAGTTCTTTTTGGCTATCGACGCAAGCTTGCGCGCCGTTGTAGAACCCCGCTGCGCCGGCTAAAACCGGCATTCAGATGAGGCCCAGCACATGACCCAAACCGTCTCCGCCATTGTCGACTGGGGCACCAGCTCGCTTCGCGCCACCCTTGTTGCGGACGATGGCCGCGTGCTGGACAGACGCGAAAGCCGGAATGGCGGCATCCAGTTCGTGGAAGGCGGCGCGTTCGAGGCGGCGCTGATGGCGGCGATCGGCGCGTGGTTTGAGGAGCACGGTCCCTTCCCGGTCACCGCCTGCGGCATGATCACCAGCCGCAGCGGCTGGATCGAGGTGCCGTATGTCGATGCGCCGGCGGGCCTTGCGGAACTCGCCGCGGGCGCGAAACGCATCACGCTCCAAAACGGCGCGACCATGACCTTTCTGCCGGGCCTGCGCGATCCGGCGGCAAAGCCGTTTCCTGACGTCATGCGCGGCGAGGAAACGCAGATCGTCGGCTATGGCCTGGCGGAAGACCGCACGCTGGTGCTCCCCGGCACCCACAGCAAGTGGGCGCGCATCGAAAACGGCCGCATCGCCGCCTTCCAGACCTATGCCACCGGCGAAATCTATGCCCTTCTCACCCGGCATTCGTTCATTGCCCGCGCCACTGAACCCGCAGCGGGCAGCGAACCGGCCTGGTCGGCCTTCGATCGCGCGACGGAATTCGCCGCAAGCAATGAGCCCGCCGCCGACGCCCTGCTTTCGGCCGTCTTCAGCGCCCGCAGCGGCATTCTGGCCGGCGCGCTGCAGCCCGAAGAGGTCGGGGATTATGTCTCGGGCCTGCTGATCGCCTCGGAATTCCGGCAGGCGCGCGCCGCCGGCTGGCTGCGTCCCGGCGAAGCGATCGGCATCATCGGCAATTCGGCGCTGGGCGAGCGTTACGGGCGCGTCGCGCCGCTTTTCGGCCTTGCGATCAAACCCGGCCCGGAGGATGCCGCCACACTGGGCGTCCAGCGCATTACCGGCAAACAGCCCTCCACGGAACAGGAATGAACGACATGAATTTCACCGAAGCGCTTGAAGCCTGCAATCTGATCGCGATCCTGCGCGGTATCCGGCCGGAGGAAGCGGAGCCGATCGGCGAGGCGCTGATCGAAGCCGGCTGGCGCATCATCGAGGTGCCGCTTAACTCGCCCGAACCGCTGAAGAGCATCGAGAAACTGCAAGCCCGTTTCGGCGACCGCGCGCTGATCGGCGCCGGCACCGTGCTGACGCCTGCCGAGGTTGCTGATGTGGCCG
Organism: Martelella sp. FLE1502; assembly: GCF_053484255.1. Lineage (NCBI taxonomy): Bacteria > Pseudomonadati > Pseudomonadota > Alphaproteobacteria > Hyphomicrobiales > Aurantimonadaceae > Martelella > Martelella sp. FLE1502. The sequence continues at coordinate 26,655 of NZ_JBAKFQ010000034.1, forward strand.
CCACCGGCGCGCGCGTCGTCATCTCGCCCAACGCCAACCCGGCCGTGATCGAAGCGACCGCCGCGCGGGGCATGATCAGCCTGCCAGGCGTCGCCACGCCGACGGAAGCCTTCGCCGCCATCGCGGCCGGCGCCACCGGCATCAAGGCCTTCCCCGCCGAGGCCATACCGCCTTTCGTCATCAAGGCCTGGAAAGCCGTCCTGCCGAAGGACATCCCGGTCTTCGCCGTCGGCGGCGTGACTCCGGACAATATGAAGCCCTATGTCGAGGCCGGCGCATCCGGCTTCGGCATCGGCGGCGCGCTCTACAAGCCCGGCGCGGATGTCGCGGCGATTGCGCAAAAGGCGAAGCAGTTCATCGAGGCCATGCACCGGATCTGATGCAGCCGGGACGCGGCGACGACACAAAAGAAAGGTACACCGATGGTCGAAACGGCTCAAAACACCAAGGCGAAGATCACGCTGATCGTCCTCGGCGGCACGATCACCATGACAGCCGACGCCGGCGGCGGCATCACGCCGAAACTGAGTGCGCAGGCGCTGGTCGACGCCGTGCCCGGTCTGGCCGAGATCGCAAAAGTGGAGCCGCTCTCGCCGTTCAAGTTACCGAGCGCATCGCTCACGCTCGAGCAACTCGGCGAGGTGGCGCGGACTGCCAGGCGTGCGGTGGAAGACGGCGCTTCCGGCGTGGTGGTCGTGCAGGGAACGGATACGATCGAAGAAACCGCTTTCGCGCTCGACTGCATGTGGGGAGAGGCCGCCCCGATCATCGTCACCGGCGCGATGCGCGGGCCGGAAGCGGCCGGCGCCGATGGTCCTGCCAATATCCTGGCCTCGGTCATCGCCGCGTCTTCCGACGAAGCCCGTTCGCGCGGCGCGCTGGTTGTGATGAATGACTGCATTCACACCGCCCGCGCCGTGACCAAGGCCCATACCGGTCTTTGCTCGGCCTTCACATCAGGCGCGATCGGCCCCGCCGGGGAAATCATGGAGGGGCGGACCTTCTTCTTCGCGCCGCCCTCGCCGCGCCGGCTTCCGGCCATCGCGCCTCCCTCGGCGCCCGTGCCGCCGATCGCGCTATTGAAGCTCGGGCTGGGCGAAAATGCGAGGCTCGTCGAGGCCCTGGCCGGCCTTGGCTACAAGGGCGCTGTCATCGAGGCGATGGGCGCGGGCCATGTGGCGGAACGATTGTCGGAGCCGCTCGGCGCGCTGGCCGCGACCATGCCCGTGGTGCTTGCCAGCCGCACCGGAAACGGTCCGGTGTTCAGCAACACATACGGCTACAAGGGCGGCGAGATCGACCTGCTTTCGAAAGGCCTCATCAGTGCCGGCAGGCTCAGCGGTCTGAAAGCACGACTGTTGCTGCAGCTTGTTCTTGCAAGCGGCGGCGGTCGCGAGGATTGCGCTTCCGCCCTCAAGGCGGCGTCGCACGGATAGAACAATCATTTCACGGGGGCGCTTGCGCTCCCGCCGCGAGTATCGGATATTCGCGGCAATGCCCCGCCCGCCGGCGGGCAATTTCAGGAGGTGCCAGATGACCGTCCCATTCCGTATTGCCTTTCCGTTCGCCGCGATGCTTGCGCTCGCCGGCTGCCAGACGGCCGCGCCGGAAACCCCGGACGAGATCATGCTCGATCAGGCTGCCCGCGCCGAACTCGGCGCCGCGGACTGCCAGTCCTATGGCGGCCTGCGCGCCACCCGCCGCCTCAACGACGCCGCCGACGCGACCTTCGCCAAGGCGCTTCAGGCGGGCGCCACCGAAGCCGACATCGAAGCCGCGCGTCTGCGCGCCCGTCAGCAGGCCGACCAGTACCAGACCCTTTACGGCAATCGCGGCGCCTGCGACCGCCTGATGCAGTTCCCCGACGGTTATACCCCGCCGGATTGACCAGTGTTTGGGTATTTACGGAGTAGTGGAGGAATTGAACGCGATCGCTCCGACGCTATCGGCCCAAGTTGTGCGGTAACTGCATGACGGTTGAATTTCTGAATCTCATGAACGATTGCTTCCGCCTGCTATAGCCTATGAGCATGACAGGGGATCGCCAAAGCTCTCGCGCTGTCACATGCAACATCTTTCATCCAGCGTGCGCCTCCGACCAGTCTTAACACAAAGCCGGACGAAATATTGACGGCCATGGTCGTCTCTCCGGCGGACAGAGGTGTACGGGAAGCACTCCGTGGGCTGGAGCATCGGCGCCTTCTTCGAAAAGGTCGCCGAAACCCGGCCGAAACTATCGGGAAACAAATCCCTGAGACACGCGTTGACTTGCCTCAGACAGATCGTGCCTCGCGCGGATTTGATCGTTGGAGAAGCCAGGGCGGTTATCCAGTACATAGAAATCGTCTTGACAATCGCGTTTGGAGAACGCCATTTGAAGCCATCCAAGGTCTTCAGGCCGGACATATTTCAATTTATCAAATATTCATTTTAAATAAATTCGCTCATAAATAAACAAAGATTTGAATATAGGGTCGGAAACTAATGTCGCTATACGTTAAATTTCTTTCGAATTTGGGTCGGAAGAAAAAAATTTCGATTCAGCTCGGCGTTGATGCTAGCTTGATCATCCTTTCGTTTATTGGCGCGATTTTTTTTCGACTTGAGAAATTTGATTTTCTTCAGAAGTATGAAGCTTGGCTCTCCCTTGTCGTCACAGCCTTCATAACCCTGTTTGCACTTCACTATTTCGGGCTATATCGCGTACTGGTCCGTTTCATTACCGGAAAAATCCTCGTCATCATCGGCAAAGGCGCACTTGTTGCGGCGATCTCTCTTTACCTTTCAGGTATTGCCTTCAATGCAGGCTTTCCCCGCTCCGTACCAATCATTTTTGCGCTACTGGTTTTTCTATCCATCGGCGGATTGCGGTTCGTTGTGCGATCGCTTTTCCGAAGCCCCAATCAGTTGCGAAAGCGTCCCGTTATCATTTATGGCGCGGGCGATGCTGGCCTTCAGCTCCTGAATTCTCTCTTTCACGGCAGAGACTATGCGCCGATCGCGCTTGTTGATGACGATCCTCAACTGCAGAATCTAGCGGTCGGCGGACTGGTGGTGTATCCCCCCAGGGAAATCCCTCGCCTCCTCGAACAAACGGGCGCACAAGTCATCCTGCTGGCGATACCCAGCATGACCAGAGCCCGTCGCCGGGAAGTTGTCAGTTCACTTGAAGATCTTCACGTGGAGATCAAGACAATTCCGGGGATATCAGAAATCATCAGCGGAAAGGCTGAGATATCAGAGCTTCGCACGGTGAGCGCTGAGGACCTTCTCGGCCGCGACCCGGTTAACCCGGATCCCGAGCTACTGCGAAAGGATATTACCGGCCGTGTGGTCATGGTTTCCGGCGCTGGCGGATCGATCGGCAGCGAGCTTTGCCGTCAGATTCTGAATCAGGGGCCCTCGGTGCTGGTGCTTTACGAAATTTCCGAGTTCGCGCTCTACACGATCGAGGCAGAGCTTTCGGGGCTGGCTGCAAGAACGGGATTACCCACGCGGATCGTGCCGATTTTGGGTTCTGTCCAGAATAGTCGTCAATGTGAGCGCTCCATAAGGACTTTCGGCGTGGAAACCATTTACCACGCTGCAGCGTATAAGCATGTTCCGCTCGTCGAAGAGAACGTTATCGAGGGCATAAAGAACAACGTCCTGGGTACCTTGATCCTTACTGAAGCGGCCAAAAATTGCGGTGTCGAAAACTTTATTCTCATCTCCACGGATAAAGCCGTTCGACCGACCAACATCATGGGCGCGAGCAAGCGGATTTCCGAGCTTATCTGCCAGGCCCACGCGCGCGAATTGCCTTCGCCCGTGTTCTCCATGGTTCGGTTTGGAAATGTGCTTGGTTCATCCGGATCAGTCATTCCGCGTTTTCGCGCGCAGATCGAGAGCGGCGGTCCGGTGACGGTCACCCACAAAGACATCAATCGCTATTTCATGACCATCCGCGAAGCTTCACAACTGGTCATCCAGGCTGGCGCGATGGGCAAAGGCGGCGATGTTTTCGTGCTCGATATGGGCGAGCCGGTGAGGATACTGGACCTTGCCATAAGCATGGTTAAGCTGCACGGTCTGACCCCTTATCTCATCGACAGTCCCGACCAAATCTCTCTGGAGAAAGGCGATATTCCGATCTGCATCACGGGTCTGCGAAAAGGCGAAAAGCTCTACGAAGAACTACTCATCGGCAATAACCCCCGCCCAACCGAGCATCCGCGCATTCTCACGGCGTCAGAAGTTTCGCTTCCTCTGGACAAACTCACAAAATCATTGGACCTTCTGCTGAAGGCCTGTGACCGGTTTGATCTGCCAGCGATCATCTCTATCCTTCACGAGTTGCCGCTGGACTATACTCCGCTGGACGATGGCATATCCGACACCTTGTGGAATGCCGCAAAAAGCATCGAAGTGAGAGGAGGAACGCTGAAGATCGAAGGAGACGCGCGTGAATTCAACGCCTAAGAAAAATCGTCGCCTTGGCGGAAGGATTTTTCGTCGAGCGTTGCATGGCTATTTTCTCATGTCCCGGGGCCTGACCCTCGGCGTCCGTGCGATTGTCCGCTCAAATGACGGTAAGTTCCTGCTCGTCAGGCATACCTATACACCCGGCTGGCATTTTCCGGGCGGCGGCGTTGAAAAGGGAGAACCAGCCATATCCGCCTTGCAGAACGAGCTAAGACAGGAAACCGGTCTGAATATCTCCGGAAGGCCAATCCTGCACGGGATATTCCACAATATCGTCGTGAGCAAGCGTGATCACGTTCTGGCGTATATATGCGACGTGGACGGTACTTTGTCGAATAGACCCGAAAGTATGGAGATAGCCGAAATCGCATATTTCGATATCGACAGCCTGCCTCAAGACACAGACGCAGGCACGATCAGGCGTATGCATGAAATTGTCCACGGCGCAAAGACGAGCGAAGCTTGGTAGTCGATTTTCACTGCGGTTACGGCTCGATCGACGGCAGGGCGCTCGCGGCTTTTTGTGGTACGCAATCACCGTCGCCAACAGGCAAACAGGTTCATGCTGGACGAAACAATCGATACTGAACGCATTTATGCGCTGTGGGACGAACTGGCGGATTTCGAGGCGTCGCGCATGCCTGAGGCGCGGGTGCACCTGCTAACCGTCGTCAGTGATATGATCGACGCGCGCCAGGCGGACTGGATCGGCGCCGTGCGGCTTGCGGACAATATGCACCGCGATCCGCTTTTCGGCTGGCGGCCGCGCAGCCTGTCGGCCCTTTATCCAGACGCGGAAACCGCGCGGACCATCCAGGAAGCCTTCGCCCTGATGGAAAAGGGCGAGCCCGATATCACCACGATCCGCAATGCCGAGCTTGCCGGCCAGTTCCGGGTGTTCATGCTGGATGAACTTGCGACGCCTGAATGGTTTGAAAGCTATTCCTACAAGACCTTCTATCGCGGTCTGGACCGGCTGGATTCGATCTGGGTGGGCATTCCCATCAATGCCGATGCCGAAATCCAGATCGGCTTTCACCGCACGCTCTCGCAACCGCGATTTACAGAGCGCGATCGGCGGGTTGTGACGCATGTCCTGCGCGGCATCCGCTGGTTCTACCGCCTGCAGATGCTCTCGGAGGGGATCGGGGTCGCATCCGAACCCCTGACGCCCATGGAAGGCAGGGTATTGCGCGACCTGCTGCAAGGGCTCTCGGAACGCCAGATCGCCGAAAACAACGGACAGAGCCCCCACACCGTTCATGATCACGTCAAGCGGATCTACCGGAAATATGGCGTTTCGAGCCGCGCGTCATTGATGGCGCTTTGGCTCGGCCGGCCCATACCCCCCTAAACAGGGGATTCCAAACGCAGGACGGCTGTTCGATAAGCTTTCGCAAAAAAGGGTCTCGTCCAATCCGGTGCGCTCGCCACCTTCATCAGGCTGGATGCAGGAGAGGGCCCCTTATGCAACGATCCATATGGGGGAACCATGCGTCAAACGGCCCTTTCAGAGCATCCCGGTTTCTGGGCGACAAAGCGCCTGAAGTTGCTTGCCCTGCTTGACGATAAAAAAACGGAGGTCAGGCTTCCGCGAACATCGCACAAGAGCGGACCTCCCCCGCACCCGGTTGCCTCGTGGTGGGGTTTTCTCGCCTGCAGTCCGCTCGCGATCGGCTGCCTTTTCGCGGGTACCGACACCGCGCTGGCGCAAACCGCGGAACGGATCGAGCAGACGGTTGCCGGACAGACGACCATTCTCGAACGGTTCACCCCGCCGCAGCGCATCGGCACGGTCGATATCAAGGTTCAGGATCAGCGCAAGCGCACCCCCGAAAAGGATGCCGCCGCGATCCGCTTCACGCTCAACTCCCTGACAGTCGAGGGTGCTGTGACATTGCCCGGCATGGCGTTTTCCGATCTCTGGCAAGGCATGACCGGCAAGGTCATCACGCTAGCCGATCTCTATCGCATCGCCGCGGAGATCGACGCCCGCTATCTGAACGCGGGCTATCTCGCCATGACCGTCGTGCCGGTCCAGGACTTTTCCTCCGGCACGATCACGCTCCGCGTCTATGAAAGCTATGTCGAGACGCTGGAAGTCAACAGCGCCATTCCGGGTATCCGCGAGCGGCTCGCGCCCTATATCGACCGGATCATCGCCATGCGGCCGATCCGGATCAAGGAGGCCGAGCGCATTCTGCTGCTGATGAGCGACCTTGGCGGGCTCGATATCGAGGGCACGCTGATCCGGCCGGAGACCCCGCAGGGCGGCGGAATATTGCGCCTCGACATCGGCTTCGATCGCGCCTCGGGCGCCGTCGGGCTCGACAATCTCGGGACCGATGAGGTCGGCCCGCTGGAGCTTTCCGGCAATGTCACCGTCAACGACATGCTGGGGCTTTTCGACACGGCAAGCCTTGTCGGCGTGACCGTACCCAACACGCCGCAGGAAATGATCTTCCTGCAGGCATCGCAGGACATCCCGATCGGCTTCAACGGCCTCTCCGCCGGATACGATCTCTCCTACATCACCCAGAAGCCAGGCGGCGACCTGAAGGCCGACGACATTCATATCGAGTCCGTGATCGGCACGGCGCGGCTCGACTATCCCTTTATTCGCACCATCGACCAGAGCCTTTTCGGCAGGATCGAGGTCAATCTGCGCAATGACCGCGTCGATGTCATGGGCGCGCGGGCGGCGCGCGAGCAGACGCGCTGGGCGGCCATGTCTCTCACCTATGACCGGCAGAACGGCGATACCGCCTTCCTCACGACGGCGGAATTCGGCCAGGGTCTGGGGCAGGAAACCGCCCTGCCCGATGTGCCGGAGGACTATCGCTTCGCGCGACTGAACTTCGACATCGCGCATGATCTTGGCGCCGGCACGGCCATCCGGCTACGCAGCGCTGGGCAGTATTCCGCAACGCCGCTGCCTGCGGCAGCGCAGTTCTCGCTCGGCGGCGATCCCTATGGCTGGGCGTTTGACGGCGGCACATTGTCCGGGGCCAGCGGCGCGGCCGCCGCCCTTGAGCTCAGCCATGATTTCGAGACCGGCTGGTCGGCGCTTCCGGGGCTGACCTGGACGACCTTTGCCGATTATGGCGTAGTCTGGAATGAAGAGGCGAGCGCCGATTATGCCCGCGATGCGCTCGGCTCGGTCGGCATGGGCGTCAGCGGCATGCTTGCGGAAAAGATGAGTTTTCAGTTGATTGCTGCCGTGCCGTGGTACAGTCCCGACAATGGCGAGGATGAGGGGCTCAGGGTTTTCTTCCGGCTCGGGCTACCGCTCTGACGCGGGGTTGACCGCATCGGCATCCAACAACACGACGTTCCGGCTGCGCCGGTGATTAGAACGAGGAGAGGTTTTCCATGTCACAGTTCAAGGCTTCGCGCCGCCATTTCCTGACCACGGTTTCGCTGGCATCCGCCTCGCTCGCCTTGCTCTCGCTCCCCGCGCTTGCCGACATGCTGCCGCCGTCGCGCACATCCGGTGTCCCGGTCCCTCCCGGACAGATCGACAAGGCGGTAGCGGCGCTGGACGGCATTGTCGAAGACATCAAGGCCCGCAGCGGCGTGCCGGGCATCGCTGTTGCCGTAGTGCATGGCGGCGAGACCGTCTATGCCAAGGGATTCGGCACGCGCGATGCTGATGACGCATTGCCCGTCACACCAGACACCGTGTTCCAGCTTGCCTCGCTCTCCAAATCCGTCGGCGCGACGGCTGTCGCCCGCCAGGTCAGCCGCGGCGTGGTCTCCTGGGACAGCCGCATGCAGGACCTGCTGCCGTGGTTCTCGCTCTCCGATCCGGCGGTGAGCGAAAGGCTGACGATCGGCGACCTCTACAGCCACCGCTCCGGCCTGCCGGACCATGCCGGCGACGAACTCGAGGACCTCGGCTTCGACCGCCAGACCATTCTCGAACGGTTGCGGCTCCAGCCGCTTTCGCCCTTCCGCACCAGTTATGCCTATACCAATTTCGGCCTGACGGCGGCGGCCGAGGCTGTTGCCGATGCATCCGGCATGGCATGGAGCGATCTTGTGCAGGAGGCCGTATTCGCGCCACTCGGCATGACCGAGACCAGCGCGCGTTTCGACGATTTTATGGCGCGGGAGAACCGCGCGACGCCCCATGCCAGAACCGCAGACGGCTTTCAAGCACTCTACCAGCGCGAGCCCGATGCCCAATCACCGGCGGGCGGCGTCAGCTCTTCGGCCAATGACATGACAAAATGGATGACAATGGTGCTCGCCGATGGCGGCGACCTAATCCGGCCGGAAGCCCTGCAGCCGGCGATCAGCCCGCAGAGCTTTTCCAGCCGGCCGCACAGCCCCGATGAGCGCGCGGGCTTTTATGGCTATGGCTTCGGCGTCGGCACCGATCCGAGCGGCCGGGTGATCCTCAGCCATTCCGGCGCCTTCATCCTGGGCGCGGCCACCTATTTCGCGCTGATCCCCTCGCTCGATGTCGGCATCGTGGTGCTCTCCAACGCCGCCCCGGTGGGCGCGGTTGAAGCGATCGGCGCGAGCTTTACCGATATGGTGCAGACCGGCAGCGTGACCCGCGACTGGTTCTCGGGCTACGAAGCGCTGTTTGCCGGTCTTTACACACCGCTCGGCGAAACGGCAGAAGAGCCGTTCCCGCAGGCAGCTGCGGCTCCGCCCCCCGCAAGCTATCTGATCGGCCGCTACAGCCACCCCTATTTCGGGACCGTCGAGGTGGCCGAGGACGCGACCGGCGACCTCGTCCTTCTTGTCGGACCCGAACCAGAGGCGTTCCAGTTGATGCCATGGGACGGCGCGATGATGGTGTTCGACATCGACACCGAGAACGCCCCCGAAGGCTCCCGCTCCGCCGCCACGTTCTCGGGCGGCCCGGACAAGGCCGAAACGCTGGAGATCGAACTGTTCGTCATGGACGGCCCTGCACGGTTCGAACGGATATAGAGCCGTTCACGGCGGATTACTCTCGGATGCAGTGTCGGTCGGCGCTATAACATACCTGCCCGTTCCCAATGCTATGCGTTTACGGGCCGTGGATATTCCGCGCGAAGGCAAGGAAAAAATCGCATACCGGAATGCCGAAAAGCTGTTCGGCATGAAGGTCTGGCACCGCCGTCGCGAACAACCGCGTCGCAGAAAATCCGCCAGACTGTCGAGGCTGGACGGCGCTTGTCTCCTGAAAAGCAGAGAATTGTTCAGTCGTTGGTTTTACCTTTGCGTTCCGGTCTTGCCGATTTCGTCAAGACCGGAAGCGCTTCTTTCTGCCATGGCGCAACGGAGGTGGATACCGGGGCCGAGGGGCGGCTCGCGGTTTTCGATCCAAAGCCTGAGTTTCGGTCACGCCTCATCCCCTGAGGGCTGCGGGAAACCCGTTACGCCGAGCGTGCCTGACGGGTAATCCGCGCCCATTCCGGGATCCACTCGTGATGCGCGATCAGCAGGTCATCGACCAGTGACCATATCTGGTCGAGGTCGAGTTCGGCGGCCGTGTGCGGGTCCATCATCGCGGCGTGATAGAGATGCTCGCGGTTTTCGTTGATCAGCGCGGCAACTGTCAGTTCCTGCACGTTGATATTGGTGCGGATCAGCGCCGTCAGCTGCGGCGGGAGATCTCCGATATAGGTCGGCTGAATGCCGGATGCGTCCACGAGACACGGCACTTCCGCCGCGCAGTTTTCCGGCAGCGAGGTGATGCAGCCATTGTTGCGGACATTGCCGTAGATGACGGACGGCTCGCCGGTCCATACGGAGTTCATGATCGAGGAAGCATATTCCTTGCTCTGCTCGACCTTGATTTCATCGGCCTTCTTGTATTCTGCCGCCTGATCCTTCCATTTGGCGATCTGTTCGACGCAGCGCACGGGGTATTCGTCCAGCGGAATGCCGAATTTCTCGATCAGGTCCTCGCGGCCTTCCTTGATGAAATAGGGCGTGTATTCGGCAAAATGTTCCGAGCTTTCGGTGACGAAATAGCCGAGCCTTGTGAGCATTTCATAGCGCACCTTGTTGGGGCAGCGCGGGTTCCAGCTTGACGGTTTCGGGAACCGGCCCTCGCGGTAACCGCGCACCAGATCGGGGTAGAGGTCGCGGTAGCTGCCGTCTTTCTGGCGATGCTCGAATTTCAGGAAGAACGCCATGTGGTTGATGCCGGCGGAGCGGTAGCGGATTTCCTCGTAAGGGATATCGAGGTCGCGCGCCAGTTCGCCGGCGGTGCCCTGCACCGAATGGCAGAGGCCGACCTGTTTGATCTTCGGGTATTTCTCGGCAATCGCCCAGGTGTTGATCGCCATCGGGTTCACATATTGCAGCAGAATGGCCTCGGGGCAGACCTGCATCATGTCCTCGCAGATCGACCAGAGATGCGGCACGGTGCGCAAGCCCCGCATGATGCCGCCGACGCCGAGCGTATCGGCGATCGTCTGGCGAAGCCCGTATTTCTTCGGCACCTCGAAATCGGTGACGGTGGCCGGCTCATAGCCGCCGATCTGGAAGGCGACGACGACGAAATCGGCGCCCTCCAGCGCTGCGCGCTGGTTGGTATGCGTGGTGATCTCGGATTTCGAGCCAAGCGTGCGGGCGAGCTTGCCGGCAACGATCTCGCTTTCGGCAAGCCGCTCCGGATTGAGATCCATCAGGGCGATGGACGCGTCCTTCAGGGCGGGGCGCTGCAAGGCGTCGCCGATGATGTTTTTCATGAAAACCGTGGAGCCGGCGCCGATGAAGGTGATCTTGGGTTGTCTGGTCATTGGGTAATTCCTCAAATTCAGGCGGCAACTTCGAAGGCGGCCTTGACCAGCCGCTTCGTGTAGTCTGTCTGCGGGTTTTCCAGCACATCGCGCACCGGCCCCTGTTCAACGATTTTGCCGTGCTGCATGACGCAGACACGGTGGCATAGCGCTCGCACGACCTTCAGGTCGTGCGAGATGAAGAGGTAGCTGAGCCCTCTTTCGCACTGGAGTTTGCGCAGGAGCTCGATGATTTGTGCCTGCACGGAGAGATCGAGAGCCGAGGTCGGTTCATCGAGCAGAATGAATTCCGGCTCCAGTGCCACGGCGCGGGCAATGGCGATGCGCTGGCGCTGGCCGCCGGAAAACTCGTGCGGAAACCGATGGGTGATGGAGCCCGGCAGGCCGGCATCGACAAGGGCATCGCGCACCCGTTCTTTGCGGTCCTTGCCAGACGAGCCGATATTGTTGACGATCAGCCCTTCCTCGATGATCTGGCCGATCGTCATGCGCGGATTGAGCGATGAGAACGGGTCCTGAAACACCACCTGCATGCGTGAGCGCAACGGGCGCATCTGTTCGCGGGAAAGCCCCTCGATATGTTTATCGTCGAAGAGCACCGTGCCACCGTCAGAATGGATCAGACGCATCAATGCCTGGCCGAACGTGGTCTTTCCCGACCCGCTTTCGCCCACCAGCCCCAGCGTTTCGTGCTTTTTGAGCGTGATCGACAAATCGTTGACCGCCACGAGCTGGCTGTAGCTGGACTTGAAGAATGTGCCGGTTTTCAGCGTAAAGGCGACGCGGACATCCTTGCCTTCCAGAATGGTCTGCGATCCTTCCGGCAGCGGATTGGCCTCGCCCGATGGCTCCGAGCCGAGAAGCTTCTTGGTATAGGGGTGCTGCGGGTCGGCGAAAAGCGCCCTGGTCGTGTTGTGCTCGCGCACCACGCCTTCGCTCATCACATAGACATAGTCGGAAAAATGCTGAACCACGGTCAGGTCGTGGGTGATCAGGATGACGGCCATGCCGAGTTCCAGCTGCAAGTCCCGGATCAGGCCGAGAATCTGCGCCTGAACCGTCACGTCGAGTGCCGTGGTCGGCTCGTCGGCGATCAGCACATCCGGCTTGTTGGCAAGCGCCATGGCGATCATCACGCGCTGGCGCTGGCCACCGGAAAGCTGGTGCGGGTATTGTTTCAGGCGCGCCTCCGGTTCCGGGATCTGGACCTGTTTCAGAAGTTCCAGGGTTTCGGCTTCCGCATCCTTGCGGCTGACGCGGCGGTGGGTCTGGATCGCCTCAATGATCTGCGATCCGATTGTATAAATCGGGTTCAGCGAACTCATCGGCTCCTGAAAGATCATCGAAATCCGCGCGCCGCGCATCTGCCGGCGCTTCTTGTCGGAAAACTTCAGAACGTCTGCGCCGTCATACGTGATTGTCGCGCCCTTGCCGACACGCGCGCGCTTCGGCAGCAGCCCCATCACCGTTCGGGCCGTGACGGACTTGCCGGAGCCGCTCTCGCCGACGATGGCGATGGTCTCGCCGCGATAGAGCTGGAAGGAGACATCGCGCACGGCATTCACCGTGCCGTCCTCGACCGCGATATCGACGGCGACATTGCGGGCGTCAATGATCGGCTCGCCTTGCTGTTCGCCATGGTCGCGCCGCGTGGAAGGCGCCGTGTCATGTCTGAGGTCGTCAGTCATTGAAAGCGTCTCCTTCTCAATAGGGGTCGATGGCGTCGCGCAACCCGTCGCCGAACGCGTTGAAGGCGAAGACGGTCAGAAGCACGAAGGCGACGGGCGACAGCAGCCAGGGATAGGCGCCGATCACCGCGTAATTGGAGGTGTCGCGCAGCATCAGCCCCCAGGAAATCATCGGCGGCTTGACCGCAAAGCCGAGGAAGCCAAGGAAAGCCTCGAGCAGCACGACCGTGGGGATGGCAAGCGTGACCGCGACGATCACATGACTCATCACATTCGGCAGGATATGGCGGAAGATGATGCGCTTGTCGGTGGCGCCGACGGCAATCGCCGCGCGCACATAATCCATGCGCACCAGCCCCATCGTCTTGCCGCGCACCTCGCGCGACATCTGCGCCCAGCCGAGCGCCGACATCACCGCGATGACGAAGCCGAGAAACACCTTGGTCGGGGCGGTCACCGGAATGAGCGAGGCCAGTGCCAGATAGAAGGGCAGTTGCGGAAAGGCGAGCACCAGTTCGACGAAGCGCTGGATCCACGAATCCACCGGCCCGCCGAAATATCCGGACGTCATGCCGACGGATGTTCCGACGATGGTGACGACGGTGACCACGGTGAGCGCGATCAGAAGCGAAATCCGCGAGCCGTAGAGAATGCGCGACAGCACGTCCCGGCCGAGCTTGTCCGTGCCGAGAAAATGGATCACCGAGCCATCGGTCGCGCCGATGAAATGGCGGTCGGCCGGAATGAAGCCGAAGAGCTTGTAGGGCGCGCCCTTGACGAACAGACCGATGATCTGCGGGTTGTCGTAATCCTTGCCGACGAGCGGCTGGAAGGTGACCGGGTCCAGTTCGCCGGTATCGCCCAGCGGATAGACCCGTGGCGGAAACACGAATTCGCCGTCCTTGCCAAACACAGTGACCATCTGCGGCGGCTGATAGGAATCGCCTGTAACGCGCGGATCGGCGGGCGACAGGAAATCGGCGAACACGGCGACGAACAGCAGGAAGACCACCAGGATCAGCCCCATCATGCCGGAAAACGAGCGCTTGAGCCTGCGCCACACCAGTGCCAGATAGGTTTCGTTCTTGTCGGCTTCCGGCTCTTTGACTGTGTCGACGGTTTGCAGGATGTTGTCGGTCATGCCGCGGCCCTCCCGGTCTGTCTGACGCGCGGATCAAGGGCCACAAGCAGAAGGTCGGCGATGATATTGCCGATCAGCAGCATGGCCGAAAGCAGCAGCATGAAGGTCGCCGTGACATAGACATCGCCCACCTGCATCGAACCGACGATGGCCGGGCCGACGGTCGGCAGCGCGAAGATGATGGCGACCTCGATTTCGCCGGTTAGCATGTAGGGCAGAACCACGCCCTGATACATGACGAGGGGATGCAGCGCATTGGGCACGGCATGGCGCATGATCACCTTGCGCTCCGAAAGCCCCTTGGCGCGCGCGGTCTCGACATATTGCATGTTCAGCGTGTCGAGCAGATTGCCGCGCATGACCCGCATATTGTAGGCGAGCCCGCCGAATGTCGCGATGGCGACGACCGGCCAGATGTGTTGCACGAGATTGACGAACTTGCCCCAGGACCAGGGCGCGCCGCCATATTGCGGCGAGAAGAAACTGCCCACTTCATTGACGTCGAAATGGAAGACGAGGACATAGACGATAATCAGCGCCATCAAAAAGCGCGGCACCGTCATGCCGAGAAAGGCGACCCCCGACAGCGCCGTATCGATCCAGCTATATTGGCGCGTGGCCGCGACGATGCCGAAGCCGATGCCGAGAATGGAAGCCAGGATGTGGCACGTCAGCGCCAGCGCCAGCGTGCGCGGCAGCCGTTCGGCGACGACGTCGGAGACGGGTTTGTTATAGTAGAGGCTCTGGCCGAAATCGCCGTGAAAGACGATGCCCTTCACCCAGTTGAGATACTGTACGGGAAGTGGATCGTTCAGGCCGTGGGTCTCGCGATAGGCCTCGGCCTGCCGGTCGGCCTGTTCGAAGGTCGCGCCGCCCTGATTGATCGCCTGCGAGCGGATATAATCGCTGTAATCGCCCGGCGGGGCCTGGATGATGACGAAGGTCACGATGCTGAGCACGAACAGCAGCATCAGCCCCGACATGATCCGGTTGAACAGAAATCGCGCCATTTTACCTTGCGTCCCTTGTCTGTGCGGACCGGCAACTGGAGGAGAACAGGGTTGCCGGTCCGCGAGGTTGGCGGCGGCGCTTTCACAAGAGCCGCCGCGACGCTTTGGGGTGTCAGCCGCTGACCGGCCCGTCGCCGCCTAGCTTGCCGGGGAGCGTTTGCGGAAACAGCTGATAGTCCTGCTGCTCGTCCGCCGGAACAAACATGCGCTCGCGGATAATGGCGTCTTCCGCCCAGTTGAACATGAAGATCGGCGCACCGGCGGCGACATTGTCGAACCGTTTGTTGACGATCAGTGCGCCCGGATATTCCGTCAGCCCGACCATATCGACATTCTGCGTCACGACGGTCTGATACTGTTTCATCAATTCAGCCCGCTCGGCATTATCGTCGGTGGCGATGAACTGGTCGATGATGTCGACCATTTGTTCCTCATAGGCCATCAGGTCGACCGTGCCGTCCGGCCCGGCGCGGTGATGTTCGCTGGTGCGCGGTCCCACAGGCGCAAGGCCGGTGGTGCCCTGCACCACGGATGCCAGAGCCGGCGGATTGCGCAGGATCATCCAGTCGAACTTGCCGGCCCGCCGCTGGTTGTCGAACTGGTTGTTCTCGATGGCGTTCTGCACCACCCTGAGGCCCACCTGCTGCAGCTGGCCGATCAGGCCCTCGGCGAGGCTGAGGTCGGTGGTGTAGTTGGAACTCAGCGAGACCACGATATCGACATCCTGCCCGTCCAGCGTGCCTTCCGGCCAGTTGACGAAGCCGTTGCCGTCCGTGTCCTCAAGACCGATGGAGGCGAGCAGTTCTTTCGCGCCCTCCGGGTCATAGGGATAGTAATAGGTGGATTCCCGGTCATAAAAGCTGGTGCCGGAATTCAAGCCGCCGGGATAGATGGCGGTGAAGGGGCCGCGGACGAGTGAATCGCCAAGCGCCTGACGGTCGATCGCCATCGTCACGGCCTTGCGGAAGTCCGGGTTACGGTTGAGTTCACGCACCGCCTCTTCGCGTGCGTCCGGCTCGCCCCAGCCATTGCCTGAAAGGTTCATGCGCATATTGTAGCCGATCAGGCGCGGACCGAAGGCCAGCCTTGCCGGTGCATCCTCCTCGGCGGCGCGGCGCAATGCCACGACGAAGTTTTCCGGCTGTTCGAGGTTGGAAAGATCGGCAGACCCCGCAATCGTCTGGATGTCGCGGTCGGCCCAGGTCGACAGCTTGTACTGCAGCTCATCAATGTAGGGGAGCTGGTGGCCGTCCTCGTCGACTTTCCAGTAATAGGGATTGCGGCGCAGGACGATGATGTCATCGGGCCGGTATTCGACCGGTGCCCAAGCGCCCATCACCGGCCAGTTCATCATTTCCGGCGGAAAGCCGTTGCGATATTCGTCATAGGTCGTATCGGCATATTTCGGGTGTTTGGTCTTCAGGATATGCGCCGGACCGGGGCAGAAATCGCCATAGGCCATGTTGAACAGATACTGGCGCGGGAAGGCTTCGGCAAAGGTCCATTCGACCGTGTAGTCGTCCACGGCCTTCAGTGTCGTGTCGGAGCCGAAGGTTTCGCGCGTGGCCCCATTGAGCGGCGATACATTGGGGTCGACGATATTGTCTTCCCACATGAACATCACATCTTCGGAGGTAAAGGGCTCGCCGTCGGACCATTTCGCACCCTCGATCAGGTGCATGGTCAGCGTGTGCCCGTCTTCCGACCACTCCCAGCTCTTGGCAAGGTTGGGCAAGGGCTCCATGTCACTTGCTTCGACCTGATAAAGCGGCGCGGTGCGCGTCAGGCACTCATACATGCCGATGTCGATGCCGCCCCATCCCTGCGCCTGGCCTGCCTGATAGTTCCAGCCTTCCGGCCGGCCGCCGATCACATGGCGCAGCGTGCCGCCGTAAACGCCCATGCCGTCCGGCATGTTGCCGGTCTTGAAGACCAGCGGTTCCTTCGGCAGCCGTTCCTCGACCGGCGGCAGCGCGCCGGTCTCGACAAATTGCTCCGTCACCCATTCCGGCTCGGAATAGGACGGCAGCGATCTGAATTCCTCGATCGCGTTGCGCGGCACATAGGTGATCTTGGCCTGGGCCGGGAAATCCGGCTGCGGCGGCACGACCGTCATTTCCGAAGCGAGTGCCCCGGAGACGAATGCGAGGGTTGAAATCCCGGCGGCCAGGATACTGGCCAGATGCCGGGCAGAAAGGTGCGGTGTCATCGTGTCGTCCTCCCGTTTTGACACTGAATGCGAAGGCGCATGGCCGTTCGCCGGTTGTTCCGCCGGCAAGGCTCCTACCCACAAGGCCGCCGGAACAGGAAAGACAGGACCGGCATGCCGCCGGACCGGTCGAGATTAAAACGTCAGGCGTTGGCCGCCGCGCGCTCGGCTTCCTTTTCCGCGCGCATTTCATCCACCGAACGGATATGGCGGCGGGCCGCCCCGTCCCATTCGCGGGTCTTGACCGTCGCCTTCGAAAGCCGCTCTTTCGCGCCATCGATGGCATGCGCATATTGCGGCAGCCATGCGGCCTGTGCGACGACCATCTCGTCCACCATCTGCCAGACCTCCTCCGGCGTGCAGACGGCGCCGACCAGCGGATCGTGCAGCACGGCCAGTTTCAGAAGATCGAGATCGCCGGTCACGGCCGCATGAACCGACATGCGCTGCACATTGATCGAGGCCATGCAGGTTGCAGCACAGGCTTCCGGCAGCGTGATGCCGGCGACCATATTGAGGCCGAAGCGATCAACGAAGCCGGGCGATTCAATGATGCAGTCATCCGGCAGATTGGTGATCACACCGTTGTTCTTGCGGTTAAAATGGCCGCGATAGACCCGGCCTGTCTCGAGCCCTTCGAGAATATAGCTGGCATGTTCGCTCGAGCGCTTCTTCGGGTCGATCGGCTTTGCCGCATCTTCGAGGAAGCCGTCATACTCGGTCTCGAACCAGTTGCGGTTTTCCGCCGTGTAGCGCAGATAGCCGCCGGTTTCGCCGTGGATCCAGTCGGACATGTCGATCCAGCGGGTGATTTCCTCCGGGCGTTTGCGATACCAGGGCAGGTATTCGGACAGGTGGCCGTTGCTCTCGGTCGAGTAGACGCCGAAACGCTTCAGCACGTCGATGCGGACCTTTTCCTGTTTCGAGATCACAGGATGCGCCTCGAAGGCGGCGATCAGCTCGTCTTTACCGATTTTGCGGCCATTGACGCGCAGATCGGTGAACCAGGTCTGATGGTTGATACCGGAGCAGATATAATCGAGTTCGTTCTGTCTTACGCCGAGCACTTCCGCAATCTGTTCCGCGCCGTGCTGGACGCCATGGCACAGACCGATCGTGTCGACCTTGCCGTATTCATTGGCGGCCCAGGTGTTCATCGCCATCGGATTGGCATAGTTGAGGAAGCGGGCACCGGGTTCGGCCACTTCGCGGATATCCTTACAGAAATCCAGAATGACCGGAATGTTGCGCTGGCCGTAAAGAATGCCGCCGGCGCAGATCGTATCGCCGACGCATTGGTCGACGCCGTATTTCAGCGGAATGCGGATATCGTCGGCATAGGCCTCAAGCCCGCCGACGCGCACGCAGGAAATCACATAACGCGCGCCCTCGATCGCCTTGCGGCGGTCGGTGGTCGCGGTGATGGTGGTCGGCAGGCCATTGGCCTCGACGATCTTTTCGAGGATGGTTTTCACCATCGTCAGATTTTTCTCGCTGATATCCGTCAGCGCGACCTCGATGTCCGCGAACTCCGGAACGCACAGAATATCCTTGAACAACGTCTTGGTGAAACCGACGCTGCCGGCGCCGATAATGGCTATTTTGAAAGCGCTCATAGCCGCCTCCCTGAACTAAGACCAACACACAGGGTAAAATCCAACGCAACAGAGGACCAACCGGCAGGGCGCAACGAAGGGCGTGCCCCAGGTCGATATGTTCTGACTGTAGCGCTTGTGTTTCAAACTCCCGAACCGCATTATGCAGCAGTCAGGAGGACATCACAGAGAGGGATTGTGCTTTCATGGGTAATTCTGTGCTGCGGGAAATGCGGGCAAAGGCGCCGATCGGGCGGCTGATTTCGCTGCCGCGCGGCCATCAGGACCTGCATGCCATGCCGGTCAGCGCCGGCTATGAAATCCGCACCAGGCCGGATTATCAGTGGGATGGAAGGCGTCGCGGCCAGAGCCCGTTCTCGGTGATCCAGTACACGATTGCCGGTGCGGGAAACCTGCGCTTTGAGAACCAGACCTATCGTATCCGGCCGGGTGAAACCATGCTCACCCTGATCCCGCACAACCACCGCTACTGGCTGGAAGAGGGCGGCATGTGGGAGTTCTTCTGGATTTCGCTTAACGGCGAGGAGGCGATGCGCATCCAAAGAGCGGTTCTGGCGACCACCGGCCCCGTTCTGAAACTCAAGGAGCAGACGGTCGACAAGCTTGCCGATTGTCTCGCACGCCTGCTTTCTTCAGAAACCGACACCCCGGCCCGGGCCTCCGCCGTCGCCTATGAGGTGACCATGCTGCTTTATGACGACGTTTTCGGCGTCCACACCATGCCGCCGGTGGAAAGCCGGGCGATGCAGCGGGTCATCCATTACATTGATGCCAATCTTGAAAAGCCGCTGCCGGTGGACAGGCTGGCCGAGATTTCAGGCTTCAGCCGCTCGCATTTCTCGCGGCTCTTCGCGCAGTCGGAGGGCATGCCGCCCGCGGAATACGTGCTTCTGCGCCGTCTCAAACAATCGACCCGGCTCTTGGCAAGCGGCGACCACACGGTCAAGGAGGTGTCCGGCATGGCCGGCTTCGCCGACCCCAACTATTTCGCCAAAGTGTTCCGCCGCTATTTCCGCGTCAGCCCCACGGAGTTCAGGAAGATCGGCCTCGCCGCCAGCATCATGACAATGAACACCGAAACCGCCGCCCCCGCGCTGCAAAAGCACCCGGTCGAGTATCCGGAAGCCGACATCCGTCAAACATAGATACGCCGCCGCAGGTTTTCTGAGTAAGGAGCGGAAACAAGAGCAGTTCAAAGGGCTGCGCAAAGGCAGATCGAAACCTTGAAGTCACTCTTGTTCTGGCGTGATGCAGGCCGTATCGATCGTCAACATAACCGTCTTGAAAGGGATTTAGAGCATCAGGCGTGATGAATGAATCGTATGGGATTCCGTTTTGGTGCGATTT
>NZ_JBAKFQ010000035.1:0-40095 GCF_053484255.1 Martelella sp. FLE1502
ATGCCATGCGCCTTGTCTACAAATTTAAACCGGACAGCAGTGGGCTTGACCCGAGGATCCAAGCACCTCGCCACGCGACTGGCGTCTGCGGATGTCGCCATGTTGTTGCGATAACCGGCGAAAATCCGCTCACTCTTCTCGCGACAGACGTGATTAGATGCTCGGGTCAGGCCCGAGCATGACGTAATTTATGGGGAGGTGCTGCAAAAAAAAGAGGGCAAAAGCCCTTACGCCGCAGTCGAATCCGGGTCCGAATTCAAAAACGCGTAGATCGCGCTGTCGCTGTCGGAAGCGCGCAGCTTGCGGGTGAGCTCCTGGTCGCGCAGCAAGCGGGCGACGCGTGAGAGCGCTTTCAAATGGTCCGCGCCGGCGCCTTCCGGGGCCAGCAGCAGAAAGGCGAGGTCGACGGGCTGGTCGTCGAGCGCGTCGAAATTGACGGGGTGCTGGAGTCTCGCGAACACGCCGGCGATATGATCGAGCTTCGGCAGCTTGCCGTGCGGGATGGCGATGCCATTGCCTACCCCGGTCGAGCCCAGACGCTCGCGCTGCAGCACCACGTCGAAGATTTCACGCTCCGGTATCCCGGTCACGGCTTCCGCCCGGGCGGCGAGTTCCTGCAGCAATTGCTTCTTGGAATTGGCCTTGAGGGCGGGGATGATCGCTTCCTGTTTCAGCAGGTCGTCGAGTGCCATGTCCTGGTATCCTGGCGTGAGAAGCGGACGCCTTGCGGCGCCCGCCGGTTGAAGGTCAGCCCTGAATGCCGGCTGTGTCGATCCAGCCGATATTGCCATCCGGGCGGCGATACACGATGTTCAGCGTCTTGTTGTCCGGGTTGCGGAACAACATCAGCGGCTTGTCGGTCATGTCGAGCGCCATGACGGCGGTGGCGACGGCCATGGTGCGCACCTCGGCCTTGGCCTCGGCGACAATCGCCGGCGCGTAGTCTTCCGGGATCTCCCCGTCATCCTCGGGCGGCGTATCCATCACCGAATAGGCGAATTCGGCGGAGCCGGCATGGCCGTTGTGGTGATCCTTGAGTTTGCGCTTGTAGCGGCGCAGGCGTTTCGCGATCCGCTCGAAGGCTGCCTCGAAGGCGGCCTGGGGATCATGCGCCTTGCCGGCTGCGTGCAGCACGGCGCCGCTGTCGAGATGGACCTTGCAATCGGCCTCGAAGCCGCCGCCGGCCTTTTCAACGGTCACCTGGCTGGAATAGCCGCCGTCGAAATATTTCGTGACCGCTTCCTCGATATGATCCTCGATTTTTTCGCGGAAAGCCTCACCGACTTCCATTTGTTTGCCCGAGACGCGAACACTCATGGTTATGCCCTTCTTCTTGTGTTTCCACGAGCCACTTTAGGCCAAGCCGCGAGCTCCTCCAAGAGGGTCGGATGATTGGCCCGATTGGCAGTGCGATGACAACCGGTCATCAATATCTATTTGGGCTTTTTTCAGCCGTTTGCCAGCGGGAAATCTGCAATTCGTTCCGCGTTTTTCGTGCCGTCCGTCCGTTGGGCTCGCCTTATCCGGCGCCGGCGTCCGGTCACGAAACCATTCAAGTGTCGGTTCGCGCCCTTTGCGGCGGATGCTCTATCGTTCATGGACCGCGAAGTCAATGCGGGCCGTGCTTGTCCGTTCTAATCGGTTCAGCCGGCCGCAACCCGGGCAAGGGCCCGCTTTTCCCGGCGGCGCTGGACGGAGGAGGGGATGTTCATCGCCTCGCGATATTTGGCAACCGTCCGGCGGGCGAGCGTGATGCCGTCCTCCTTCAGCACCGCGGCGATGTCATCGTCGGACAGCACCGCGGCCGGCGTCTCGTCGTCGATCAGCCGCTTGATCCTGTGGCGCACGGCCTCGGCGGAGTGGCTGGCCGCGTCGTCATCGGCGCCGGCGATCGAAACGGTGAAGAAATAGCGCAGTTCGAACAGCCCGCGCGGCGTGAGGATGTATTTGTTGGAGGTGACGCGGCTAACGGTCGACTCATGCATCTTGATCGCCTCGGCCACCGTCCTGAGATTGAGCGGGCGCAGATGGTCGACGCCATGCCGCAGAAAACCTTCCTGCAGCCGCACAATCTCGCCGGCGACCTTCATGATGGTGCGGGCCCGTTGGTCGAGGCTTCGGGTCAGCCAGTTGGCATTCTGCAGGCAGGTGTTGAGAAAGGTGTGGTCCGCTTCCGACATCCCCCGCGACGCCTTGATCTCGGCCAGATAGGGGCGGTTGACCAGCACCCGCGGCAGCGTGTCGCTGTTGAGCTCGATCTGCCAGTCGCCGCCGGGCCGCGCTGTGACGATCACATCGGGCAGCACCGATTCTGAAGGATCGCTGGAAAACGCGCTTGCGGGTTTCGGGTTCAGCCGGCGCAGTTCCGCCATCATGTCGAGCAGGTCGTCGTCGTCGACGCCACAGATGCGTCGCAGCTTCTGGAAATCCCGCCGCGCCGCCAGATCGAGATTGTCGACCAGCGCTTCCATGGCCGGGTCCAGCCGGCCGCGCTGCCTGAGCTGCTCGCGCATGCAGTCGGACAACGACTGGGCGAAGACGCCCGGCGGATCGAGCGATTTGAGCCTTTCGAGCACATGCGTCACATCATCGGCGCCGATGCCGATATTGCCGGCGATCTCGGACGGCTCTCCCCGAAAATAGCCGGCGTCGTCGAGATAGTCGATCAGGTGACGCGCGATCGCCTGGGCGCGCGCATCGCGAAAGCTCAGGGCAATCTGGTCGGTCAGATGTTCGCGCAGGCAGGGCCGGCTGGCGACGAACTCGTCGAGGTCGACATGGTCGTCGCCGCCCCCGCCGGGCATCGATTTCCACTGGCTCATCAGTTCCGGCGCGTCGGGTCGCGACGTTGGCGCATCCTCGGTGAAAGCGCTGTCGTAATTGCTGTCGAGGCTTTCCTTCAGCCGGTCGGAAGCCTGGCTGTCCTCCCGGAACCAGTCGCTTGACGGCTCCGGATTTTCGTGGGCCGGAAGCTCTGCGGCTTCGGGTCTCTCGTCCCCGTGGCCTTCCTCGCCCCCCATCTCCAGAAGCGGGTTCTTCTCCACTTCCTGCGCGATAAAGGCGGTGAGCTCTGCATGGGGCATCTGCAGAAGCTGGATCGACTGCATCAATTGCGGGGTCATGACCAGCGACTGGCTTTGTTTCAGAAACAGTTTGGCGCCAAGTGCCATGTAAACGCCCCACAAAAAATGCGCAGCCGGCAGAGGCCGGCCATTTCAGGCAGGTAGATTGGCATAAAAATTGCTTGATGATCAAGGCCGAATCGTGCGCGCGGACGAGCGACGCTCGATATCGTCAGAGGCTGAAATTGTCGCCGAGATAAAGTCTGCGCACATCGGTGTTGGCGACGATTTCCGAGGCCCTGCCGTGGGTCAGCACCTCGCCGGCGTGAATGATATAGGCGCGGTCGATCATGCCGAGCGTCTCGCGCACATTGTGGTCGGTGATCAGCACGCCGATGCCGCGCTCTGTCAGATGACGGATCAGCCCCTGGATATCGGAGACCGAAATCGGGTCGACGCCGGCAAAGGGTTCGTCAAGCAGCATGAAGGCCGGGTCGGTGGCCAGCGCGCGGGCGATCTCGAGACGCCGCCGCTCGCCGCCGGAAAGCGCCACCGCCGGCGATTTCCTCAGCCGCGCAATGCCGAACTCCTCCATGAGCTGTTCCAGCTTGTCCTCGCGCTCGCGCTTGTTCAGCGGCGTGAGCTCCAGAACGGCGCGGATGTTGTTTTCCACGGTGAGGCCGCGGAAGATCGAGGCTTCCTGCGGCAGGTAGCCGACGCCGAGCCGGGCACGGCGATACATCGGCAGGCCGGTAACGTTGCGCCCGTGCAGCGCGATGCGGCCCTCATCCACCGGAACGAGACCGGTGATCATGTAGAAGCAGGTGGTCTTGCCGGCGCCGTTCGGGCCGAGCAGGCCAACGGCCTCGCCCTGGCGCACGACCAGCGATACGCCATTTACCACGCGGCGATTGCGGTAGGACTTGGTCAGGCCTTCGGCAATCAGCGTGCCTTCGTAGTTGACGGGCGGGCGGCCATTGTCGGTCTTCGGCTGTGCGGTCTCTGCCGTCGGGGCAGCCGGCCGCGGCGCTGCGGATTTTGCCTTGTTCACATGCACCCCCGGATCAGTTGCCGGGCCGCGATTGCGGATTGAGGCGGATCTGGACGCGCTTGCCGCAGGCGTCAAGCTTGGCCTGGCTGGTCGCCATGTTGACCGTCAGCTTGCAGCCGACAAAGACATTGCCGTTTTCCTTGAGCACGACTTCCTTGCCTTCCAGCACGAATTGCTGGCTCGGCATGTCGAAATGGCCGGTATCACCGGTTGCCGACTGGGTGTCGGTATCGAGGCGAACGCCACCGGTGAGATCAATGCGGTCGATATCGCCCTGGCCCGAGGCGATGCCGGTGGAGCCGCCTTCGTAGCGCACCGTCATCTTGGCGGCGCGCACCGTGTTGACGCCCTGCACGGCAACGACATTGCCGGAAAAGGTGATCAGCTTGGTCGCGTCATCGACCTCGAATTCATCGGCATCGATATCGATGGGCTGGTCGCCGGCGAGCTGGAAGCCGGTGGTCTCGGTGGACTGCGCGAACGCCGTATCGGCCGGCAGACTGGCAAAACAGAGCGAGGCGATTGCGATCGCCGCCGGTGCCATGCCGGTTCTGAATTTCAAAATGCCCAAATCCATCGATAACCTCACTGATTGCCCTGACCGAGGGCAGACGGAGAAAGTGTAACATGAACACCGCCCCCGAACCGAATTTTCTGTCCGTTATCGGTGATATTTATGTTTCGGGCAACCACCGAGGCCTGCGGCGCGGTCACGGTCACCGGGTCGTCGCTTTGAAGCGTGCCGCCCTGGATATCGATCGCGGCGGAGTTGAATTCCGCGTGCATGCCGTTCGAAAGCTTGATGGTGAATGGCTCGTCGATATTGAGATATTCGGTCGCCCGGTCGTAAAGCGTGCGCGCGGCGTCGACCACCGCCGTCACCGAATCCTCGACCGGCACCTGCGCCGTCACGTTTTCCAGGAGCACGGTGCTGTCGTCCGGATTGGCGGCGGGCAGAAGCGCCCGGTCGGCCTTTAGCGAATAGGGGATGCCGTCACGATTGCGGCCCGTTATGCCGGGATTGGTCATGACGATCATCCCGTCTTCAATCGTGGCCGAGCCAAGCGAAATGTTGTCGGGCACCAGCGACTGCACGAAGGCCATGGCGATCAGCGCGATGGCGATCGCGAAGGCGGCGATCGGCAGCAAGATCTTCAACCGCCGCACGGTGCGCGTATGCTTTGCCGCCCTGCGGAAAGCCTGGTCGATCGATGCCCGGTCTGTTGCCTCGGAAACTGTCATGCCGTGTCGTTTCGGTGTCCATTGCGTGCGTGCACTCGAAGCCCCACGGTTATTATGTTTCGCGGTCGAGAACAAGCTGACCATCTAGGCATTGGCGGGGCCGCAATCAAGCAGCAAGCCTGTGCCTTGTTGCATCGCGGCGACATCCCCGCCAGCAAGATGCGCCTGCTTGCCAAATCGCGTCATCTTGTGTCTTCGGCCACTTGAACTCGGTGACGCGTATAACGTAAACAGGTCGAGTTTGAGGCTTTCTCAGCCACAACGGATTTATAAAGGCGACGGGGCGGGGCGAAATCGTGCCGGGGCGGATCGGACTTGTTGACGGGCCATGGTCTGTGGGGCAGACTAATTGGCAATGAAAATCATGGATTTGAGGGGTCGAATGTGATCAAGTCGGAGCTGGTTCAGATTGTTGCGGCGCGTAATCCGCATCTCTATCACCGCGATGTCGAGAACATCGTGAACGCCATTCTCGATGAAATCGCCGATGCGCTGGCCGCGGGCAACCGGGTCGAACTGCGCGGTTTCGGCGCGTTTTCGGTCAAGAACCGGCCTTCGCGCTCGGGCCGGAACCCGCGCACCGGCGATGCCGTGTTCGTTGAAGAGAAGTGGGTGCCGTTCTTCAAGACCGGCAAGGAACTGCGCGAACGCCTCAATCCGGACCAGAAAAACGGCAATTGACGGCGGAAATTAAGAACAGGGCGCGCATCATGACCAAAAAACTGATCAACATTCTCATTCTGGTGCCGATCGGGGTCGTGCTTATCGTGCTTTGCGTGGCCAACCGCCAGTCGGTGACCATGGCGCTCAACCCTTTCAATGCCGCAGATCAGGTGCTTTCCGTCTCCGCGCCGTTCTTCGTCTATATCTTCATCGCCTTCATCCTGGGCCTCGTTTTCGGGTCGCTGGCCACGTGGTTTTCCCAGCGCAAGCACCGCAAGACCGCCAAGGCCAAGAAGCGCGAGGCCGCGCAGTGGCGCGCCGAGGCCGACCGCCAGAAGACCCAGCCCGCGGAATTGCCGCAGACCCGCCGGCTCGACCGGCTGCCCTCGGCTTAAATCAGCGGCAGCCGACAAGACTTGCCATTTTCCCGGCAGGGCTGATAAACCGCGAGCTTTCGACCAATCCGGGATAACGGCCTCTCATGACGCCTCCGAAACAGGACAAGACACGCCGCAAGCCCGGCAAGGGTGAGCGCCGCAATGCGCCTTCGTCCAAGCCGCAGCGCGGCCAGGCCCCGCGCCGTCGCGAGGAGCCTCGCGAACCGGCCGAGCGCAAGAGCCGTCAGCCGGAGCCGCAATGGGTGGCGATGAAGCCCGGCGAGCGGCCGGCGGAGCGCATTCCTCACATTCTCGAATCGGTATCGGCCGATGGCTTCCATCTTATCGACAGCGGCCACGGGCTGAAGCTCGAGCAGTATGGCGACTACCGCATCGTGCGGCCCGAGGCGCAGGCGCTGTGGCCGCCGCTGCTGGAGGAGAAGGTCTGGGCGAATGCCGATGCGGTGTTTACCGGCGATACCGATGAGGAGGGCATGGGCCGGTGGATGTTTCCGAAGGCGGCACTGGGCGAGACCTGGCCGCTTCGAATCATGGATATCGATTTTCTCGGCCGCTTCACCGCCTTTCGCCATGTCGGCGTGTTTCCCGAACAGGTCGCCCACTGGCAGTGGATGCGCGACGTGCTGGAGACTGCCGGACAGCGCGGCGGCGCAAAGCCGAAGGTGCTGAACCTCTTCGGCTACACCGGCGTCGCCTCCTTGGTGGCAGCAGCCGCCGGCGCCGAGGTAACCCATGTCGATGCCTCCAAGAAGGCGATCGGCTGGGCGCGCGAGAACCAGGCGCTGTCGGGCCTCAACGACAAGCCGATCCGCTGGATCTGCGACGACGCGATGAAATTCATCGAGCGCGAGGAGCGGCGCGGCAACCACTACGACATTATCTTGACGGATCCGCCGAAATTCGGCCGCGGTCCCAATGGCGAGGTCTGGCAGTTGTTCGAGCACCTGCCGCGCATGCTCGATCTCTGCCGCGCGATCCTGAAGCCCGATGCGCTCGGTCTGGTGCTGACGGCCTATTCGATCCGCGCCAGCTTCTATTCGATCCATGAACTGATGATGGAGACCATGCGTGGTTTCGGCGGCGTTGTCGAATCGGGCGAACTCGTCATCCGCGAGGGCGGGCTTTCCGGAACCGAGCCGGGCAGGGCGCTCTCCACATCCCTTTATGCGCGGTGGTTGCCACAATGAGCTTCGAGAAGGAACGCGCGCCGCGCGTCGGCACGGTCAAGGAGGTTACCAGCCTCTCCAACCCGATCATCAAGGATATCAGGGCGCTCAGCCAGAAGAAGCACCGCGAGGAAAGCGGCACCTTTCTGGCCGAGGGGCTGAAGCTGATCATCGATGCGCTGGAACTTGGCTGGACGATCCGCACGTTGATCTACGCCAAGGCCGCCAAGGGCAAGGCGCCGGTGGAGAAGGCCGCCGCCAAGACGGTCGCCTCCGGCGGGCTGGTGCTGGAAGTCTCCGAAAAGGTGCTCGGCGCGATAACCCGCCGCGACAATCCGCAGATGGTCGCCGGCGTCTTTGAAAGCCATTACCGCCCGCTTGCCGAGATCGCGCCGCAGAAGAACGAGACCTATATCGCCCTCGACCGGGTGCGCGATCCGGGCAATCTCGGCACGATCATCCGCACGGCGGATGCCGCCGGCGCGTCCGGCATCATTCTGGTCGGCGAGACCACCGATCCGTTTTCGCTGGAAACGGTGCGGGCTACGATGGGCTCGGTTTTCGCGCTGCCGGTCTCGCGCGCCGAGCCGAAGGCGTTTCTGGACTGGGCGCGGAAAAGCGGCGCGGAAATCGTCGCCACGCACCTCGCCGGCTCCGTCGATTACCGCACCATCGATTACACCAAAAAACCGATCGTGCTCCTGATGGGCAATGAGCAGCAGGGCCTGCCACCCGAGCTTGCCGAGGGCGCGGACAGGCTTGCGCGCATTCCCCAGCAGGGCAGGGCCGATTCTCTCAATCTGGCGGTCGCCACCGCAGTGATGCTGTATGAAGCCCGCCGCCATCTTCTGTCGCTTGAGGAGCCCGGCCGATGAAGTTTTCGCTTTCGCGCCCGGGCCCCGCGGTCCTGTTCATCGTGATCGCCGTTCTCATCGACGCGGTGATCAAATTAGCGGTCGAGGTCTATCTGCCGCTGCACCGGACCTATGACGTGCTGCCCTTCCTCGGCCTGTTCAAGACCTACAATCCGGGGATCGCGTTCTCGCTGCTCTCCGACACCAATGGCTGGGCGCTGGTGGCGATGCGGCTGGCGATCGTGGCGGTCGTGATCTATCTCTGGCGGCGGACCGCGCCGGGGCAGGTGTTCGCGCTGATCGGCTTCGCGCTGGTGGTTTCGGGCGCGCTCGGCAATATTCTCGATCACTTCATCTATGGGCACGTCGTCGATTATATTCGCTTCCATGTCGGCGACTGGACGTTTCCGATCTTCAATCTCGCCGACAGCTACATCACCATCGGCGCCGTCATGATCTTCATTCAGGAGTTCCTGCTGAACGGATCGGGCAAGGACAAGGCCTGAGGGTCAGCGGCGGGTATATTAGCAGAAAACCTTGCCATTCAATGAGTTGAAAGGCCCTCCGGCCTGACCCCGTTATTGGCGTTTCGTCAAAAGCGGCTGGACCTGGCCACCGCCATGTATTACAGTTTCTTCCAGTCGGGCGGTTGCCCGGATAGCACGGAAACGGCGCGGGGAGGCGTTGAGCCAGACCTTCTCCCGCCCTCAGAATACGGGATGCGGCTGTCACGAACCTGTCGCAGTAAAGTGCTTTATGACACCCAAGACAAATGATCCGGAACGTGCGATGACGATGGAAGTCCTTGATCTTCTGCAACCATCGGTCCCAGCAGACGCTTCGATCGCGGTGGCCGGTAACAACGTGCTCGGCCGCATCGGCAGTCTGGAGACCCGGATTGCGGAAACCGCCGCGGAGATCGACGCGGCGCAGGCCATCCGTTACCGCGTTTTCGTGGAGGAGATGCAGGCCCGCCTGCCGGAAGCCGCGATGCGCGCCAAGCGCGATTTCGACCGCTGGGACGATATCTGCGACCATCTTCTGGTCGTCGACCACAAGATCGAGGGCGAGCCCGAAGACCAGATCGTCGGCACCTACCGTCTGCTGCGCCACGAAGTGGCGATGGAGCATGGCGGGTTCTACTCCGATTCCGAATTCCAGACCGCCGACCTCGTCGCCCGCCATCCCGAAGTGCGGTTCATGGAGCTCGGCCGCTCCTGCGTGCTGCCGGATTACCGCAGCAAGCGCACCGTGGAACTGCTCTGGCAGGGCAACTGGGCCTATGCGCTGAAGCACGATATCGGCGTGATGTTCGGTTGCGCCTCCTTCCATGGCACCGATCCCGCTGACCACGCCATGGCGCTTTCCTTCCTGCATCACAACGCCCGCGCCACCGGCGACTGGGCGGTTGCCGCCCGGCCTGAACTGGCCGTCGACATGAACCTGCTGCCGGCGGAAGAGGCCTCCGGTCGTCGCGCGCTCACCGGCCTGCCGCCGCTGATCAAGGGCTATCTGCGCCTCGGCGCGATGGTGGGCGAGGGCGCGGTCATCGATCACGCCTTCAACACCACCGACGTGCTGATCGTGCTGCCCATCAGCTCGATCTCGGATCGCTATCTGAATTATTACGGCGCCGACGCCGGACGGTTCGCGAGCTGAAGGTTTTCGGAGAGGGCCGCATAGCCCCCAATCAATCTCCCCCCTTGAGGGCAGGGCTATCGCATATGCGGAATAAACGTGGACTCTCAGACTGCAGGCAAAGCGCCCCAAGCTTTGACCATCGTTTGTCATCGATCCATTGTTCTTGGGTCATGCTCGGACTTGATCCGAGCATCCAGGCGGCTTAAGCGGCGGAATTTGCAAAGATTTATAATGAGACTTTACCGGGTGGCCTGGATCCTCGGGTCAAGCCCGAGGATGACCCGGAATGTGGGAGACGTTTGTCAACGAGCTGGAAATTTGGCCCCCCTACGATTCCAATCTGTTCCTTTTTGATTCTCCGAGATCAGCCATATGCGGTGCCCTCAAGTGGGGGGCTGATGGCTGCCAAGCTGCGCGGGAACAGACAGCCAGAATTCGACTGAACCCTCCCGCCCGCTTGTAACCCGATCCCCGCCACCATCACGTTTTGCCCAGCTTTCTTGCCGCCGACACTTTCGAGCCGCAAGAAATCGTGACAGATGAAGAGGGCAATTCCCTTCATTTCGAGCGTGCGCCGTGGCAGACGATAATCGTATTCCGACCGAAGAACTGATCTCCGAGGAAAGCCGGGCATCGGCAACGCCGATGATGGAGCAGTATATCGAGATCAAGGCCGCCAATCCCGATCTGCTGCTGTTCTACCGGATGGGCGATTTCTACGAGCTGTTCTTCGACGATGCCGTCGAGGCGGCGCGCGCATTGTCGATCACCCTCACCAAGCGCGGCCAGCATCTCGGCCGCGATATTCCGATGTGCGGCGTGCCGGTTCATGCCGCAGACGACTATCTGCAAAAGCTCATCGGCCTCGGCTTCCGGGTCGCCGTGTGCGAGCAGACCGAGGACCCGGCCGAGGCCAAGAAGCGCGGCTCGAAATCCGTGGTCCGGCGCGACGTCACCCGGCTGGTGACGGCGGGCACGATCACCGAGGACAAGCTGCTTGCGCCCGGCGAGAGCAACTATCTGATGGCGCTGTCGCGGGTGAAGGGCGGCGAGGGGGAGAGCAATTACGGCCTCGCCTGGATCGATATCTCCACCGGCGTCTTCCGCGTGTGCTCGTCGTCCGAAAGCAGGCTCGCCGCCGATATCATGCGCGTGGAGCCGCGCGAACTGGTCGTTGCCGACACCGTGTTTGCCGACGAGAAGCTGCGCCCGGTCTTCGATCTTCTCGGCCGCGCGGTCTCGCCGCAGCCGGCCGTGCTGTTCGACGGCGCAACCGCGCAGGACCGTCTCGGCCGCTTTTTCGGCGTGGCCACGCTCGATGGTTTCGGGCGGTTCTCGCGGCCGGAACTCTCCGCCGCCGCGGCCGCCGTCGCCTATGTCGAAAAGACCCAGATCAACGAACGCCCGCCGATCGGCATTCCCGAGCAGGACGGCGCGTCCGGCGCGATGTTCATCGACCCCGCCACCCGCTCCAACCTCGAACTGGTGCGCACCATGGCCGGCGGGCGCGACGGCTCGCTGCTGAAGGCGATAGACCGGACGGTGACCGGTGGCGGCGCGCGGCTGCTTGGCGAACGGCTGATGTCGCCGCTGACCGATGTCGAGACCATCCATGCGCGGCTCGACTCGGTGGGCTTCTTCCTTTCCGACGTTGCGCGTTCGGATGCCGTGCGCGACCATCTGAAGCAGTTGCCCGACATGCCGCGCGCGCTGTCGCGGCTTGCGCTCGATCGCGGCGGCCCGCGCGATCTCGGCGCAATCCAGCGCGGCCTCACGGTTGCCCGCGCGATCGCCGACGTGCTGTCCGGCGCGGACCTGCCGGCCGAACTCTCCGCAGCGCTGGCATCACTCCAGGCCCTGCCGCATGACCTTGAGCAGCAACTTGCCGCAACCCTTGACGAGGAGCTGCCGCTCCTCAAGCGCGATGGCGGTTTCGTGCGCGAAGGTGCGGACAATGCGCTCGACGAGGCGCGGGGGCTGCGCGACAAGTCCCGCCGGATCATCGCCGGGCTGCAGGCGCAATATGCCGAGGAAACCGGGGTCAAGGCGCTGAAGATCAAGCACAACAACGTGCTCGGCTATTTCATCGAGGTCACCGCCGGCAATGCCCGCGCGCTGACCGAGGGCGATGCGGCCAAGGCGAAATTCATCCACCGCCAGACCATGGCGAATGCGATGCGGTTCACCACCGCCGAGCTTGCCGATCTGGAAAGCCGGATTGCCAATGCAGCGGGCGAGGCGCTGGCGATCGAACTGGAAGCCTTCGAGACGCTCCGCCGCAACGTCGTGGCCGCCGCCGAAAGTCTGAAGCAAGGCGCGCATGCGCTGGCTATCATCGATGTGTCGGCCGGTCTTGCCGTGCTGGCGGAGGCGGAGGCCTATTGCCGGCCGCAGGTCGATGGCACCACGGCCTTCGAGATCGAGGGCGGGCGTCACCCCGTCGTCGAGCAGGCGCTGCGCAAGCAATCGGCCGGTCCCTTCGTCGCCAATGACTGCACGCTCTCGCCGGTCACGGGCGAAAATGGCTGCCTCTGGCTGCTCACTGGCCCCAATATGGGCGGTAAATCGACCTTCCTGCGCCAGAACGCGCTGATCGCGATCCTCGCCCAGATCGGCGCCTATGTACCGGCGGAAAAGGCCCATATCGGCATTGTCGATCGGCTGTTCTCGCGCGTCGGCGCCTCCGACGATCTGGCGCGCGGGCGCTCGACCTTCATGGTCGAGATGGTCGAGACGGCGGCAATCCTCAATCAGGCGGGCCCGCGCTCGCTGGTGATTCTCGACGAGATCGGGCGCGGCACGGCGACCTTCGACGGGCTGTCGATCGCCTGGGCGGCGGTCGAGCATCTGCACGACGTCAATTGCTGCCGGGGCCTGTTCGCGACTCATTTTCATGAGCTGACCGCGCTTTCGGAAAAGCTTTCGCGCCTTGTGAACGCGACGATGCGGGTCAAGGAGTGGAAGGGCGATGTCGTGTTTCTGCACGAAGTCGGGCCCGGCGCGGCGGATCGCTCCTACGGCATCCAGGTCGCCCGCCTCGCGGGCCTTCCCGCCGCCGTGGTCAAGCGCGCGAAGAACGTGCTGACGCGGCTGGAGGATGCCGACCGCAAGAACCCGGCCGCGAGCCTGATCGATGATCTGCCGCTGTTCCAGTCCGCGATGCGCACGCCCGAGCCCGCGCCGAAAGCCTCTGAGGTCGAGGCCATGCTCGCCGACATTCGGCCCGACGACATGACCCCGCGCGAGGCGCTGGAAACGCTCTACGCGCTGAAGCGGAAAATGCATGATGCCGTTTCCATTGATGAGTGATTTGCTTTAAGACACCACCGGCGGCGCGAGAACCGCCGATGAAAAGGCAGGTCTATGCAGACAAAAAGGGCAGAGCAGCGGACACCGGAACAGCGCGAACGTACGGCGCAGAACACCGTGAAGGGCGCGCCGCCACAAGCCGGTTCCTATGCCATGACGGAGGTATTCGAGCCTTCGGCGCTGCGCAACGAGTTGCGTGCGATCGCGCGCAAGAATGACGGCAATCCGGATGCGACGCGTCAGGCGATCCTGGCGCGGCTGAAGGAAGTCAACGCCGCCGGTCGCGCCCGCGCCTATGAACTGCTGAAGGCCGATGGCGGCGGGCTGGAATGCGCGCGGCGCATCTCCTGGCTTGAGGACCAGATGCTGATCGCGCTGCATGATCTGGTCACCCGCACGATCTTTCCCGATACCCGCAAGGAATTCGCGATCACCGCCGTCGGCGGCTACGGGCGCGACACGCTGGCGCCGGGCTCCGATATCGACCTTCTGTTCCTGATCGAGGAAACCGACCGGGCCGATACGCTGAAGGCGATCGAATATATCCTCTACATGCTCTGGGACATGGGCCAGAAGGTCGGCCATGCGACCCGCAGCGTGACGGAGTGCATCAAGCTCTCCAAGGCGGACATGACCATCCGCACCTCGATCCTGGAAATGCGCTACATCACCGGGCGCAAGGCGCTCGCCAACGCGCTGGAGCGGCGTTTCGACAAGGAAGTGGTCGCCGATACCGGCCCGGATTTCATCGCCGCCAAGCTTGCCGAACGCGACCAGCGCCACCAGAAATCCTTCGACACGCGCTATCTCGTGGTCCCCAATGTCAAGGAGGGCAAGGGCGGGTTGCGCGATCTCAACACGCTGTTCTGGATCGCGAAATATTACTATCGCGTGCGTGATACCGCCCAGCTTGTGGAGCTCGGCGTTCTGTCGCGCCAGGAGCTGAAGCTGTTCCTGCGCGCCGAGGATTTTCTGTGGACGGTGCGCTGCCACCTCCATTTCCTGACCGGCAAGGCCGAGGAGCGCCTGACATTCGACGTGCAGGCCGAAATCGCCGCCGCCCTCGACTATCAGGACCGGCCCGGCCTTTCGGCGGTCGAGCGGTTCATGAAGCATTATTTCCTGGTCGCCAAGGATGTCGGCGACCTGACCCGCATCTTCTGCTCCGACCTGGAAGAGCAGCAGGCCAAGGCCTCGCCGACGATCGGACAGGTGGTCTGGTCGAAGCTCTACAAGCGCCAGCGCAAGATTGCGGGCTCGCTCGAATTCGTCTCCGACAGCGGGCGGATCGCGCTTGCCGAGCCGGACGTATTCAAGAAGGACCCGGTCGCCATCATCCGCTTCTTCTATGTCGCGGTGATCAACGACCTCGAATTCCATCCGGACGCCTTGAAGGTGGTGACGCGCTCACTGTCGCTGATCAATGCCGAGCTCAGGGAAAACGAGGAGGCCAACCGGCTGTTCCTGTCGATCCTGACCTCGCGCAACGACCCGGCGCTTTATCTCAGGCGCATGAACGAGGCCGGCGTCCTTGGCCGCTTCATCCCGGAATTCGGCCGCATCGTATCGATGATGCAGTTCAACATGTATCATCATTTCACGGTCGACGAGCATCTGATCCGCGCGGTCGCCGTGCTGTCGGAGATCGACAATGCCGGCGGCGAATCGGAGCTTCATCCGCTCGCCGCACGCCTGATCCAGTCGGTCGAGGACCGGACCGTGCTTTATGTCGCGGTGCTGCTGCACGATATCGCCAAGGGCCGCAAGGAGGATCACTCGATCGCCGGCGCACGGGTTGCGCGCAAGCTCTGCCCGCGCTTCGGATTGACGGCGAAGCAGACCGAACAGGTCGCCTGGCTGATCGAACATCACCTGCTGATGTCGATGACCTCGCAGACCCGCGATCTCAACGACCGCAAGACGGTTGTCGATTTCGTCGACAAGGTCCAGTCGCTCGAACGGCTCAACCTCCTGCTGATCCTGACCGTCTGCGATATCCGCGCCGTTGGGCCCGATGTCTGGAACGGCTGGAAGGGGCAGTTGTTGCGCACGCTTTATTACGAAACCGAAATCCTGCTGTCCGGTGGCTTTTCCGCCGTTTCCCGCAAGGCGCGGGCCGAGCGCGCCGTCGAATTGCTGGAAGATTCGCTCAACGGCTGGGAGGATGCCGAGCGGCGCAAATACGCCAATCTGCAATATCAGAACTATCTTCTTTCGGTGCCGCTGGAAGATCAGGTCCGCCATGCCCGCTTTATCCGCGAGGCTGACAAGTCGCGGCAATTGTTCTCCACCATGGTGCGCACCAATGCGTTCCACGACATCACCGAGCTCACGCTTCTGGCGCCCGACCATCCGCGTCTGCTGTCGATCATCGCCGGCGCCTGTGCCGCGACCGGGGCGAACATCGCCGATGCCCAGATATTCACCACCACGGATGGCCGCGCGCTCGACACCATCCTTTTGAACCGGGCCTTTGACGATGACGCCGATGAGCTGCGCCGCGCCAATACGATCGGCAAGCTGATCGAGGACCTGCTGTCCGGCCGCAAGCACCTCAACCAGCTGATCGCCGCGCGCCAACGCGAGCGACGCTCGGTGCGTCCGTTCTCGGTTCCGACCCATGTGTCGGTGTCGAACAAGCTCTCCAACATCTTCACGGTCATCGAGATCGAATGCCTTGACCGCACGGGCCTGCTTGCCGACGTGACCCAGACGCTGTCGGAGCTTTCGCTCGATATCCAGACCGCGCGGATCACCACCTTCGGCGAGAAGGTCATCGACAGCTTCTACGTGACCGATCTCGTTGGCGCCAAGATCACCAGCGAGAGCCGGCAGGCGGCGATCGTCGAGCGGATGAAGGCGGTGCTTGAGGAGAAGGGCGACGATTACCGCAGGGGCATGCCGCCCGGCATGCTGCTGCCGGCCGAAAACGGCACGCGTCCGCGCCGGGTTGATGCAAAGGACGGGCGCGAAAAATGAGCCTCGCCGGCAAGTTCGCCACCGTCGGCGGCGCCACCTTCGCAAGCCGCCTGTTCGGCTTCGCGCGCGAAACCATGATGGCCGCAGCGCTTGGCAACGGGCCGATGGCCGACGTGTTTTACGCCGCCTTCCGCTTTCCCAACCTGTTTCGCCGGCTGTTTGCCGAAGGCGCGTTCAACGCCGCCTTCGTGCCGCTGTTTTCCAAGGAGATCGAGGAAAGCGGGGTCGATGGCGCCAAGCGCTTTGCCGAGCAGGTTTTGGGTGTACTGTTCACCGCGCTGTTCCTGATCACCGTTGTGATGGAGCTGGCGATGCCGCTCCTTGTGCGCTTCATCATCGCGCCGGGCTTTGCCGACGATGCCGACAAGTTCGAGATGACAGTCAGGCTGTCATCGGTGATGTTTCCCTATCTGATCTGCATGTCGCTGATGGCGATGATGAGCGGCATGTTGAATTCCCTGCACCGCTATTTTGCCGCCGCGATCGCGCCGGTCTTCCTCAATGTCGTGCTGATCGCGGTGCTGGCCTATGGCGTCTGGGTCAAGGCAGATCCGCAGATGATGGCGGAATATCTTGCCTGGGGCGTGCTCGGCGCGGGCATCATCCAGCTTGCCGTTGTGTGGTTCGATGTCCGCCGTGCCGGCATGCGCTTCACCTTGCGCATGCCGAGGATCACGCCGAAGATCAGGCGGCTCGTCGCGCTCGCCGTGCCGGCGGCGGTGACCGGCGGCGTCATCCAGATCAACCAGTTGATCGGCCAGGCGGTGGCGTCAGGCAAGGACGGCGCGATCTCGGCGCTGCAATATGCCGATCGGCTCTATCAGCTTCCCTTGGGCGTCGTCGGCGTGGCGGGCGGCGTGGTGCTGCTGCCGGAATTGTCGCGGGCCCTGAAAGGCGGCAATTTCAAGGAAGCCGGCCACATCCAGAACCGCACCATCGAATTCGTGCTGTTCCTTACGGTCCCGGCGGCGTTCGGGCTGATGATGATTTCGACCGAGATCACGCGCGTGCTTTACGAGCGCGGCGCGTTTACGCCCGAAACCACCACGCTGGTGGCGGCAATCATGACGGTCTATGCCTTCGGCCTGCCGGCCTTCGCGCTCACCAAGGCGCTGCAACCGGCCTTTTACGCCCGTGAAAACACCAAGCTGCCGATGCGGTTCACCATGATCGCGGTCGCAATCAACTCCGTGCTCGCCATCTCGCTGTTTCCGATTCTGGCCGAACGCGGCATCGCGCTTGCCGAAGTGGTCTCCGGCTGGACCAATGTGGTTCTGCTGGCGACCACGCTCGTGATCTCCGGTCATCTGAAGTTCGACAGCCTGCTGATGCGCCGTATACCGCTGATCGTCCTGAGCGGTGCCGCGATGGCGGCAGCGGTGAAATTTACGGCAGTGAAGCTTTCGGCCTGGTTTGCGCCGGGGGCGCATTTCATGCAGCAGCTCGGCGGTGTCGCGATCCTGATCGCGATCGCCATGGTGGTCTATTTCTGTCTGGTGCTCGCCACCGGCGGGGTCAACCGGGCGCTGATCATGAAGCTCGTGCGGCGTCGCAGGGGGTAAGCCGCTTCTCAGTTTGACGCGCCGCGCGCCGCGGTGCATAAGCGCTGCCAGCAAAACCCGATGAACCGGGCCTTCCACCCGTCCGAAAGAGAACTGACATGAGTGAATTCAAGCCGCAAATCTTCTCCGGCGTCCAGCCGACCGGCAATCTGCATCTCGGCAATTATCTCGGCGCGCTCAGAAAATTCGTGGCGCTTCAGGACAAGATGGACTGCATCTATTGCGTGGTCGACATGCATTCGATCACCGCGCAGCTTGTCCATGAGGACCTGAAGGGGCAGACGCGCGCGATTACCGCCGCCTATCTCGCCGCCGGCATCGATCCCGAAAAGCACATCGTCTTCAATCAGTCGGCCGTGCCGCAGCATGCCGAGCTTGCCTGGATTTTCAACTGCGTCGCTCGCATCGGCTGGATGAACCGGATGACCCAGTTCAAGGACAAGGCCGGCAAGGACCGCGAGAACGCCTCGCTCGGCCTGCTCGCCTATCCGAGCCTGATGGCGGCCGATATTCTGGTCTACCGCGCCACCCATGTGCCGGTCGGCGACGACCAGAAGCAGCATCTGGAACTGACCCGCGATATCGCGATGAAATTCAATCTCGATTTCGAGAAGAAAATCCGCGCGACCGGGACGGGCGTCGACATCACCGTTGGCGACCAGCCGGTGCACGCTTTCTTCCCGATGGTGGAGCCGTTGATCGAAGGCCCCGCGCCCCGGGTGATGAGCCTGAAGGACGGCACCAAGAAGATGTCGAAATCGGACCCGTCGGATCTCTCGCGCATCAACCTCACCGACGATGCCGAGACCGTGGCGCGCAAGATCCGCAAGGCCAAGACCGATCCGGATGCGCTGCCGAGCGAGGTCGAGGGGCTGAAGGGAAGGCCGGAGGCCGACAATCTTGTCGGCATTTTCGCAGCCCTTTCGGATCGTACCAAGGCCGATGTGCTCGCCGAATTCGGCGGCCAGCAGTTCTCGCAGTTCAAGCCGGCGCTGGCCGATCTTGCCGTTACTGTGCTTGCGCCGATCACCGCCGAGATGCGGCGTCTGAACGACGATCCGGGCCATATCGATGCCGTCCTGAAGGATGGCGGCGAGCGGGCAGGGGCCATCGCGCAGAAGACCATGAAAGACGTTCATGAGATCGTCGGGCTGCTCTGACAGGTCTCCGGCGCTTGATTTTCTGAATTTCATGATATGATGTTTGCTTGGCCGCCGGCATGGGCCGGCCCGGCCTGCCGCATTCTGCAGTCGGGCGGAAACGCCCGACCTCCGCCGGAATGCGGCGAAAGTGATGGGATGGAGCGTTTTCCTCGCGGACGCGTTCCAGCCGCAGTCTTGTCTTCAACAGCCGCGCGGGCTTTCTTGAGATTGGTGGGGTGACACAATGGTTTCCAAACGTCTTTCCGGCGAGGCCGGACATCGCCGAAAATTCATGGCCATCGTGGACGATACGCCCGAATGCATCCGCGCCGTGCGCTATGCCGGCCGCCGCGCCAAGAATTCCAATGGCGGGCTGGTGCTGTGCTACATCATTCCGCAGCACGATGCGCAGGAGTGGATCGGGGTTCAGGAGATCATCCGCGCCGAGGCGCGCGAGGAGGCCGAGACGATCGCCAACCGCGCCGCCGAGAATGTGCGCGAGGCGATCGGCATCGATCCGGAAATCGTGATCCGCGAGGGCGACCGCGCCGAGGAGATCAATGCCGCGGTCGAGGAAGACCGGGATATCGCGATCCTGGTTCTGGCCGCCGGCCCGGCCAAGGAGGGGCCGGGGCCGCTGGTCTCGATGCTTGCCGGACGCGGCAATGCGTTCACGATCCCGGTCACCGTTCTGCCCGACGGGCTGGACGACGCCGATATCGATGCGCTCTGCTGACCCTTGCGTTTGCCCGCCCGAGGGCCGATATAGGAACAAAACGGGCATTGCCGGTCAAATTCGTTGACCGCTGGACGCGCTCCAGCCGCCCGAACTGATTTGGAGATGGATATGTTCATCCAGACGGAAACGACGCCCAATCCCGCGACCCTGAAATTCCTGCCCGGACGCGTTGTCATGGAAGCCGGCAATGCCGATTTCCGCAGCGCCGATGACGCCATCGTCTCGCCGCTGGCGACCCGGCTGTTTGCCGTGCCCGGCGTGGAGGGCGTGATGTTCGGCTATGATTTCGTCGCCGTCACCAAGGGCGAGCCCGAGTGGCAGCACCTGAAGCCGGCGATCCTCGGCGCGATCATGGAGCATTTCCTGTCCGGCGCGCCGGTGATGGCGGAGGGCGCTTCGCCCGCGATCGATCCCGACAGCGACGAGGAATTCTTCGATGAAGGCGACGAGACCATCGTGGCCACCATCAAGGAACTGCTCGAAACCCGCGTTCGCCCGGCCGTTGCCCAGGATGGCGGCGACATCACCTTCCGCGGCTATCGCGAGGGCACGGTGTTTCTCAACATGAAGGGCGCCTGCTCGGGTTGCCCGTCATCGACGGCGACGCTGAAGCACGGCGTCCAGAATCTGCTGCATCATTTCGTTCCCGAAGTGCGGGAAGTCGAAGCCGTCTGAGGATTGGAATGCTGATCTTGGCGCTCGATACGGCCCAGGCGGACTGCTCGGCCGCGGTATACGATTGCGCCTCGGGCTCGATCATCGGCCGGTGCGTCGAAACGATCGGCAAGGGCCATGCGGAGCGGATGATGGCCGTGATAGACGCGGCGCTCGCTGAGGCCGGCATCAAGCCCGGGGATATCGATCGCATCGCTGTCAATATCGGTCCGGGCTCGTTCACCGGCGTGCGCATCGGCGTGGCCGCCGCGCGGGCTCTGGCGCTGGCGGTGAAGGCCGAGTGCGTCGGCGTGTCCTCGCTCGCTTCCATCGCGTATCAGCATCGCATGCCCCGGCCGGGCAGTGCCGTTATGGCGACGCTCGATGCCCGTCGCGGCGAAGCTTTTGTCCAGGTCTTCGACGCCGACGGCACACCGCTGACCGAGCCCGCCGCCCATGTCTATGACGATCTCGCCGACCTTGCCCGACAGCACGGGGCGCTTCCCGTCGGTACCGGCGCCATCGTCGCCGGCCTTACGCAGCCGATGCCGGAAGACAGCGTGACGATCGAAACAATCGCCGTTCTCGGCGCAAGCGCTGTGCCCGGCCAGCCTGTCTCGCCGCTCTATCTGCGCGCCCCCGACGCCAAGCCGCAACTCGGCTTCGCCGTCGCCCGCGCGTGAGGAGGCCGCTTATGCCTCTCGCCCACACATCAGCCGCACAGCCCCCCAATCTTCTCGCCCCGGAGGGGAGAGATGTCGCGACAGCGACAGTGAGGGGGGAGAGCATCCACACGGGCGCCCTCAAAAGACTGACACGCTGCTCCACCCTCACTGCCCCTTTCGGGGCATCTCTCCCGCCAGCGGGAGAGAGTATCGGGAGCAAGCTCCGACCTCCGCGTGTCGTCTCATCGCTGATGAGATCGGCGAGGACGCTTGATGCCCTTGATCGATCCATCTCCAGTCGCGCGTATTTTGGTCACAAGGGAGGCGCCGCATGCTGCCTTCCTTCCTGAAACGTCACACTGAATTCGATCTCTTCCCGCTCGAGGAGGAGCATCTCACCCTCGCCGCCGATCTGCATCGCAAGCGGTTCTCTCCGTCCTGGAGCGCGGGGGAATTCCGCAAGCTTCTGGCGCAAAGCCCGGTCTATGGCCATATCGCGCGGCCGAACCGCCGGGTGGCGGAGGCGGCCGGGTTTGTGCTGGCGCGCAGCGTCGGCGACGAATCGGAGATCCTCACGATTTGCGTCGATCGGCAGTTTTCC
The DNA here is from genome assembly GCF_053484255.1 of Martelella sp. FLE1502. Taxonomy (NCBI): domain Bacteria; kingdom Pseudomonadati; phylum Pseudomonadota; class Alphaproteobacteria; order Hyphomicrobiales; family Aurantimonadaceae; genus Martelella; species Martelella sp. FLE1502. The sequence continues at coordinate 21,729 of NZ_JBAKFQ010000035.1, forward strand.
AGGAACGGTCTCGGCTGGCGGCTGATGGTGGCGTCGATGCAGGAGGCGCGCGCGATGGGGGCAGAGGCCATGCTGCTCGAAGTCTCGGCGGAAAACGCCGCGGCGCTTTCGCTCTATCGCAAGCTCGGCTTTGTCGAGGTCGGCCGCAGAAAGGCCTACTACACCCACGACGACGGAACGCGGACCACCGCGCTTGTCATGCGGCGCGAACTCGGCTAACCCGAGACCGTGAACGACGCTCGGTCGGCATTGCCGGCCTCAACCGCCGGTGCGCTCTCGATGAACGATCTGACCAAAACGCTTGAGGAAATCTGCGCCGAACGCGGCATGCGCATGACCGAGCAGCGCCGGGTCGTGGCGCGCGTTCTGCAGGAGGCGGAGGACCACCCGGACGTCGAGGAACTGCACCGCCGCGCCGCGCTGATTGATTCGCGGATCTCGATTTCGACCGTCTACCGCACGCTGAAGCTGTTCGATGACGCCGGCATCATCGCCCGCCACGATTTCCGCGATGGCCGCTCGCGCTACGAGACGCTGCCCGAAGAGCATCACGACCATCTGATCGACCTGAAGAGCGGGACGGTGATCGAGTTCCAGTCGCCCGAGATCGAGGCCCTGCAAGAGCGGATCGCCCGCGAATATGGCCTGAAGCTCGTCGATCACCGGCTCGAGCTTTATGGCGTGCCGATCAAGGGCAGGGGCGAATAGGCGGGGCGCATGATCTATCTGCGCTACGCCTACGTCGCCTTCGTTCTGTTCCTGACAACCATTATCCTGTCGCCATTGCAGATCGTGGCGCTGTGGCGCGGCTGGAAGATCGCCCGCAAGCTGCCGCGCTACTGGCACGTCGTCGCCTGTTTCGTGCTCGGCATCCGCATTCATGTCCATGGCGAGATCGAGCGGCAGCGTCCGCTGCTGCTATCCGCCAACCACACCACCTGGCTCGATATCGTGGTGCTGGGCCGGGTTGCCGAGGTCGCCTTCATTGCCAAGTCGGAGGTCAAGTCCTGGCCGATCTTCGGCCTGTTCGCGCGGCTGCAGAATTCGGTGTTCATCGAGCGCGCCGACAAGCGCGGCACGGGGCGGCAAGTGGGCTCGATCGCAGATCGGCTTGCCGGCGGCGAGATCATCATTCTGTTTCCTGAGGGCACGACGTCGGATGGCAACCGGATCTATCCGGTCAAATATTCGCTGTTCGGCGCGGCATCCTCTGCCGTTCCGCTGTCGCCCACGGGCAAGGTGCATGTCCAGCCGGTAGCGGTCGCCTATACCGGCATCAGGGGGCTGCCGATGGGGCGGTTCCTGCGACCGATCGTGGCCTGGCCCGGCGATGTCGAAATGCTGCCCTCGCTTGCCGGCGTCATCAAGGCGCGCGCGTTCGATGTTGATGTCTGTTTCGGCGAGCCCGTCGTGTTCGATGCCGAGACCCGGCGCAAGGAGGCGGCTGCCGAGGTCGAGGCCCGCATGCGCACGCTCCTTGCCGAGCGGCTGCGCGGACGCTGACCATTTTTTCATTTTCTCTTTTTTCGTTTTCTCTGGGGCCAAAGCGCGTTAAAAGGCCGCCATGAGCGAACAGACAGCACTTCCGGTCGACAATCAGCGCAAGGTCTTCATCAAGACCTATGGCTGCCAGATGAACGTCTACGACAGCGAACGCATGGGCGAGGCGCTGGCGGCCGACGGCTATCGGCCGACGGAGGTGATCGAGGATGCCGACCTCATCCTGCTCAACACCTGCCACATTCGCGAAAAGGCCGCCGAGAAGGTCTATTCCGCGCTCGGGCGCTACCGCGAACTGAAGGCCGAGCGGGCAAAGCAGGGCCGCGAAACCATGATCGGGGTCGCCGGCTGCGTTGCCCAGGCCGAGGGCGAGGAAATTCTCCGCCGCGCGCCGGATGTCGACGTGGTCATCGGCCCGCAAACCTATCACCGCCTGCCGGAGGCGCTGCGCAAGGCGAAGACCGGCGAGCGCGTTGTCGATACCGAATATGCGGTCGAGGACAAGTTCGATTACCTGCCGAAGAAGGAACGCGGCGTTCGCCCGAAGAATGTCTCGGCGTTCCTGACCGTTCAGGAAGGCTGCGACAAGTTCTGCACCTTCTGCGTGGTGCCCTATACCCGTGGATCGGAGATCTCCCGCTCGACGAAACAGATTGTCGATGAAGCGCGCCGGCTTGCCGAAAACGGCGTGCGCGAGATCACGCTGCTCGGCCAGAACGTCAATGCCTGGCATGGCGAAAGCGCAGACGGCGCGGACTGGGGCCTAGGCGACCTGCTGTTGCACCTTGCGGAAATCGAAGGCATCGAACGGCTGCGCTACACCACCAGCCATCCGCGCGACATGGATGACCGGCTGATGCAGGCCCATCGCGACCTGCCTAAGCTGATGCCCTATCTGCACCTGCCGGTGCAGGCCGGTTCCGACAGGATCCTGAAGGCGATGAACCGCCGCCATACGGCGGAGGAATATCTGGCGCTGATCGAGCGCATCCGCGCCGCCCGCCCGGATATAGCGATGTCTGGCGATTTCATCGTCGGCTTTCCCGGCGAGACCGAGGAAGATTTCCAGGCGACGCTCGCGCTTGTCGAAAAGGTGCGCTACGCACAGGCCTTCTCGTTCAAATATTCGCCCCGTCCCGGCACGCCCGGCGCGGAGCTTGGCGATCAGGTGCCGGAAGCCGACAAGGCCGACCGGCTGCAGCGGCTTCAGGCGATGCTGACCCGCCATCAACTCGAATTCGCGCAATCGCGGATCGGCATGGAGATGGATATCCTGCTTGAAAAGCCGGGCCGCAATCGCGGCCAGCTCATCGGCCGTTCGCCCTGGCTGCAATCCGTCGTGATCGACGGCGGAGAGGCCGAAATCGGCGATCTGGTGCGGGTGCGCATCACCGATGCGGCCACCAACAGTCTCGCCGGCGTGCGGATCGCCTGATTGATGACAGTCCGATGAATTTGTCGGGGCGAAATACAAATCGCTTCACAAAGTTGAGAATCGCGATTAGCCTTCCTATATGAAGCTTGATTGGCGAACAGAGACTCACATTTCTGCCGTTTTCCTTCTGTCTTTGACTGAACGATCCCCTATGTATCGTATCGAAGAGGACGCTGCCGGCCTGAGCCCGGACAGCGGAGCGCTTTGCGTTGAACCGAGGAGCAGGACCGCTTGACCGCTACTGAAATGGTTGTATCGCACGGAAAACCGGCCGGCCCGGATGCCAGCCACTTCGTGCTCACCTTCGAGAACAATCGCTATGCCAGCGAATTGTTCGGTCAGTTTGACGAGCATCTGAAATTGCTGGAAAAGGAGCTGGGCGTCGATGCCGTGGCGCGCGGCAACTCCGTGGCGCTGAGCGGTTCCACGCTCGCCACCCACCAGGCGCGCCGCGCGCTGGATTATCTTTACGCCCAGCTTCAAAAGGGCGCGCAGCTGGAGAAATCCGATGTCGAGGGCGCGGTCCGCATGGCGCGCGCGGCCGACGACCAGTTGACCTTGCCGACGCTTGAGCGCAAGGCCCGGCTTTCGATGTCGCAGATTTCGACGCGCAAGAAGTCGATTGCCGCCCGCACCCCCGCCCAGGACGGATATATCCGGGCAATGGAGCGCAACGAACTGGTGTTCGGCGTCGGCCCCGCGGGCACCGGCAAGACCTATCTCGCCGTCGCCTATGCCGCCCAGCTTCTGGAGCGCGGGGCGATCGAGAAGATCATCCTGTCGCGTCCTGCCGTCGAGGCCGGCGAACGGCTCGGCTTCCTGCCGGGCGACATGAAGGAGAAGGTCGATCCCTATCTGAGGCCGCTCTATGACGCGCTCTACGACATGATCCCGGGCGACCGGGTGGAGCGCGCGATGACGGCGGGCGTGATCGAGATCGCGCCGCTCGCCTTCATGCGCGGGCGCACGTTGACCAATGCGGCGGTGATCCTCGACGAGGCGCAGAACACGACATCGATGCAGATGAAGATGTTCCTGACCCGGCTCGGTGAGAATTCGCGCATGATCGTCACCGGCGATCCGAGCCAGGTCGACCTGCCGCGTGGCGTCAAATCCGGCCTGGTGGAAGCGCTCGACGTGCTGCAGGGCGTGGAAGGCGTGTCGACCACGCGCTTCACCGACAAGGACGTGGTCCGCCATCCGCTGGTGGCTCGCATTGTCGCGGCCTATGAGGGCAGGGGACGCGCGCCCGAGGCGGACGAAGGCGGCGCCGGCTGATATGGCCGCATTCGATTTTCAGGTGAGCCGGGAGGCCGAGGGCTGGCCCGACGAGGGCCAACTGGAAGCGCTGGTTTCCGACGTGATCCGGGTTGCAGCGCTCTATCTGGAAAAGGAGGAGGGGCAGCCGTTTCCAGCCCAAACCGTCGAATTGTCGCTGGTGTTTACCGACGATGAGGCGATACGGGAAATCAATGCGGAATGGCGCGACAAGGACAAGCCCACCAATGTGCTGTCCTTTCCCGCCTTTCCGGTAACGCCCGGCGCAATGCCGGGGCCCATGCTCGGCGATATCGTGATCGCGCGGGAAACCGTGGCGCGCGAGGCCGGGGAGCTCGACAAGAGCTTCGACGATCATCTTACCCATCTTCTGGTGCATGGATTTCTGCATCTTTTGGGGTATGATCACATTGAAAACGACGATGCGGAGGTTATGGAGCGTCTGGAGACTCGCATTTTGGCCACACTTGGCCTATCTGATCCCTATCAGGGCAGCGACCCTCTCTAACGCCTAAGGAACGATGAACCAGCAACAGATAGTACCGCTCGGTGACAGCGGTCAGGATTCCGACGACGGATCCGAGCTCGACGAGCCTAACAGTCCGGAGACGGACAGAAATACTCAGAAATCGTCAGCCTCGCCCCTCAAGGGCCTTCTCCTGTACTTCAAGCGCAACGGGCACGGCACATCGCGCCTGCGAGAAGATCTTGAGGATGCGCTTTCCCCCGACAATTCCAGCGACAACGACTTCTCGCCCGAAGAGCGCGCGATGCTCAACAACATCCTGTCCTTCCGCGAGGTGCGGGTCGAGGATGTGATGGTACCGCGCGCCGATATCGATGCCGTCGATCAGTCGATGACCATCGGCGAGTTGCTGCTGGTGTTCGAAAATTGCGGTCATTCGCGCATGCCGGTGTTCTGCGAAACGCTGGATGACCCGCGCGGCATGGTGCATATCCGCGATCTGCTTGCCCATCTTTCGAAACAGGCGCGCGGACGAAGGCGCGGTCGTCCGGCAAACGCCCGCGAGGCCGCCAAGAACGGGACACTCAAGGCAAACGAGGTCAAGCCGACGGAGCGGCAGACCAAGCCGGCCCAGAACGCGTTCGACCTCGGCAAGGTCAATCTCGACAAGACCATTGTCGAAGCCGGGCTGATCCGGCCGGTGCTGTTCGTGCCGCCCTCCATGCTCGCCTCCGACCTGTTGCAGCGCATGCAGGCGGGCCGCACTCAGATGGCGCTGGTGATCGACGAGTATGGCGGGACCGACGGCCTGGTGTCGCATGAGGATATCGTCGAGATGGTGATCGGCGAGATCGATGACGAGCATGATTCCGAGGAAGCGATGTTCACCCGCGTTTCCGACGACGTCTACCTGGCCGATGCGCGCGTCGAGCTGGAGGATATCGCCGAGGCGATCGGTCCCGATTTCGAGATCGGCGAACACGCCGAGGACGTTGATACGCTGGGCGGGCTGATCTTCTCGACCATCGGTCGCATCCCTGCGCGCGGCGAGGTGATCCAGCTTTCGGGCTTCGAGGTTCATATTCTCGATGCCGATCCGCGCCGCATCCGCCGCGTCAGGATCTTGCGCAAGCGCGGCCCGGCGCGCCGCCGTTCCGTTGCCCGCGCGGGCAGCCAGGACGAGGGGCGCGATCAGTCCCGGCATGAGGAGCATGACGTGTCCTATGACGAGGACACCGACAGCGAAACGCATGACGAGCGATAGGCGGCGCTGACCGAGCGGAAGGACTGCTTCTTTGCAACGGCTTTCAGCCTATCTCGCAGACCTTTCGGGCTGGCCGCGGCGGTGGGTGCTGTTTGCCGCCGGCGCGGTCGCCACCTTTGCGCTGGCGCCTTTCGGGCTGACGCCCGTGATGTTCATCGCCCTGCCGCTACTGGTGATGGTCATGGACGGCGCGCTTGCGGGCAAGGCGCTGAGGCCGCGCCTCAGGGCCGGCTTTGCGGTCGGCTGGTGGTTCGGTTTTGGCTATTTCGTTTTTGGCCTGTGGTGGCTGGGCGTCGCGATCTGGAAGGATGGCGCGTATTGGGCGCTGCCGCTCGCCGTTTTCGGCTTTCCGGCCGGGCTTGCGCTGTTTTACGGACTGGCGGGGGCACTGGCGGCCTCTTTCTGGCGGCCCGGGCCGGTGCGGCTGATCGCGCTCGGCGCGGCGATGGTCGTGGCAGAGTGGCTGCGCGGGCATCTTGCCACAGGTTTTCCCTGGAACGCGATCGCCTATACCGCCATGCCGACGCCGCTGTTCATGCAGGCGATTCGGTTGACCGGGCTCTATGTGATGGGCGGTTTCGCCGTCTATGTCTTCGCAAGCCCCGTGCTTTTGGCCGCGCGATCTGGCCGGCGTATCGGACTGGCGCTGGCCGTCGTTTTCGTGGCCGTCGATATCGGCTATGGCTGGTACCGGCTCGCAACCGTGCAACCCGCCGACGGGCGCGAGGTGGGGCTTCGGCTGGTTCAGCCGGCTTTCGAAGCGGATGACTGGAGCACCGAAGAAGGGCGCGAGCGGGTGTTTGCCACGCTGCTGGAGCTTTCGTCCGATCCTGCCGGATATGCCGGCGAAAGCCCCGATGTCATCATCTGGCCGGAAAGCGTTCTTCCCTTCACGATCGAAGCGCGGCCCGATGCCCGCACCGCGATCGGCGAGATGCTCAAGCCGGGGCAGACGCTTGTATTTGGCGCGGCAAGTTTTGCCGGGCGCAAACCCGATGGCTGGCCTGAATTCTACAACGCCGTCTATGTGCTGGATGATGCCGGGAGAACCGTTTCCGTTTCCGGCAAGACCCATCTCGTGCCCTTCGGCGAGTATCTGCCGTTCGAGGATTTCTTCCGCGCGATCGGGCTCGAGGCGCTTACGACCTTGCCGGGCAGCTATGTTCCTGTTGATAACCGCCAGATGCTGCTGCTCCCGAATGGCGCCGCGCTCTATCCGCTCATCTGCTATGAGGCGGTGTTTCCGCGGCTTGTGGAGGGGCAGGCGGCAGGTGCGTCAGCGCTGGTAAACGTTACCTATGATGCCTGGTTCGGGCGAACGCCCGGGCCCTTCCAGCACTTCGCCCAGGCGAGATTACGGGCGGTCGAGGCCGGCAAGCCGTTGATACGCGTTGGCGAAAACGGCGTTACGGCGATCGTTGACCCATACGGCCGCATCGTCGACCGGCTGCCATTTGACCGGCGTGGCGTACTCGATGGTAGGGTCAGCTTACGTTAGGAAATTGAGAGATATGCGCCGTCTCCCGTGTCCTTAAATTGCCACACTATTTGCTGAATTAGCAAATCTTTACTCATCTCATGGTTTTATATTTCGCGCAGAATTGACCGCTTTACTCCAAAATTGCATAGTGACCGCACTTGGCACTCAACTATGGCTTTTTAGTCGCTAAATCGACGGGTTGCATAACTCTCCGGCACAGTGACTGGGCCCTTATGTCAGGTTAAAAAAACAGGACGAAAAATGACAGAAAACAAGAAGAAGCCGAACCCCATTGACGTGCACGTCGGGAGTCGGATCAGGTTGCGCCGGACAATGCTAGGAATGAGCCAGGAGAAACTCGGCGAGAGCCTTGGCATCACCTTTCAGCAGATTCAGAAATACGAAAAGGGCACCAATCGCGTTGGCGCCAGCCGACTACAGAACATTTCGACCATCCTCAATGTTCCAGTCTCATTCTTTTTCGAGGACGCACCTGGCGAACAGGGCGTTGGCGCTGCGGGAATGGCGGAGGCTTCGAGCTCGAGCTATGTGGTCGATTTCCTCTCGTCTTCGGAAGGGCTTCAGCTGAACCGGGCCTTTGTGAAGATCAACGACGCCAAGGTTCGGCGCCGGCTGGTGGATCTGGTCAAGTCGCTGGCGGCTGAAGCGGAATGAGGTAACGGGCTGATTTTGACGCATTGTGGGGGAGAGCGCTCTGCTCTCCTCGGGTCAAGACATGCGTCAAAATTCACCTGGCTTTGAGGACATAAAGATATACTGATATCGTTGTGCGCTTGTCATAGCCACGCGAAGCGTTTATCAAAATCGGGCCAATTTCTATGTGGGGAATCCCGATGCGCGCCAACTATCTTTTCACTTCCGAATCCGTTTCAGAAGGCCATCCGGACAAGGTCTGCGACAGAATTTCCGATGAAATTGTCGACCTCGTCTATCGCGAGGCCGTGAAGACCGGCGTCGATCCCTGGTCGGTGCGCGTCGCCTGCGAAACGCTGGCCACCACGAACCGCGTCGTGATCGCCGGCGAGGTCCGCCTGCCGCCGAGCCTGATGAAGCTGGACAAAAACGGCAAGGAGATCGTCAATCCCTCGCGGTTCAAGTCTGCCGCGCGCCGCGCCATCCGCAATATCGGCTACGAGCAGGACGGCTTCCACTGGAAGACCGCGCGCATCGATGTGTTGCTGCACGCCCAGTCCGCCCACATCGCCCAGGGCGTCGACAGCGCCGCCGACCGGCAGGGCGACGAGGGCGCCGGCGACCAGGGCATCATGTTCGGCTTCGCATGCCGCGAAACTCCGGAATTGATGCCGGCGCCGATCTACTACGCCCACCGTATCCTCCAGACCCTGTCGGAAGCGCGCAAGGGCGGCGAGGGCGAGGTGGCAAAACTCGGGCCCGACGCCAAGAGCCAGGTGACAGTCCATTACAAGGACGGCAAGCCGGCGGCCGTGACCTCGATAGTGCTGTCGACCCAGCATTTCGACGAAAGCTGGGATTCCCACAAGGTTCGCAGCGTGGTCGAGCCCTATATCCGCGAAGCGCTCGGCGAGCTGCCGATCGCCGATGATTGCGTCTGGTACATCAACCCGACCGGCAAATTCGTCATTGGCGGACCGGACGGAGATGCCGGGCTGACCGGCCGCAAGATCATCGTTGATACCTATGGCGGTGCCGCGCCCCATGGCGGCGGCGCGTTTTCGGGCAAGGACACCACCAAGGTCGACCGCTCTGCGGCCTATGCCGCGCGCTATCTGGCGAAGAATGTGGTCGCGGCCAACCTTGCCGAAAAATGCACCATCCAGCTTGCCTACGCGATCGGAGTCGCCCAGCCGCTGGCCGTCTATGTCGATCTGCACGGAACCGGCAAGGTGACCGAGGAAGAGGTCGAAAAGGCGATCCGCGCCGTGATGGACCTGTCGCCCTCCGGCATTCGCCGCCATCTCGATCTCAACAGGCCGATCTACGCCAAGACCTCCGCTTACGGCCATTTCGGCCGCAAGGCCGGGCGTGACGGCTCGTTCTCCTGGGAGCGGCTTGATCTTGTAAAGCCGCTGAAACTGGCTTTGAAAGGCTGATTGCGGAAGGTGACCGAAGACAATCAGAATTCAAGGGGGCGGGCGTTTTTCGGCCGCCGCAAGGGCAAGCCGCTGCGCGACCGACAGGCGCGCAACCTCGCCGAACTGTTGCCGACGCTCGCCATCGATCCCGGCACGCAGGCACCCGCCGATCTCCGCGCGGCCTTCGCGTCGCCGGTGGAACGGGTGCGGCTTGAGATCGGCTTCGGCGGCGGCGAGCATCTGTTCCACCGCGTCGAGGAAAACCCGAAGACCGGCTTCATCGGCGTCGAGCCCTTCGTCAATTCCATGGCCAAGCTGCTGGGGCGGGTGGAGGAACGCACGCCCGGCAATCTCAGGCTCTATGACGACGACGCCGTCGATATTCTGGACTGGCTGCCGGATGCCTCGATCGACCAGATCGACCTGCTTTACCCGGACCCGTGGCCGAAGAAGAAACACTGGAAGCGCCGCTTCGTCTCGCAGCCGAACCTCGAGCGGTTCCATCGGGTGCTGAAGCCGGGCGCGATGTTCTGCTTTGCATCGGATATCGACAGCTACATCAACTGGACGCTGCTGCATTGCCGAAGGCATGGCGGCTTCGCGTGGCAGGCGCGCGGGGCTGCCGACTGGCTGACGCCCTACGACAACTGGCCGGGAACGCGCTATGAGGACAAGGCGAAGCGGGAAGGGCGCAGCAGCGCCTATCTGACGTTCATACGGCGTTGAGAAAAGCCCGAAGGTTGAATGCGGGTCGCTTCAGTGCAGCGTGACCGTCTTCAGGTCGTCTTCCATCGCCTTGAAGAACACGCTGGTCCGGTTTTCGGTCAGAAGCAGCAGCGCGCCATCCGCGCTGAAAAGGGCCCAGAGCTTGTCCGCGGTCTTGAGGTTGGCCGCGTCCGGGAAATGGCGCAGCGCCTCGGTCCGCTCGAATTCGCGGAAATAGCCGAGATGCCCCGTGCCGAATTCTGCGAGACTTTCGAGGGATTGTTCCGCGCCCGGGATTTTCATGAAGCGATTTCCTGCAAAAGACCTGAGACATTCAGGCAAACCGTCCGGAAAGGTCGGAAGCCCGTTGTTTTTCCAAGCCTATTGTGAAACGGAAATCTTAATTTTTCGTACCTCCTGAGGATGTTGCGCGAGGTCGATCGACAATAATCCGCGCTCCAGGCTTGCGCGGATCACCTCCATGCCATCGGCAAGCGCGAACTGGCGGCGGAACTGGCGGCCGGCGATGCCGCGAAACAGGTATTCGCCCTCGTCGCGTTCCTCCGCCTTGCCGCTGACGATCAACACCGAGCCCTCGATCACCACATCGAGCTCGCTCGCGGCAAAGCCGGCAACGGCGAGCGTCAGGCGCAGAAAGCCGGGTTCCGCGCCGCCGGGAAACCAGGCGACATCGAAGGGCGGGTAGCCGGATGCGCCTTTCAGGCTGTCCTGTCGGTCGATGAGCCGCGGGTCGAATCTGAGGTCAATTCTGGGCATGGTCGTTTCCGTCTTTTGCCTTGCAGTTTGCCAAGCGCGGTTCGCCTTGACAATCAGCGAACGAGTGTCCATTCACAGCGCCTGCCTGTTCAATTCGGATTTATATAATGAGCCCACGGAAAATCATAATCGATACCGACCCCGGCCAGGACGACGCGGCTGCCATCATGCTGGCGCTGGCCAGCACCGAGGAGATCGAGGTGCTCGGCATCACGGCGGTGGCCGGCAATGTGCCGCTCGCCAGAACCGAGCGCAATGCCCGCATCGTCTGCGAGCTTTCCGGGCGTCCGGATGTCAGGGTCTTCGCCGGCTGCGACAAGCCGATGCGTCGTCCGCTGGTCACGGCGGAACATGTGCACGGCTCGACCGGGCTCGATGGCACGGAGCTTGCCGAGCCGACAATGCTGCTCCAGAAGCAGCACGCTGTCGATTTCATCATCGAGACGCTGCGCACCGAGCCTGAAAAGACGGTTACGCTCTGCACGCTCGGCGCGCTCACCAATGTCGCGACGGCGTTTGAGAAGGCGCCGGATATCGTGGACCGGGTCCAGGAAATCGTGATGATGGGCGGCGGCTATTTCGAGGGCGGCAACATCACGCCCTCCGCCGAATTCAACATCTATGTCGACCCGGAAGCCGCCGATATCGTGTTCCGCTCGGGCATTCCGATCGTGATGATGCCGCTCGACGTCACCCATCAGCTGCTCTGCCTGAAGGAGCGCGTCGACCGGATCGAAGCGATCGGGCGTCCGGCCGCGAAGGCGATGGCGGAGATGTTGCGGTTTTACGAGCGCTTCGATGTCGAGAAATACGGCTCCGATGGCGGGCCGCTGCATGACCCGGCGGTGACCGCCTATCTCATCCGCCCGGAGCTTTTCTCCGGACGGCACTGCAATGTCGAGATCGAGACGCAGTCGCCGCTGACCTTGGGCGCGACCGTCATCGACTGGTGGCGCGTTACCGACCGCAAGCCCAATGCGCTGGTCATCGGAAAGGCCGATGCCGACGGCTTCTTCGCGCTTTTGACGGAGCGGCTGGCGCGGCTTTGAGGCTTTGAACGCTAAGGATCAGCCGGCGAGCTTCGCCGGCTTCGGCCCGCCATAGGCCCAGTCGAGCAGTTCGACGGTGTGCAGGATTGGTGTCTTGGTGCCGCTGGCAATCTGGGTGATGCAGCCGATATTGCCGGTCGCGATGATATCCGGCTTCAGCGCCTCGATGTTCTTCACCTTGCGGGCCTTCAGCTTTGCAGAGATTTCCGGCTGCATGATGTTGTAGGTGCCGGCCGAACCGCAGCACAGATGCCCTTCGGCCGGTTCGCTGACGGCAAAGCCCGCTGCCTCCAGCAGCAGTTTGGGCGCGGCCTTGATCTGCTGGCCGTGCTGCATGGAACAGGCCGAATGATAGGCGACGGTGACGCCCTTCCGCGGCTGGTCGTCGAGGCCGAGCGTCGACAGATATTCGGTGATGTCCTTCGCCAGCGCCGAAACGCGGGCGGCCTTTTCGGCATAGGCCGGATCCTGCGCCAGCATATGGCCGTAATCCTTGATCGTGGTGCCGCAGCCCGATGCGGTGATGATGACGGCGTCCAGCCCGCCGGCCTTGAGCTCGCGCGTCCAGACATCGACATTGCGCCGGGCCTCGGAAAGCGCCTGCTCCTCGCGGCCCATATGGTGAACCAGCGCGCCGCAACAGCCTTCACCCTTCGGCACAACCACCTCGATGCCGAGCCTGGTCAGCAGCCGGACGGTCGCCTCGTTGATGGTGGGATCGAGCACGGACTGGGCACAGCCCGTCAAAAGCGCCACGCGGCCGCGTTTTTCGCTCTCGGGCTTGTGCGAGGCGGGTTCGGAGATCGCGGAGGGACGCGGCAATCGCTTGGGGGCGAGCTTCAGCATCGCCTCGAACGGCTTCAGCGCTTCGCGCCCGGAGAAAAGCCCGGCGAAGGGGCGACCAAAACGGGCGAGGTGCAACGCCGCCCGGAAACGTCCCGGATAGGGCAGCACGGCTGCCAGCACCACGCGGGTGAACCGGTTGAGCGGCGGTCGCTTGTAGGTCTTTTCAATATGCACCCGCGCATGATCGACCAGATGCATGTAATCGACGCCCGAGGGACAGGTGGTCACGCAGGATAGGCATGAGAGACAGCGGTCGATATGGGTGACGGTTTCCTTGTCCGCCGGCCGGTCATTCTCCAGCATGTCCTTGATCAGGTAGATCCGCCCGCGCGGACTGTCGAGCTCGTTGCCGAGCGTCACATAGGTCGGACAGGTCGCAGTGCAGAAGCCGCAATGCACGCATTTGCGCAGGATCGATTCGGCTTCGGCGACCTTCGGGTCGGCAAGCTGTTCGGCTGAGAAACTTGTATGCATGGATCAGACAAGCCAGCTTTGCGGGTTCGCGATCGGCTCGTTGCGGTTCACCTTCTGCAGACCGACGACCACGCGCACGATCACCCAGATGCCGGTGGCCACAAAACCGAGCACGCCGATCAGCACAAAGGTCAGTACAAACGAAATCGCCGAAAACAGCAGCGCGATCCAGAAAGTGCGGATCGCCCAGGTGTAGTGCGTCTTCAGCCAGTCTTCCGCCTTGTCGCGGTTCAGATAGGCCGCAATCAGGCCGATCACGCCGGCGACGAAAATCGCGCAGCCGACAAGATAAAGAATGTAGATGAGAATGACGTTGTTTTTGGTCGGGTCCATCCAGCCGTCGCCGAAGCGCTTGGGCGCGTCATATTGCGGGTCGCTCATGCTGCCATCTCCTGTCTTGCCATCTTGCCGGGATTGAAAATGCCCTTCGGGTCGAGTTTAGCGCGGATGCGGGCCTCAAGCGCCGCGATGGCCGCCGGCTGCGGCTCGAAGGCGGGCGTCAGCGCGCGTGCTTGCGGGTCGGCGCGCATCAGCGTGGCATGTCCGCCGCCGTGCTTCTTCAGCAGCGCGCGCAGAATATCCGCTTCCGGCGCGCCATCCATCCGCATCCACACGAGGCCGCCCTGCCAGTCATAGAAGGCGTCGACGGCCGCCTCCAGCCGCATCGCGCCGACCAGCGCCGCCGCCGCAGACGGCGTGACGCTGACGCGCCAGAGCGGGCGGAGCGAGCGGTCCTGATAGGGCGCGACATCGCGGATTTCGCGCCACAGCGTTTGCGTATCGTCGTGGCCGAGCCGGGTGAGGGGACCGAAGGGCTCGGCATAGGCGGCAAGCTTGTCGAGGCGGGCCGACACCGATTCCGGCAGGCCTTCCAGCCGCAGGCAGGTGGCGCTGTCGCCCGTGATACCGTCGTTCAGGAAAGCGCTGCGCACGCTATAGGGCAGGTGGCTCGCGCCCGAGACTTCAAGCGGCAGCGCCATCGCCGCGGCCATCAGCTTCACCGCGTCCTCCTCGGTGAGGTCCGAGACAATCAGGGTGGCGGCAGATTTGGGGGCGGGGAGAACCTTGAAGGTCACCTCGGTCAGGAAGCCGAGCGTGCCGTGCGAGCCGGCGATCAGCCGCGCGAGATCGAGGCCGGTGACGTTCTTCATTACCCGCCCGCCGGCGCGGATCGCCTCGCCGCGACCATTGATGAAGCGGGCGCCGAGAAGATGATCGCGGGCAGCGCCTGCCAGCGCGAACCGGCGCGGGCCCGAGACATTGGCCGCGAACACGCCGCCGATCGTGGGCGCGCCCTCAGTGCCCATCATGCCGCGATGATCCATCGGCTCGAAGGCCAGGAACTGGCCATTTTCGGCGAGCGCCGCCTCGATTTCGACAACCGGCGTGCCGGCCTTCGCGGTCATCACCATTTCGGAGGGTTCATAGGCAACGATGCCGGAGAGCGCGCGGGAACTCAGCGTCACGTCCGCTTCGACAGGATTGCCGAAGCCGGAGCGGGTATCGCCGCCGCACAGCCGGAGGGGCGCGCCGCTGTCGTAATGGCGGTCGATGATCGCGGCCGCTTCGGCCTCGGTTTCGGGCGTCAGAAGCTCAGTCATCGCGTCCCTCCAGCGGGAACACCTTTGAGGGGTTCAGCGACCATTCGGGATCGAAGGCGGCGCGCACGGCCATCTGCTGGCGCAGGTCCACGTCGCCATACTGGTGGCGCATCAGGTCGCGCTTCTCGATGCCGACGCCGTGTTCGCCGGTGAGGCAACCGCCGGCCTCCACGCATAGCTTCAGGATTTCGGCGCCTGCCTCCTCGGCGCGCTGAGCGTCCTCCGGATCGTTGATGTTGTAGAGGATCAACGGGTGCATGTTGCCGTCGCCGGCGTGAAACACGTTGGCGACGCGCAGGCCGTAGCGGTCGGTGATCTCGCTGGTCTTCTGCAGCACGTAGGAAAGCTGGCTGAGCGGCACGGTGCCGTCCATGCAGATATAGTCGGCGATCCGCCCGGTCGCGCCGAAGGCGGATTTGCGCCCCTTCCAGATCAGCGCCGCCTCGGTGGCCGACTGGCTGCGGCGCACGGCCATGACGCCATGGGTCTCGGCGATCGCCACGATGCGGGCAAGCATCGCCTCCATTTCTTCCTCGGAACCCTCGACCTCGATGATCAGCAGGGCGGCGGCATCGAGCGGATAGCCGGCATGGGCAAAAGCCTCGCAGATTTCGATCGCCGGCTTGTCCATGAATTCGATTGCGACCGGAATGATGCCGGCGGCGATGATGTCGGTCACGCAGGCGCCGGCGCTTTCGGAGGAGGGGAAGCCGAACAGGACCGGCCTCGCGCCCTCCGGCTTTGCCAGCAGCCGGACGGTCGCCTCGGTAATGATGCCGAGCTGGCCCTCCGAGCCGCATACCAGAGCCAAAAGATCGAGGCTGCCCGAATCCAGCATCTTGCCGCCAAGGTCGATGACCGTGCCGTCGACCAGCACGATTTTGACGCCGAGCAGGTTGTTGGTGGTGACGCCGTATTTCAGGCAATGCGCGCCGCCGGAATTCATGCCGATATTGCCGCCGATCGTGCAGGCGAGCTGGGAGCTCGGGTCCGGCGCGTAGAAAAAGCCTTCCGGCGCGACGGCCTCCGAGATCGCTATATTGGTGACGCCGGCCTGCACGACCGCTGCCCTGTTCGGTAGGTCGATATCAAGGATTCGGTTCATCCGCGAAAGGCCAAGAATGATCGCGTCTTCCTGGCCGATCGCCCCGCCGGCAAGCGAGGTTCCGGCCCCGCGCGGCACCACGGGAATTGCATTTTCATGGCAGTAACGCAGTACCCTGGCGACATCCTCGGTCGTCTCCGGCAGGCAGACGGCCAGCGGAATGCGATGATAGGCCAGAAAGGCATCGGTCTCGAACGGCACCAGTTCACGCGCCTCGTGCACCAGCGCGTTTTCAGGCAGAAGCGCCTTCAATTCCTCGATGATGGTCTCGCGCCGCGCCAGAATGCCGGCATCGGGTTCGCGAAACGCGATTGTGCCTGTCAAAGCGGACCTCCAGATCGCGTCCGGGCTTGGCTTCCGGACGCCGCGCAAAACGGGGTAATCGCAGCATCACGGCTGCAACTCATTCTCTAACATTGGCCTGACTGCGAGACAAATGCTAATACTTGTTCCACAACGGCAACAATCGCGGTGATTATGAAAAATCTGCAGGATCTGGAAGTGTTCGCGGAGGTGGCCGCGACCGGCAGCATGAGCGATGCGGGCAGGGCGCTGAGGCTCTCGCCGGCCGTGGTGTCGAAGTCGATCCGCCGCCTCGAAGAGCAACTCGGCGTGCGCCTGCTGCAACGCACGACGCGGATGGTCACCCTGACGGAGACCGGACGCGGCTTCTACGAGCGCCTGCTGCCCGTGCTGGCAGGCATCGAGGAGGCCGAGGCCTTCGTCGAAGGTCATACGTCGGCAGTTCGGGGCCGGCTCAGGATTTCGGCACCGACCTCATTCGGGCGGATGCACATCGCGCCGCATCTGGCGACCTTCATGAATGCCCATGAGGGGCTGGAAATCGAGCTCATTCTCAGCGATGCCTTCGTCGATATCGTCGCGGACGGCTTTGACCTTGCGGTGCGGATCGGCGAGCTTTCGGATTCCACGCTGGTTGCCCGCAAGCTCGCCCCTGTTCGCCGCGTGCTCTGCGCCTCGCGCCAGTATGTCGAGCGCTTCGGCGCGCCTTCCAGCCTGGAAGCGCTCGAAGATCATGTCTGCCTGCCGGCGCATAATGGCGAATACTGGCGTCTTGAAGGTCCGGAGGGGCCGGTGTCGTTCCGCCCGGTCGGGCGGCTGGTGACGAATTCCAGCGAGGTTATCCGCGAGGCGGTGCTCGCCGGCATGGGTATCGCGCTGAGGTCGACCTGGGATATCGGGCCTGAACTGGCGGCGGGCGAACTCGTCCATGTACTGCCGGAGTATAAAAGCCCGGACAATGTCGGGCTTTTCGCGGTCTACGCCTCCCGGAATTTCCTGCCGGCGAAGGTGCGGCTGTTCATCGACTTCATGGCCGGGCTCTACGGCCCGTCCCCCTATT
This sequence comes from Martelella sp. FLE1502, assembly GCF_053484255.1. Classification (NCBI taxonomy): domain Bacteria; kingdom Pseudomonadati; phylum Pseudomonadota; class Alphaproteobacteria; order Hyphomicrobiales; family Aurantimonadaceae; genus Martelella; species Martelella sp. FLE1502. The sequence continues at coordinate 39,147 of NZ_JBAKFQ010000035.1, forward strand.
GGGACAAGGCCGTGCTGTGACACTCGGTCAGGCGATGATCAACACGCCGGTGATTAGCGAGATCAGAATGACCACGAGTACGATGAAGATCAGAATCCGGGCGATGCCTGCGGAAAGGCCCGCAACACCGCGAAAACCCAGCAGGCTGGCGACAGCCGCGATGATCAACAGTATCAGAATCCATTCAAGCATGATGTGTCCTCTCAATATTGGCCGATCCGGCATTTCGACATGTCAACGGCGGCGGCGGCGCTAAAGTTCCGGAGAGCAGTATCGGACTTGACAGAAGTCACGCGGAGGACGATTCTCTTTATTGCGCGCGTGTGCAATCAAAATTCACAAAAGCTTCACGCATCCGTCAGAAACGGTCTGCAATCGTGTGTTAAAGCACACGATCCCGATCGTATTGGTCCCGATTCGCCGGAAGGAACGTCATGCCATCAAGTGAAAACTTGGCAGATGAAATCGATGAAGCCCGCCAGCAATATGCTGCGCTGTGCTACCGGCTGGCCAAAACCAAGAAAAAGAAGACCATCGAGGTTCTGCTGATCACCAGCCGCGACACCGGCCGCTGGGTGACGCCGAAGGGCTGGCCGATGGCCAACAAGGCGCCGCACGAAGTGGCGGAGCAGGAGGCTTTCGAGGAAGCCGGCATCAAGGGCAAGGTTTCCGACAAGCCGGTCGGCAATTTCCGGTATCTCAAACGTCTCGACGATGGCACATCCGTCACCTGCATCGTCGAGATCTTTCCGCTGCGGGTGCGCAAGGCGAAGGCCCGGTTTCCGGAGCGCGATGAACGCGTGCGAAAATGGGCAAGCCCCGAAGAGGCCGCCGAAATGGTGGATGAGAGCGAGCTGAAATTGCTGCTGATCGATTTCGCCGGCAGCTTGGGCGGCTAGAGCATCGGGCGATTAGTCTGCAACGCATGCTGTTGATTTGAAGTAGTTCC
>NZ_JBAKFQ010000036.1:0-38693 GCF_053484255.1 Martelella sp. FLE1502
ATAGAAGACCGATCGATGCCCTGAAAAAACCAAACAAGCCACCACCAATCAATACCCCGCAGATGGCTCTTTTCGACAATGAAAGTTAAACCGGACAGCAGTGGGTCAAGCCCGAGGATGACGCCCGTAAAAGGGAAAGGTTTTAGCAAACTCAGGGCAGGCGCTTTGTCTTAGCCGCAACGATCATCATAGCGCGCCCGTCGCATCGCCCTGGGTCCCGGCTCAAGGCCGGGATCACGATGCAACGTTAGTGAGCCGCGCAACGCCCGCCGCCCCGGCGCAATCACTCGTCCTTCGGCGCTTCGTCGGCCGGCTGGGCGGCTTCCAACTTCGGTCCGCCCTTGGAAACGCCGACCATGGCCGGGCGCAGGACGCGCTCGCCGATCATGTAGCCGGCCTGGACCACCTGAACCACCGTGTTGGACGGGATTTCCGGGTTCGGAACCTCGAACATCGCCTGATGGATATTGGGGTCGAAGCGCGCGCCCTCGGCCTCGATCTTCTTCACACCGTGGCGTTCGAGGCCGGACAGCATCGAGCGTTCGGTCATCTCGACGCCCTCAATGAAGCCCTTGATCTCCTCGGTGCGCTTGTCTTCCGGAATGGCGTCCAGCGCGCGGCGCAGGTTGTCGGAAACGCCGAGCATGTCGCGCGCGAACGCGGTCACGGCATAGGCCTTGGCGTCCTTGACATCGCGGGCGGTGCGGCGGCGCAGGTTTTCCATTTCGGCGGCAAGGCGCAGAAGCTGGTCGCGCTGCTTTTCGTTCTCGGCCTTCAGGACCTCAAGCGGATCGGGCTCGGGCTGAGCCTCCTCGGCGATATCCTCGGCGGCGGCTGCGTCCATCTCGGCTTCGAGATCGAGCACCGTTTCCTTGATTTGTTCGTCAGTTCCGTTTTTCTTGGTCTCGTCGGTCATGACGTCTCCGCAGATTTCATTCCAGTGGTGAATTTCTTGAGCCCCGATATCGAGGTTCAGCCTTGAAAAATCAAGGTCTGATATGGGGACGATACGGTTTGAAGCCTCAGCGCGTGCCGGAAAGCCGTGACAGCAGATGAGCGGTATAATCAACCATCGGCACCACCCGCGCATAATTCAACCGGGTCGGCCCGATAACGCCGACGGCGCCGACCACCTGGTTGTCGCTGTCGCGGTAAGGGGCGACCACCAGCGACGAACCCGACAACGAAAACAGCTTGTTTTCCGAGCCGATGAAAATCCGGACGCCCGAGCCGCTTTCGGCGAGATTGATCAGTTCGATCAGGCTGTCCTTTTTCTCCAGATCGTCGAACAGCATGCGCAACCGGTCGATATCGGCGGCATCGGCCACGCCTTCCAGCAGATTGGCGCGCCCGCGCACGATCAGCCGCCCCGGATTGCCGTCCTCGGCGCTGCCCGACCACACGGCGAGCCCGCGCCCGACGAGATCCTGCGACAGCTGGTCCAGTTCATGGCGCACGCGGTCCTTCAGCCGGGTCAGCACCGACTTCAGCTCCGGCAGGGTCTGGCCGTTCAGATGCGCATTGAGAAAATTCGCGGCGGCCGTCAGCTGCGAGGAAGTGGTGCCGGCGGGAAGATCGATGATCCGGTTTTCGACCTGGTTGTGCTCGCCCACCAGTACGGCCAGCGCCTTGGTCGGCTCCAGCCGGATGAATTCGACATGTTTGAGCACGGTATCGCTCTTGGAGGTCATTACCAGGCCTGCCCCGCGCGACATGCCGGACAGCATCTGACTCGCCTCGTCCAGCAGTGTCTCCACCGGCTGGCCGCTGCCGATACCGCCCATCTGGCGCTCGATCTCGGCGCGCTCACTGTCTCCAAGGTCGCCGATCTGCATATAGGCATCCACGAAGAAGCGCAGGCCGCTTTCCGTCGGCAGCCGCCCGGCGCTGATGTGGGGCGCGTAGATCAGGCCGAGTTCCTCAAGATCGCTCATGACATTGCGCACCGAGGCCGGCGACAGCGACATCGGCAAAAGCCGCGACAGATTGCGCGAGCCGAGCGGCTCGCCGCTTTCCAGATAGGTCTCGACAATGCGGCGGAACACCTCGCGCGAACGGTCATCGAGCGAGATGGCGGGCATATCGGCCTTGATATTGCGTTTCGTGGTCATCCAAGCTTTGCCGGAACATGAAATGGTCTCCCGCCTAATATAGTGCGAAGGCATCGCCGCGCAATTGACCCGGGCCGGCGAGGCGTTTTTCTTTGCAAAAGCGGGCGCATGCTCGTAGAACGCGGCCAAAAGCAACCGGAAGGACCTCCCCATGCGGCCATCAGGCAGACAACTTACCCAGATGCGCAACGTCTCGTTCGAGCGCGGCTTCTCCAAGCACGCCGAAGGCTCCTGCCTGGTGAAGTTCGGCGATACCCACGTGCTGTGCACCGCCTCGCTGGAAGAACGCGTGCCGCCGTGGCTGCGCAATGGAGGCAAGGGCTGGGTGACGGCCGAATACGGCATGCTGCCGCGCGCCACCGGCGAGCGCATGCGCCGCGAGGCGTCTGCCGGCAAGCAGGGCGGACGAACGCTGGAAATTCAGCGCCTGATCGGCCGCTCGCTGCGCGCCGTCGTCGATCTCGAAGCGCTGGGCGAGCGCCAGATCAGCGTCGACTGCGACGTGATACAGGCCGATGGCGGCACCCGCACCGCCTCGATCACCGGCGCATGGATCGCGCTTCACGATTGCCTGAAATGGATGGAAGCCCGCAGCATGGTGAAGACCGGCAAGGTGCTGAAAGACCATGTCGCGGCGATTTCCTGCGGCATCTTCGCCGACCAGCCGGTGATCGACCTCGACTATCTCGAGGATTCGTCGGCAGAAACCGACGCCAATTTCGTGATGACCGGCACCGGCGGCATCGTCGAGATCCAGGGCACCGCCGAGGGCAAGCCGTTCAGCCAGGACGAGTTCCTGACGCTGCTGGACCTCGCCAGAAACGGCATCGCCGAGCTTGTCGATCTCCAGAAGAAGACCGTCGAGGGCGCGTAACGCCATGGTAAGCTCGATCGCCGCCATTCTCGAAACCGCGCTTTATGTCGATGATCTCGACGCCGCCGAGAATTTCTACGGCGGTGTGCTGGGTCTGGAGAAGATTTCCCGCGCCGGCAACCGCCATATTTTCTACCGCTGCGGGCCCGGCGTGCTGCTGATCTTCAATCCGGACGAAACCGAAAAGCCCGCGGCACCGGACGCCCTGCCCGTTCCCGCCCATGGCGGCCGCGGCCAGGGCCATGTCTGCTTCCGGCTGAAGGACGACGATTTCGCCGCCATGCTCGACCGCCTCGGCGAAAGCGGTATCGCCATCGAAAGCGATCTCCGCTGGCCGAACGGCGCCCGCTCGATCTATTTCCGCGACCCCGCCGGCAACAGCCTGGAATGCGCCGAGGGCAAGCTCTGGGGGCTGTGATGATACCCGGCCTTTGCCCCGCACTCCCTTCGATCTCCCCCCTTGAGGGGGAGATGCCCCGACAGGGGCAGAGAGGGGTGGACCGTTTCGGCAAATACGGAGCTTGCGGCTTATGCCCTTTATCCCTCTCTGTCGCTTTCGCGACATCTCCCCCTCAAGGGGGGAGATTGGTTGGGGGCTATGCGGCTCGCCCCTCCCCATCACCTCTGATCAGGACCTGACATGCGCACACTCGATACCAAGACCATCGTCGTCGCCAGCCACAATGCTGGCAAGATCGCGGAGATCGCGGATCTGATCGGCCCGCTCGGTTTTTCGGCGAAATCGGCCGCTGAACTGAGCTTCGACGTGCCCGAGGAAACCGGGACGACGTTCGAGGAAAACGCCGCGATCAAGGCGCTGGCCTCGGCCCGCACATCCGGCCTGCCCGCGCTTGCCGATGATTCCGGCATCGCCGTCGACGCGCTCGATGGCGCGCCCGGCGTCTACACCGCCGACTGGGCGGAAACGGAAGACGGCAGCCGCGATTTCGGCATGGCGATGGAAAAGGTCGAAAAGCTGCTCGTCGAAAAGGGCGCGACCACACCGGAACAGCGCACCGCCCGCTTCGTCTGCGTGCTCTGCCTAGCCTGGCCCGACGGCCATACCGAGACTTTCCGGGGCGAGGTCGAGGGCACGCTGATCTGGCCGCCGCGCGGCGACAAGGGCCATGGCTACGACCCGGTCTTCATGCCGGCGGGCCACGACCGGACCTTCGGTGAAATGGAAACCGACGAAAAGACCCATGGCGGGCCTGAGGATGGCGGCGCGCTGTCGCACCGCGCCCGCGCCTTCCGTTTGTTCGTGGAACAAGGACTGTCACGCTGAGCGAACCGCAAACCATGGCCCGCGACGATGGCGAACCGGGCTTCGGCGTCTATCTGCACTGGCCGTTCTGCGCGGCCAAATGCCCGTATTGCGACTTCAACAGCCACGTGCGTCACCAGCCTGTAGACCAACCGCGGTTCATGGCCGCCTTCGCCCGCGAGATCGACCATATGCGCTCCCTTTCCGGCCCGCGCGACGTCACCAGCATCTTCATCGGCGGCGGCACGCCCTCACTGATGGCGCCGGAGACGCTCGGCGGCATTCTCGATTCGGTTGCCAAGGCATGGCATGTGCCGGACGGGATCGAGATCACGCTGGAGGCCAACCCCTCAAGCGTCGAGGCAACACGCTTTCGCGGATACCGCGCCACCGGCGTCAACCGCGTCTCCATGGGCGTGCAGGCGCTCGATGACCGACAGTTGCGGTTCCTCGGCCGGCTGCACAATGTCGAGCAGGCGCTGGGCGCGATCGGGCTCGCGCGCGAGATATTCCCGCGCATGTCGTTCGACCTGATCTATGCCCGGCCGGGCCAGACCATCGATGACTGGGTGGCGGAGCTCAACCGCGCGATCGATCTCGCCGCCGATCACCTGTCGCTCTATCAGCTCACCATCGAGGAAGGCACGGCGTTCTACGCGCTGCACAAGGCCGGGAAACTCACCGTGCCCGATGAGGATCACGCCGCCGAGCTCTACGAGATCACGCAGGCCGTGACGGCGGAACGCGGCCTGCCCGCCTACGAGGTATCCAACCACGCCCGCCCCGGCGCGGAAAGCCGGCACAACCTCACCTACTGGCGCTATGGCGATTATGCCGGCATCGGCCCCGGCGCGCATGGCAGGCTTGCGACCACCGCCGGCAAGATCGCGACCGCCGCCGAACGCCACCCGGAAACCTGGCTCTCGATGGTCGAGGAAGCCGGCCACGGCACAAGCGAACAAAGCATGCTCACCGGCGAGGAACAGGCCGACGAATTGCTGCTGATGGGATTACGCGTGATGGAAGGCGTCGACCTTTCGCGCTGGTCGTCGCTTTCCGGCAGGCCGGTCGATGCCGAACGCGAGGCGTTTCTGCTCGACCTCGGCCTCATCGAGCGCATCGGCAACCACCGGCTGCGGGCAACGCCCGCGGGCATGCTGGTCTTGAACTGTCTGGTTGCAGAGCTATCCTGATCGACAATCATCGCTGAACATGAGATATCGGGAACCGGGTTGCGGCGCCCGCGTTTCTTAAGCGTTGAGCGCCCGCATCAAAAGGGAGATCGAGAATGGCAAGCGCGTCCTATACCCACCGCAAAATTCGCGACCGGCTGAGCGCTGCGGTCTGCATCATCTTCGCGCTCTATATGGGCTATCTCGCCCATCAGGACGGCGTGGCGCTGGCCCCATCGATCTTCTACGGGCTGATCGCCTTCGTGCTGCTCGCCATCGTGCTGATGGTGCTGCGCAGCTTCATCTACGCGCTGATCATCGCGGCGCTTCTGGTCTGGCTCGCCGCCTATATGGGCTTCGACTGGGCCGACCGGCTGATCGCCTATGTCGACCAACTCCTGACCTTCGGCTATCAGGAATCGCTGAAGCTGTTCATGGAAGCGAAAGAGCCGATCACGACGTGAGCGCCTCAAACCTCTGACACCTCTGACAAACCTGTCCTTTTTACGGACGTCATCCTCGGGCTTGTCCCGAGGATCTAACCCCCGCTCCACACGAGCGGCGTTGGCGTTTAGGAATGGCTTGAATATATTTCCGCCCGTGACGCTGGTCGCATTGATACGTGCTTAGATCCTCGGCACAGGGCCGAGGATGACGGCGGAGATTGGGATAGGCTTTGCCAATCAACTGAGCTGGTCGCGACGTGATCCGACGGCTTTCCGCCGTCGGGCAGCGAAACACTCAGGCCGCAAGCCCATCCATAAGGCTCTTCAGCGCGGCCTCGGCCTCTGCCGAACGCTCCGAGCGATCGATGAAGCCGCCGCCGAAGACGCGGGCCTCGTTGCCGGGCGCATCATAGAGCACGCAGGCCTGTCCGTTTGCGATCCCGGCCTCGCCTTCCAGCAGATCGACATAGACGCCGTTGTCATCAACGCGCAGCACCACCGGCAGCGGCGGGCGCGTGGAGCGCACCTTGGCGAAACATTCGAAACCGTCCGCCGCTTCCTCGGCGAGCGGGCGATCGCCCAGCCAGTTGACGTCGCGCAGATAGATCCGCCGGGTTTCCAGCGCCTCGCGCGGGCCGACGACGACGCGGCGCGAGCGGGCGTCGAGATGAACCACGTAAAGCGGCTCGCCGGTGGCCACCCCAAGCCCCTTGCGCTGGCCGATCGTGTAGCGGACGATGCCCTCGTGACGGCCGAGCACGCGGCCGTCGAGATGGACGATCTCGCCGGAAAGCTCGGCATTCGGCTTGAGCTTGGCGATAACATCGGAATATTTGCCCTGCGGCACGAAACAGATGTCCTGGCTGTCCGGCTTGTCGGCAACGATCAGGCCCATTTCCTCGGCCAGCTTCCGGGTCTCGGCCTTCGGCAGGCCACCCAGCGGAAAGCGCAGGAAATCGATCTGCTCCTGCGTGGTCGCAAACAGGAAATAGCTCTGGTCGCGCTCAGCGTCGACCGGACGGTAAAGCGCGCGCCGCATCGGATTGTCGGCCGACGGATTGGGCGCGGAGCGGATATAATGGCCGGTCGCCAGCGCATCGGCGCCGAGTTCGCGCGCCGTCGTCAACAGGTCGGCGAACTTGACCGTCTGGTTGCAGGCAACGCATGGGATCGGCGTTTCGCCGGCGATATAGGCCTCTGCGAACGGGTTGATCACCGTTTCGCGAAACCGCGCCTCGTAGTCGAGCACGTAATGCGGAATGCCGAGGCGTTCGCTGACGCGTCGCGCGTCATCGATATCCTGCCCCGCGCAACAGGAGCCTGCGCGATGCACGGCCGCGCCGTGATCGTAAAGCTGAAGCGTGATGCCGAGGACATCATAGCCCTCGCGCTGCAAAAGCCCGGCCACGACCGAGCTGTCGACGCCGCCGGACATCGCCACGACAACGCGGGTGTCCTCCGGCTTCTTGTCAAAACCGAGTGTGTTCATGATCCGCCAGTCCAGTTCAAGGTTGGATGTGAATCCCATATTTGCCGCTGATATAGAGGCCTTGCGCCAAAGACGCAAGAATGCTGGCCTTTCAGGCCGCCAGACTGCTGACAACCCCCTGAATGTGCAGTTTGATACCTTCCTGACCTTCCTCACAGGGGTCATGCTCGGACTTGATCCGAGCATCCAGGCGATCTAAGCCATCGAATTTGATAAGGCCTATTGCGAAGCCTTGCCGCGCTGCCTGGATCCTCGTGTCAAGCACGAGGATGACGCCGAATTTAAGGACAGGTTTATCAACAAGCTGCCGTGGCTCAGGCCGCGATCATCGGCGCGATATAGCCGCCATGCACCCAGCCGCGAATGCTCCCCTCCTCGCCATCGGCCCGTTCGGGCGCGACAAAGGCCCAGTCCCCCTCGCGCTTCAGCACCCGAAGCCGGGTCCCGCGCAGCAGCATGCCGGGCGGCACGATCTTCTCGAACGACGTTCCGGGCCCGCCGCGCAGGTTCAGCCGGCCGGCCGTTACCACATAGGCCGCCTCGCGGTCGGCGGCCTCGCCCATCAGCCCCTGAAACCGCGCCATCGGAAAGGCTGGGCCCGGATCGGTCTTCCACCCGCGCGTATCGATTTCCTCATGGCTGACGATCGCCGCGATCGGATAGGCTGAAAGCAGCGCCTGGACGATCTCCAGCCCGGTCTCGAGCTGGGCTTCCGGGTAGAGCGGCCAGGCGAAGTTGCCAGAGCCGACGCGGGCATGCGGAGCCAGCATATAGCCGCCGGCCTTTTTCAGGGCGCGGTCGTTCATCCGCCTGCCATAGGCATCGATGTAATCGCCGAGGCCGTTCGGCTTCATCCAGCCGGCATTGACGAATTCGATGCCGACCGAATGGCTGTTGAGGCCCTGCAATTCGCCATAACGCGAGGGCCCCGCATGCCAGGCCGTGCGGTTGAACGGCGCGATCTGCCAGGCCGTGCCGTCACGGTTAACGACAATGTGCGCGCTGGAGCCGCGATTGGTCGTGCCGCCCGCCTCGCCCATCAGCCAGTTCCGGCTCGCGTTGCCGTTCCAGCCAGTGGTGTAATGCAGCACGATGACGACCGGCGGCTTTTCGCGCGCGGCGCCGAGATTGGAGGATTGCCTGTACCAGATGCCCGGAATTTTATGATTCTCGATGCGCATGACGCCTGCCCTTCGATACGGTTCGCGATGACCGGAATCGTAAGGGCGGCGGTGGCGGCGGGAGGCTGCGGGGAAAAGCGGGCACAAAAAAGCGCGGCCCGTGAAGGCCGCGCTCGTAGATCCGGTAGGACCCTGTCGATCAGGCGGCCGTCTTGGCTGCGATCTTGGCAACGTGCTCGCCCTGGAAGCGGGCGGCTGCAAGTTCGGTTTCGGACGGCATGCGCGAGCCGTCGCCATCGGTGATGGTGGAGGCGCCGTAGGGCGAGCCGCCCTTGACTTCCTCAACGCCCATCTGGCCGGCGAAGGCGTAAGGCAGGCCAACGACGACCATGCCGTGATGCAGCAGCGTGGGGATGAAGCCGAGAATGGTGGATTCCTGGCCGCCATGTTGGGTCGCCGACGAGGTGAACACCGATCCGACCTTGCCAACCAGCTTGCCTTCGGCCCACAGCGCGCCGGTCTGGTCCACGAAGTTGCGCATCTGCGAGGCCATGGTGCCGTAGCGGGTGCCGCAGCCGAAGATGATGGCATCGTAGTCTGCCAGTTCATTGGGATCGGCGATCGGGGCTTCCTGATCCAGCTTGAAGCCGGAGTTCTTGGCGACCTCTTCCGGCACCAGTTCGGGCACGCGCTTCAGGGTTACCTCGGCACCGCCGGCTTTCGCGCCTTCGACAACGGCCTTGGCCATGGCTTCGATGTGGCCATAAGCGGAATAGTAGAGGACGAGAACTTTTGCCATTTGATTGCTCCGGTTTCACTGTTTGAAAGGTTGCCCCTTGATATGGCGCGGACGGGGCAATTGTCGAGACGAGCGGCCATAGACGCACTGTTCACATTCTTGAGCCCGGCCGCGAAAATGGATGCTTGAACAAAATTGCCGAAGGGTCCAGAAATCAGTTCCCCGGCATATCACGGACCAGATCGACATGACCCAGCAGCCCACCGCAGCCATGCTCGCCATCGGCGACGAATTGTTGTCCGGACGGACAAAGGACAAGAATATCGGCTATCTGGCGGATGCGATGACGCTGGCGGCCATCGAACTGAAGGAAGTCCGGATCGTCGCCGACGACCAACAGGCGATCGTGGAGGCCGTCAATGCACTGAGGGCCCGCTACACCTATGTCTTCACCTCCGGCGGCATTGGCGGCACCCATGACGATATCACCGCCGATTCGGTCTCGGCTGCCTTCGGCCTTGCCTGCATCTACAATGACGAAGCCATGACGCGGCTTGCGGAAAATTACGCGCGGCGTGGCCTCAACTTCAACGAATCGCGCCAGCGCATGGCCCGCATGCCGGAAGGGGCGACGCTGATCGACAACCCGGTTTCCACCGCGCCCGGCTTCATTATCGGCAATGTCTATGTCATGGCCGGCGTTCCGCAGGTGTTCCAGGCGATGCTTGCCAATGTCATCCCCACGCTCAAGGGCGGCGTCGCGATCATCTCGGAAGCGATCGACTGCCCCTTCGGCGAGGGCGATATCGGCACCCAGCTTGCCGCGATCCAGAAGGCGCATCCCGATACCGCGATCGGCTCCTATCCGCGGTTTTCCGAAAAGGGCTTCAACACCCAGCTCGTGGTCCGCGCCCGCGAGCGCGCGCATGTCGATGCCGCCGCCAACGCGATACGGGCGATGATTGCCGCGCTTCAGCGATGATTTTGACTCCGGTCAATGCTTTGTCCTTCGCAATAAACCATACCAACGCTACAATGCGGCAAACCCGGCATTACTCGTGAGGAGGCTTACATGAGCTACAAGACCATTCTGGCGGTGATGGAATCTCCCGCGCAACAGGGCGGATTTCTCGATTTCACCTTCGAGGTCGTGCGCAGTTTCGATGCGCATCTGATCGGCCTCCACGCCGAGGCCGTTACCCCCACCCCGATCGTCGCGCCGATGGAAATTCCGGATCCGGTCTCGGTGCAGTCTCTGCAGGAACTTGCGGAAAAGCGCAGCGCGGAGATCGGCGAGATCTTCCGCACCCGCACCGAGCGGGAAGGCATTTCCTGTGACTGGCGCAATATCGTCTCGGCATCCGGCTTCGCCGGCCCCTCGGTGATCGACAGCGCGCGCGCGGCCGATCTGATCATCGCGCCGCAACTTGCCTCCGACGCGCCCGGCGACATCCGCACCAATTTCGAGAACTTCCTCTTCGAAAGCGGCCGTCCGGTGCTGATGGTTCCCCATGTCGCCAAGGCCGCCAAGCCGTTTTCCAAGGTGATGGTCGCCTGGAATGGCTCGCGCGAGGCCGCGCGCTCCACATTTGACGCCCTGCCCTTCCTCAAGAAGGCGGACGAGGTCGAAATCTTCTCGGTCAATCCGCGCGAGAGCGCCGATGAGGATAGCGGGCTTTCCGGGGCCGAGATCGCGGCAACGCTTGCCCGCCACGGCATCAATGTCGTCGCCACCACGGCCCATGCCGACAAGGCCAAGGCCGGCGAGATCATCGAGAACCGGCTTTCCGACAACTCCGTCGATCTGCTGATAATGGGCGCCTATACCCATTCCAGGCTCTGGGAACTGCTTTTCGGCGGCGTCACCCGCACGCTGCTCGGCTCGATGACGGCAGCAACGCTGATGTCGCGGTAAGACAGCGCAGGCCTTGCAATAACGCCGCGAATGCGGCTATTAGCCCGCATTGTTTGTTGCGGAGCCTGCCATGTCCCTACCCGAAAAAGCCTTCCCCGTTTCGTGGGACCAGTTCCACCGAGACGCCCGCGCGCTCGCCTGGCGTCTCGCCGGCCTTGACCAGACCTTCACGGCGATCGTCTGCGTCACCCGCGGCGGGTTGGTCCCGTCCGCGATTATCTCGCGCGAACTGGAAATCCGCCTGATCGAAACGGTGTGCATCGCGAGCTATCATGATTACACCGATCAGGGGGAGACGCTGCTCCTGAAGGGCATTTCCGAGGGGCTGAAGAAGAATGGCGGCGAAGGCGTGCTGATCATCGACGACCTGACCGACACCGGCAACACCGCCCGCGAAGTGCGCGAGATGCTGCCGAACGCCCATTTCGCCTGCGTTTACGCCAAGCCGCAGGGCGTGCCCATGGTCGACACCTTCGTCACCGAGGTCAGCCAGGACACCTGGATCTACTTCCCCTGGGACATGGGCTTCACCTATCAGGCGCCGATCAAGAAGTCGCCTTCGGACAAGTAGGCCGCTTCCGTTCTGCTTTTACAATTGTCGCCAAAAACAACGAACGCCTGACCAGCTTCCCTTCTGGTCAGGCGTTCGCTTCGCGCGGCCGGGGGGACTACCGCTTGCGGAGACGGGGGGCTTCCTGAGGAGCCAGATAGTGGGTCAGGAGCGGGCCTGAGACCCAGGCGATCAGCAGCATGGCGGGCAGAAGGAAAATCCTGGCGTCGTACAGAACCGGCACCGTCAGTATGATGCCGACAACCATTGCGCAGCACAGCGCGATCGCGGCATAAGCAAGAACGCGTAAGGGCAGATTTTCCATTTCGAGTTCTCCATGTTCTGTTGCATGGTAAACGCGAAGTGAAGAAAACGGTTCCCTCTGCGCGGCGCTTTTCGCAATCGATCACGGAGGAAGCGGCCGTTTCAGCCGCCACGCTCCTTGCGAAGCTTGTCCCACCATTGCAGCCGCTTGTTGATCTCGCGCTCGAAACCGCGATCGGGCGGATTGTAGAATTTCTGGCGGCCCATTTCGGTCGGAAAATAATCCTGTCCGGAGAAGGCATCGGGCTGGTCGTGATCGTAGCGATAGCCGTCGCCATAGCCTTCCGACTTCATCAGCTTGGTCGGGGCGTTCAGGATATGCTTGGGCGGCAGCAGCGAGCCGTTTTCCTTCGCCGCCCGCATCGCCGCCTTGAAGGCGGTGTAGACGCCGTTCGACTTCGGCGCGGTGGCAAGGTAGACGCAGGCTTCCGCCAGCGCCAGTTCGCCTTCCGGAGAGCCGAGAAAATCATAGGCGTCCTTGGCCGCATTGGCGACGACGAGCGCCTGCGGATCGGCAAGGCCGATATCCTCAGCTGCCATGCGCACCAGCCTTCGCCCGAGAAACAGCGGGTCCTCGCCGGCATCGAACATGCGGGCAAGATAATAAAGCGCCGCATCGGGATCGGAGCCGCGCACCGCCTTGTGGAGCGCGGAAATCAGATTGTAATGGCCGTCCTGGCCCTTGTCATAGATCGGCGCGCGGCGCTGGACGATGTTCAGCAGGCTTTGCGGGTCCAGCATCTCGCCTTCGCGGGCGGCGCGCCAGACCTCCTCGGAAAGCGTCAGGATCGCCCGCCCGTCGCCATCGGCCATCATCAGCAGCGTCTGGCGGGCGGCGTCATCAAGCGGCAGTTTCTTGCCCTCCGCCTCTTCGGCGCGGGCCACAAGTTCGGCGAGGCTTTCGGCGTCATGCGGCCGGAAGGTCAGCACCCGTGCCCGTGAAAGAAGCGCGGCATTGAGCTCGAAGGACGGGTTTTCGGTGGTGGCGCCGACCAGAATGATCGTGCCGTCCTCCATGACCGGCAGAAAACTGTCCTGCTGGGCGCGGTTGAAACGGTGGATCTCGTCCACGAACAGCAGCGTCTGCCGCCCGTTCATGCGCCGGGCGCGAGCTGCCTCGAACACCTTCTTGAGATCGGCCACGCCGGAGAAGATCGCGGAAATCTGCTCGAAGGCGAGTTCCGCCTCGCCCGACAGCAGCCGGGCGACCGTGGTCTTGCCGGTGCCCGGCGGCCCCCAGAAGATCATCGAGCCGAGCGAGCCGGACGCAATCATCCGCGTCAGCACGCCATCGGGGCCGGTCAGATGCGGCTGGCCGGTGACCTCGGCAAGGTGCTTCGGCCGCAGCCGGTCGGCCAGCGGCCGCTTGCGTTCGATATCGTCCGGAACTTTGGGGGCAAACAGGTCGCTCATCTGAAGATCTGGTTTATCATCCTGCCGCCGCTATTGATGGAAAGGCGCCAGAGGCCGGGACTGGCGGCGGCCTGATCTTCCAGCGTGCCGGTCGTGTCGATTTCGGTTCCGTTGACCGCGACGATGACATCCCCGCGGGCAAAGCCGATACGGGCGGCGGGCGAGCCGGCTGCAACGTCCGCGACGACGACACCATCAGATATATCGGGCAGGCGCAACTCCTCGACCACGCGGGGCGAGATGTTTTCCACCGTCAGGCCGGAAAACGGGCTGTTGCCGTCGATCGTGCGGGTATCGCGCGGCGGGTCCTCCGGCGCAAGGCCGAGCGGCAGGGCGATGTGGCTGGTCTTGCCGTCGCGCTCGACCGTGAGGTCCGCCTTCTCGCCGATGCCGATCACGGTGAGGCGATAAAGCAGGGCGTCAGGGTGTTCGACCGGAACGCCGTTGACCGCGGTGATGACGGAACCGGGCTTGAGCCCAGCCTTTTCAGCGGGGCTCGCCTCACTGACGGCGGAAATGATCGCCCCGCGCGCTGCCTTCAGGCCCAGCGCCTCGGCCATATCGGAGGTGACCGGACCGAAACTCGCGCCGACATAGGGGCGCTGGAACCGCTCGTCCCCGCGATCGGCGGCGGCGAGGAACACCTTGACCATATTGGCCGGAATGGCAAAACCGATGCCGTTCGACCCACCGCCCTTGGAGAAGATCGCGGTGTTGATGCCGATCAGCTCGCCCTGCATGTCGAGCAGCGCGCCGCCCGAATTGCCGGGATTGATCGCCGCGTCGGTCTGCAGGAAGAAGCCGAATTCGCCGTCGGTGATCGAATTGCGCGCAAGCCCGGAAATGATGCCGCTCGTGACCGTCTGGCCGACGGCGAAGGGGTTGCCGATGGCAAGCGACAGATCGCCGACCTCGACCGCATCGGAATCACCGATCGGGATTGTCGGAAAATCCTCGTCCGACTTGATCTTCAGCACCGCCAGATCATAGCGGTCGTCCTTCAGGAGAACGGTACATGGAAATTCGCGTCCGTCGGCAAGCGCGACGCGCACATCATCCGCGCCGGCGATGACGTGATTGTTGGTGATGATCATGCCGTTCTTCTCCACGATCACGCCGGAACCGAGCGAGACCTGCTTTTCCGAGCGCCCGGGCATCTGCTGACCGAAGAACTGGCCGAAGAACGGATCGGAAAACAGCGGCGACATGCGCCGCGTCACCATGCGTTCCGCATAGACATTGACCACCGCCGGCGCAGTCTCCTTTACCAGCGGCGCGTAGGAATATTGCAACTCGGCATCGCTGCCGGGAACCACTCTTTCGGCGGCAAGGGCGGGCTGCATGGTCAAAGCGATACCGGCGAAAAGAGCCGCGGCGGAAATGCGTGTGAAGTGTGCCGTCATCAGTCACCTGTCTCTTCATGAATTTCATCCGGAGAACCCGGAGGATGCACCACCATCATCGCCCGATATAGGGTGAAAAAGCGGCAGATGCGACAAAACAGGCGCGGTTTGTGCGCCTATTCATTTCACATTCACGATTGCAGCGGATGATTGCCGTCAATACCGGGCGACAACCGCCCGCCACAAAATTGCCGGGCGACACGCGCAGGTTCCGGTCGCAACCAAAAGGAGGTAATTCCATGAAACACGCTCCCACAGCACTCGCCCTTGCGGCTTCGCTTGCCATCGTAGGCGGCACGGCCCTGATGACCACGCCGGCCTCTGCCGCAAGCTTCGATTGCAGCGCCTCCGGCCTGACGCCAAACGAAAAGACCATCTGCTCCAACCTCACGCTCAACGACGACGACGTGAAGATGGCGACGATGTACACCATGCTGAAGGGCCTGTTCGCGATGGGCGTTTCCGGCAACATGGGCGACGACCAGAAGGCCTGGCTAAAGGAACGCGAAGCCTGCGGCACCGATGTCGCCTGCATCGAAAAAGCCTATGACACCCGCATCGGCCAGTTGCAGAAGCTCTATGACGGGATCGACAAGCCGATTTGAGGCAAGTTCCGAGGGAACGTCCCGCTCCCCTTCCCCACATATCAGCGTGGCGCGTTCAGCGCCCGCTTTGACAAGGCCGGCCATTGCTTGAGGAGCGCCTCACGGGTGAGAATCCCCGGCGACTGCTTGCCGCGCTGCTCCGTCTGCGTCAGCGTCACGAATACCAGCGCGTCATCGCCGCGTTCTGCCCAGCCGACATACCAGCCCCAGCCATGCGCGTAATCGAAACTGCGATCCGCGCGCCGGGGATAGGCCGCGCCGGTCTTGCCGCGCATCAGCCATCCGTCGACATTGTTCTGCTCCAGCAGACCGCGCGCCTTCGTCATGGCGTCCTGGCTGGCCGGCAATGTTCCGAGCACCAACCCGCGCAGGAAGACGGCCTGCTGATACGGCGAAATCTTCAGCGATGACGCAATCCATGCGCGGTCGAGCCCGTTGTCGTAACCCGGATCGCCGGAAAAATCGGCATTGCCGTAGCCAAAGGCCTCACCATAGCGTGTGAGGGTCGCCGCGCCGAGACTATGGGTCAGGCGCTGTGAATACCAGACGACGGAATAGCGGATCCAGCGCTCGGTATCGGTGTCCTGTTTCCACGCCGCGCCGCCCCAGTCGGGATCGCCTGCGCGATAGGCCATGACCGGGTGATGCGCATCCTGCAGAATACCGGCGTCGAAAGCCATAACCGCCAGCGCCACCTTGAAGGTCGATGCCGGCGTGACCTCCGACCGGCAGTCCCCCTCCTCCAGCAGAACCGCACCGGATTGTGCGTTCATCACAAGCGAGCAGACGGGCGCCGCCTCGGCGGAACGCGCCAGCACCGGCAACAGGAACAGCACGAGACCAAAGAACAAACGCAGCATTTTCACCTCCACCACACAAAGTTTCGGGCCGACCTTTTGCAGGACGGCCCGAACGGTTTTAAAGGGTCCGCATTTGATGCGAGACAGCCATGCCTATTCCGGCAGGATCCGCACCGCGCCCTTGTCGGCGCTGGCGGCAAAGGCGGCGTAGGCCTTGAGCGCGGTCGTCACCTGGCGACGGCGAGGCGCTTCCGGCTTCCAGCCCTTCTCATCCTGCGCCGAACGGCGGGCCTCGAGTTCAGACGGCGAAAGCCGCAGGCTGATCGTGCGGCCCGGAATGTCGATATCGATCATGTCGCCATTGCGGACGAGGCCGATCGCGCCGCCCTGGGCTGCTTCCGGCGAAACATGGCCGATCGAAAGACCCGACGTGCCGCCGGAGAAACGTCCGTCGGTGATCAGCGCGCAATCCTTGCCGAGGCCCTTCGACTTCAGATAGCTGGTCGGGTACAGCATTTCCTGCATGCCCGGCCCGCCCTTCGGCCCTTCGTAGCGGATGACCACGACGTCGCCGGCCTTGACCTCGTTGGAGAGGATGCCCTTCACCGCCGCGTCCTGGCTTTCGTAGACAACGGCCGGACCGGAGAATTTCAGGATCGATTCGTCGACGCCCGCCGTTTTCACAATGCAGCCGTCAAGCGCGACATTGCCTTTCAGCACGGCAAGCCCGCCATCCTTGGAGAACGGATGCTCGGCGTTGCGGATGGCGCCCGAAACGCGGTCGAGATCGAGCTCGCTCCAACGACGCTCCTGCGAGAACGCCTGTTGCGATGGCACGCCGCCAGGGGCTGCCATGTAGAACTTGCGGACGCTTTCGGAATTGGTGCGCACGATATCCCATTGGTCGATGGCATCGCCCAACGTCGCCGAATGCACGGTCGGGCTGTCGCGTTTGATCAGCCCTGCCCGGTCCAGCTCGCCAAGGATCGCCATGATGCCGCCGGCGCGGTGGACGTCTTCCATGTGAACATCGTTCTTGGCCGGCGCGACCTTGCACAGGCACGGCACGTGGCGCGACAGCCTGTCGATGTCGTCCATGGTGAAGTCAAGCTCGGCCTCATAGGCGGCAGCCAGAATATGCAGCACTGTATTGGTCGAGCCGCCCATGGCGATATCGAGCGTCATGGCGTTTTCGAACGCGGCCTTGCTGGCGATGTTGCGCGGCAGCGCGGATTCGTCGTCCTGTTCGTAGTAGCGCCGCGCCAAGTCGACGATCTGGTGGCCGGCCTCGACGAACAGGCGGCGACGATCGGCATGGGTAGCGAGCGTCGAACCATTGCCCGGCAGCGACAGGCCAAGCGCTTCCGTCAGACAGTTCATCGAGTTGGCGGTGAACATGCCCGAGCACGAGCCGCAGGTCGGGCAGGCCGAGCGCTCGATCGCCTGAACGTCACTGTCGGAATATTTGTCATCGGCGGCGGCGACCATGGCGTCGACCAGATCGAGCGCCTGTTCCTTGCCGTTCAGCACCACCTTGCCGGCCTCCATCGGACCGCCGGAAACGAAGACCGTCGGAATGTTGAGCCTGAGCGAGGCCATCAGCATGCCGGGGGTGATCTTGTCGCAGTTGGAGATGCAGACCATGGCATCGGCGCAATGGGCATTGACCATGTATTCGACGCTGTCGGCGATGACCTCGCGCGAGGGCAGCGAATAGAGCATGCCGTCATGGCCCATGGCGATGCCGTCATCGACGGCGATGGTGTTGAATTCCTTGGCGACACCGCCAGCGCTTTCAATCTCGCGGGCGACGAGCTGGCCGAGGTCCTTCAGGTGCACGTGACCGGGCACGAACTGGGTGAAAGAATTGACGACGGCGATGATCGGCTTGCCGAAATCACCATCCTTCATGCCGGTTGCGCGCCAGAGACCGCGCGCGCCGGCCATGTTTCGACCATGGGTCGTCGTTCTTGAACGATAGGCAGGCATGGGGCTTCCTTTCTTAAATCCGGCGTTCGGCACATATGACCCCTTGGGTCCTCCTCAATGTGCTCCTGCGCCTTGCGCAGGCATCGCCGCTTGTGATGGTGGTAACCCATATCGGACGGGCTGTCACTATCGGTTGGCGGCAAAACGGTACTCTCCGGTACGGTTAGTCAAAAAAGAGCATGAAAGCCCTAAGCAATCGCTTACGCGGCGCTGTTTCAGCCATAAGCAGATGGACGCCGAGGCAGACAGGCAGCAGATCGGGATCGTTGCGCCTCCCCACCGGAGCGCCGTTCCAACAGAGGAAATTACCATGATCCGTTCCATGTTTCTCGCGGTTGCCTTCATTGCAGCCCCCGTCGCCGCCTTCGCCATGCCCGCCGTCGGCGATGTCGTCGGCACCAACCCGGCGGATGCCGCCGCAGCACTTGAGAAGGCAGGCTGCACCCTCAAGGGCTTCGAGGCCGAGGGCGGCATGATCGAGGCGAAATGCTTTGATCAGGACAATGTGATGCACGAGGTCTATATCAACCCGAAGACCGGCGCGATCGCCAGGATTTCCGGGAAAGACTGAAATGTCCGCCGGTAGACAAACAGGGACCGGGGCAGCGATTGCCCCGCCCGACCCGTGGGACCCGGTGGTGCGCCTCAGTCACTGGCTGATCGCCGCCGCCGTTATCATAAACGGCCTGATTTCAGAACCGGGCGGAACCATCCATATCTGGATCGGCTGGATCGCGATGGCTGTGCTGGTCATCCGCCTGGTCTGGGGGGTCATCGGCCCAAGGGAAGCCCGGTTTACCGCCTTCCTTCCTGATCCGCGCGCCGCGGTTACGCATCTCTTCTCGCTGGTGCGCGGCAAGCCGAAGGAATATCCCTCGCACAATCCCGCGGGCGCGATCATGGTCTATGCGCTCTGGGCATGTCTCGTGGCGGTGATCGCGACTGGATTGATCCTGACCGACGCGAAAACACCAATCACCATCGCCAAGGAGCGGGCGGCGGTCAAACAGGGCGACTGGTCCGTGCTTGCTGGGGACGATGAGGGCGAGGAACCCGCCGAAGGCTCTGGAGAAATCGTGAAAGAGATCCACGAGACAGCGGCCAATCTCATGCTAATATTGGCGCTCGTTCATGTCGCAGGCGTTGCGGCCGAAAGCTACGCGCTCAGGAGAAATCTTGTGCGTCCGATGATCAAGGGTCCACCGCGTTGACGAAAACCCGGAAAACAACACGGCAAGGGCGATCGCAGACGATCGCCCTTGCGCTGTTCATGATGCTGCAGAGCGTGGCAGCGCTGTTCTTCGTCGCCGACGCCGTTCGAGACCTTGCCGACGCCCCGGTGAACGCCGAGTCGATCATCGAGGCATTGACGGCCTTCGTTCTCGTGCTCGGCATCTTCATGGCCGGCTGGCAGTTGCGGCTGACGCTTGAGCGCATGGCGGCACAGGGGCGCGCGCTCGATATCGCCCGCGGCGATTTCGTCCGCATCATCGAAACCCAGTTCGACATCTGGGGTCTGACGGCGGCAGAGCGGGAGGTGGGCATGCTGGCGCTGAAGGGCATCGACATGGCGGAGATCGCGCGCCTTCGAGGCTCGGCCCAGGGCACGGTGCGCGCTCAGATGACCCGCATCTATGCCAAGGCCGGCGTTTCGGGTCGCGCGCAATTTGCGGCATGGTTCGTCGAGGAGCTTCTGGGTGACGGCATCTCTCCGAAAGACGCCGGAGAGAAAGAGCCGGCGACCTGAGGGGCAACCGGGTGCTGTTCCGGGCATGCCGCCCCTGCCCTCACGCCCGCTACACAAAAATGTGGTCGGGAAGTTTCTTGTGAAAGGTGAAACTATCGGCGATCTTCCGACGTAATGGTTCATGACGAACATTACGGGAGACATTTCGATGTCCGCTTACAAGCCGCCCCATATCCCCTCTTCTGAGATCACGCCGGAGCATCTCTACCTGAAGCGTCGCTCGCTCCTGGCGGGCCTTGCTGCAGGCGCCACCTTTGCCGCGGCCCCCGGCACCTTTGCCGCCGGGGAAGACCTTTCCCAGGGCGAGGCGCTGAAGACGGTGAAGGGGCCGTTCCCCGCCCCCGCCGACCGCAAGGTGACGAGCTACGAGGACATCACCCACTACAACAATTTCTACGAATTCGGGACCGGCAAGGAAGACCCCTACCGCAACTCCGGCGACTTCCAGCCCTACCCCTGGACCTTCGAAATCGACGGCATGGTGCAGAAGCCCCAGCGAGTCGACATCGATACCCTGCTGACGAAGTTCCCGCTGGAAGACCGCACCTATCGCATGCGTTGCGTGGAAGCATGGTCGATGGTGATCCCGTGGGTCGGCATTCCGCTGAAATCGATCCTCGACATGGCGGAGCCCACCGGATCGGCGAAATATGTCGCCTTCCAGACCGTGGTGCGCCCCGATCAGATGCCGGGCCAGCGCGGCTTCGGCCAGCCCATGCCCTGGCCCTATGTCGAGGGGCTGAGGCTCGATGAGGCCAACCACCCGCTGACGATCATCTCCGTCGGGCTTTACGGCAAGACGCTCCTGAACCAGTCGGGCGCGCCGATGCGCCTTGTGGTGCCGTGGAAATACGGCTTCAAGGGCATCAAGTCGATCACGAAAATGACACTCACCGACAAGCAGCCGCCCAATAGCTGGAACCTGCTGCAGCCGAGCGAGTATGGCTTCTACGCCAATGTGAACCCCGACGTGCCGCATCCGCGCTGGAGCCAGGCCTCCGAACGCGTGATCGGCGAAGGCGGCGGCTTCTTCGGCGGCGAGCGGATTCCGACGCTGAAGTTCAACGGCTATGGCGAAGAGGTGGCGAGCCTCTACAGCGGCATGGACCTCAAGGCCAATTATTGAGCAGCGGAAAAATGACCGACATCGCAGCCAGAAAAAGCCCGGCCGCCAAAACCCACTGGTGGCGTCCGGCTTCCGTCTGGGCGCTCTACGCGCTCGGCCTGGCGCCGGCCGTCTGGTATTTCTACCTCGGCGCCACCAACCAGCTTGGCGTCGATCCGGTGAAGACCTTCGAGCATGTGCTGGGCATCTGGGCGCTACGCTTCATCCTGGCAACGCTTTGCGTCACGCCGCTGCGCGATCTCGCCGAGATCAACCTGATGCGCTATCGCCGGGCGCTGGGTCTGCTCGGCTTCTATTATGTCTGCTTCCATTTCCTGGTCTATCTCGTGCTCGACCAGCGCATGGATATTTCCATGGTGATCGAGGATATCATCAAGCGGCCCTTCATCACCTTCGGCATGATGGCGCTGGTGATGTTGATCCCGCTCGCCGTCACCTCCAACAACTGGTCGATCCGCACATTGAAGAAGGGCTGGATAATGATCCACTCCTTCATCTACGAGATCACCGCCCTCGCCACCCTCCACTTCGCGATGTCGCGCAAGGTCATCGGCCCGGAGATCCTGCTCTACATCGCGATCGCCGTGCTGCTCTTGGGCTATCGCTTCGCGCGGCCCACGATCATGGAGCGCAAGCGCGCGAGGAAGAAGGCAGCGCGGATGCGGAAGGGCGCGGCGTAGCGCCCGCTCTAAGCCGGGTGGCGGGATGACGCGCGCCGCCAAATTCAGGCCATAATATCGCCCCTCCCCTGGGTAAACGTGCCCGGCGACAGGACAGTGCGAGGGGACATGACCGATTTCGCGGCGGAGAAAAGCGCGTGGGCGCCTGACCGGTGGCTGACCGATATAACGCCCAATCCGGCGTTGATGGGCTTCCGCCGCTTCTGCGTGGAGTTCCTGTTCTTCGGCCTCAAGGAGGCCCGCGCATGCCTGTTTGCGGGCCTGTTTCTGGTGGCGATCTTCGCCATGCCGCGCGAGGGCCTTGCCGGCATTCCGCGTTACGATCTGCTTCTGATCATCGCGCTCGCCATCCAATTTGCGATGATCCGGTTCGGGCTGGAGACGGTGGACGAGTTCAAGGCGATCTGCCTGTTTCACGTCGTGGGCTTCGCGCTCGAGGCGTTCAAGACGTCGGGCGCGATCCAGTCCTGGGCCTATCCGGATTTCGCCTATACCAAGCTTCTCGGCGTGCCGCTCTTCGCCGGTTTCATGTATGCCGCCGTCGGCAGCTACATCATCCAGGCCTGGCGCATTCTCGATGTCCGCATCATCCACCACCCGCCCTACTGGATGGCGACGCTGGTGGCGTTGGTGATTTACCTCAACTTCTTCACCCACCACTATATCGGCGACTATCGCTGGTATATCGCAGCCCTCGCTATCGGCCTCTATGCCCGGACAACCGTGATCTTCCGCCCCTATGACCGTGACCGCAAGATGCCGATGCTGCTCGCCTTCGTGCTGATCGGCTTCTTCATCTGGCTCGCCGAAAACATCTCGACCTTCTTCTCGGTCTGGCAATATCCGGACCAACTCGGCGCGTGGTCGACCGTGCATATCGGCAAATGGAGCTCCTGGACGCTGGTCATCATCATGACCTTCACCATCGTCGCCTTCCTGAAGCATATCCGGGCGACGATCGATGTGCCGCGGTAACGGGAGCCTCCAGCACGGGAACCGCCTTCAGGGCGCTTCTTCGACAAAGTCGTGCAAGAGATCATAGAGCGCATCGAATTCAGGTGCGTCGCCGATAATGGCAGCGGTGAGCGCGTCGGCCAGATACTCGCTGTCGAGGCTGGGGTTCAGTTCGTAACCGTTGATACGAAGAAACGCGATGCCGGCGGCAAAGGCGGTGCGTTTGTTTCCCTGTTCGAAGGCATGGGCTTGACCAACCGCAATCATGAGCATCGTCGTGAGAATAACGAGATCGTCCTGCCCGTCATAGTAATAGAGGTTCTTGGGCCGCTCCAACGCGGCCTCAAGCTTGTCTTTGAAGAGAAGCTGGTGGCTCTCGCCGGTCTGCTCAACCTGATAGAAATTCAGGTCAATGAGCAGATTTGCGTCGAGCCATTCCGGTTCACTGAGCAAGCTTCGCGATCGTCTTGGGAAACTTTTCCGATATCTCGCGGCTGAGGGCCTTGGCGTCGACCTTCTTGCCTGTCGGACGCGCGGTCAAGCGACGCGCTTTTTTGACCTGCTTTGTCGAGGCTGTCATTGTCTTGCTCCTTCGCCGCGATGCACGTTCTTTGCAGACGGCTCAAATCCCTTCCACATCTATAATGATAGGGTGCGAGAGCAGCGTTTGCAACACGACGACATCGCGCCTCCGTTTGACCGCACCCTAAAAAAAAAGCCGGGCGCTTTCACACCCGGCTCTTCAATACATCAAAACTGAAACCGCTGCTTACGCGGCTTCCATTTCCGACTCGGCTTCAGCCGCAACGCGGGCCTTGTCTTCGGCGCCCTTGGCGTTCACGTCGCGGTCAACGAATTCGATGACGGCGATCGGGGCGTTGTCGCCGTGGCGGAAGCCAGCCTTCATGATGCGGGTGTAGCCGCCATTGCGGTCGACGTAGCGCGAGGCCAGAACGTCGAACAGCTTCTTCACGGCGTCCACGTCCTTGATCTGCGAAATCGCCTGACGGCGGGCATGCAGATCGCCGCGCTTGCCGAGCGTGATCAGCTTTTCGACGATCGGACGGATTTCCTTGGCCTTGGGCAGCGTCGTGACAATCTGCTCATGAACGATGAGCGAGACGGCCATGTTGGCAAACATCGCTTTGCGATGGCTTGCCGTTCTGTTCAGCTTGCGGCCTGCACTTTTATGGCGCATTGCTATTCTCCTTCACTTGCAGGCATCCACCTGCAGTATGACGTGTTAGTACTGATCCTCGTACCGCTTGGCGAGGTCGTCGATGTTTTCCGGCGGCCAGGCCGGCACTTCCATGCCCAGATGCAGACCCATGGAGGCCAGCACTTCCTTGATCTCGTTCAGCGACTTGCGGCCGAAATTCGGCGTGCGCAGCATTTCCGCTTCGGTCTTCTGAATGAGATCGCCGATGTAAACGATGTTGTCGTTCTTCAGGCAGTTGGCCGAACGGACCGAAAGTTCGAGTTCGTCGACCTTCTTGAGAAGGGCCGGGTTGAAGGCGAGTTCGGTGACGTCGTCTTCTTCCGTATCCTTCTGCGGCTCTTCGAAGTTCACGAAGACCGAGAGCTGATCCTGCAGGATGCGGGCGGCGAATGCGACCGAATCCTCGCCGGTGACAGAACCATCGGTTTCGATGGTCATCAGCAGCTTGTCATAGTCGAGAACCTGGCCCTCACGGGTGTTCTCAACCTTATAGGAGACCTTGCGGATCGGCGAATAGAGGCTGTCGACCGGGATCAGGCCGATCGGCGCGTCTTCGGCGCGGTTGCGCTCTGCCGGCACATAGCCCTTGCCGTTGTTGACGGTGAACTCCATGCGGATTTCAGCGCCTTCGTCCAGCGTGCAGAGCACGAGGTCCGGGTTCAGGATCTCGATATCGCCAACTGTCTGAATATCGCCGGCGGTGACAACGCCCGGGCCCTGCTTGCGCACGACCATGCGTTTCGCCTCGTCGCCTTCCATGCGGATGGCGATTTCCTTGATGTTCAGGACGATGTCGGTGACATCTTCGCGAACGCCGGGGATCGACGAGAATTCATGCAGAACGCCATCGATCTGAACCGCGGTCACGGCAGCGCCGCGCAGCGAGGACAGAAGGATGCGGCGCAGCGCATTGCCGAGCGTCAGGCCGAAGCCGCGTTCCAGCGGCTCGGCGACGAGCGTCGCCTTCTTCGGGCCGCTCGAGGTGAATTCCACCTTGGAGGGCTTGATCAGTTCCTGCCAGTTTTTCTGTATCATGATTTCTACCTTTCGTTCGCCGCACTATCCAATCGTGACGGCCGAGCTTCGTAGAACCGGGATCTCATACGAGACCACCGGAGCAAATTGACAGATGATTAGACGCGACGCTTCTTGCGCGGGCGGCAGCCATTGTGCGGGATCGGCGTCACATCGCGGATCGAGGTGATGACGAAACCGGCAGCCTGGAGCGCGCGCAGAGCCGATTCACGACCGGAACCCGGACCGCAGACTTCGACTTCCAGCGACTTCATGCCGTGCTCCTGAGCCTTCTTGGCGCAGTCTTCGGCAGCGATCTGGGCAGCGAACGGCGTAGACTTGCGCGAGCCCTTGAAGCCCTTGGCGCCAGCGGACGACCAGGCAATCGCGTTGCCCTGAGCGTCGGTGATGGTGATCATCGTGTTGTTGAACGAGGAGTTCACGTGGGCAACGCCCGACGAAATATTCTTACGTTCGCGACGGCGAACGCGGGTGGCTTCCTTGGCCATGGTATTCCTTTCGTTGATCTCGACACCGCCGTAACGCCAGCGGCTCCACCGGGAAAGTTTCGCCTTGAACGAAAACCCTCCTGATCCTTCTCATCGCGGCGGCATTCGCGCTCACCGCATACCGGCCCTTTTGCGGCCCGGTCATCTACGCAGAAAGCCGGCGCAAACCCGCCGGCTCATCCGGAACAAAATGTCCCGTGAAACTTACTTCTTCTTGCCTGCAATCGCCTTTGCCGGGCCCTTGCGGGTGCGGGCATTGGTGTGCGTGCGCTGGCCGCGAACCGGAAGGCCGCGACGATGACGCAGACCGCGGTAGCAGCCGAGGTCCATCAGGCGCTTGATGTTCATGGAGTTTTCGCGACGCAGGTCGCCTTCCACCATGTAATCGCGATCGATCGCCTCACGGATCTGAAGGACTTCGGCGTCCGTCAGTTCGTGCACGCGGCGTTCAGCCGGAATGGAAGCCTTTTCGCAGATTTCCTGCGCGAATTTCGGTCCGATCCCGTGAATATACTGCAGCGCGATTACAACGCGCTTGGCAGTCGGGATGTTGACGCCAGCAATACGAGCCACGCCGATTCTCCTTAACATCTTCTATTGGCAGCTTGCGAGAAACTGCCGGTTTCCCTGGCGGATAACCCGCCTGTCATTGCTCGGCCGCAACTTATATCCGTGACAAGACGCGTCCTGATCGAATTCAAAAGGACTTTGACAGCCTTGCCCCATGTCGCGAGTTGGAGCGCTCATAGCGGAAACGGCAGCCCATTGCAACCGATTCCTTTATTTTTATGGGCCTTGCGGGCCTCACAGCCCGGTAAGAACCTTCTCGATGCTGGCGGTCACATCGTCCATGCTCGCCATGCCGTCCACCGATGAAAGCTTGCCCTTGGCATAGTAGTAACCGATCAGCGGCGCGGTTTCCTTGTAATAGGCCTTCAGGCGCTTCTCGACCGTCTCGCGATTATCATCCGGACGACGCTTGAACTCGGTCGAGCCGCAAACGTCACAGACGCCTTCCACCTTGGGCTTGTGGAATTCGTCATGATAGCCCGCGCCGCATTTGGCGCAGCTATAGCGGCCGGCGATCCGCTCGGCGAGCGTTTCGTCATTCACCTGGATTTCGATCACAGCGTCGAGTGCGATGCCCTTGGCCGCCATCATCTTCTCGGTGGCATCGGCCTGCACCAGGGTGCGCGGGAAGCCGTCGAGGATGAAACCATCCTTGCAGTCTTCCTGATCGATTCGCTCGGACACGATGGCAATGACGATATCGTCCGACACCAGCCCGCCGGCATCCATGACCGCCTTGGCCTTCTTGCCGACCTCGGTCTGCGCAGCCACGGCCGCGCGCAGCATGTCACCGGTGGAAAGCTGCGGAATGCCGTGATTGGCAACGATGCGCTGCGCCTGCGTCCCCTTGCCGGCGCCCGGCGGTCCCAGAAGTATAAGTCTCATCGTCCCCTCTTTCCTCCCCGCAATTTCGATTTCTTGATCAGCCCCTCATACTGCTGGGCAATCAGATGTCCCTGGATCTGCGACACGGTATCCAGCGTCACGCTGACGATAATGAGCAGCGAGGTGCCGCCAAGCGCCAGAGACACGCCGGTGCGGGCCACAAGGATTTCCGGCAGGATGCAGACGAACACCAGATAGATCGCACCGACAACGGTAATGCGAGTCAGAACATAGTCTATGTATTCGGCTGTGCGCTCGCCCGGACGGATGCCCGGAATGAAGCCGCCATGGCGCTTCAGGTTATCCGCCGTCTCCTTCGGGTTGAAGACGATGGCGGTGTAGAAGAAGGCGAAGAACGCGATCAGCAGACCGTAGACGATCATGTAGAGCGCCTGACCATGACCGAGCGATGCGATCACGGCGGTCGCCCAGCTCGGCAGCTCCGAGGAGGTGAAGCCCGCAAGCGTCGCCGGCAGCAGAAGCAGCGAGGACGCGAAGATTGCCGGGATAACGCCCGAGGTGTTGAGCTTCAGCGGCAGGTGCGACGTATCGCCCTGGAACATGCGGTTGCCGACCTGACGCTTCGGATACTGGATCAGAAGCCGGCGCTGGGCGCGCTCCACGAAGACGATCAGCGCGAACACCGCGATCACGACGACGAGAATCAGGATGGTGACGAAAGCGGAGATCGAACCGACGCTCGACAGTTCCAGCATGTTGCCGACGGCCGCCGGAAGGCCGGCAACGATGCCCGAGAAAATGATCAGCGAGATGCCGTTACCGATACCGCGCGAGGTGATCTGCTCGCCGAGCCACATCAGGAACATGGTGCCGCCGACCAGCGTGACGACGGTCGACAGGATGAAGAACCAGCCCGGATCGGTGACGAGGTTATTGCCGGACTGCAGGCCGATCGCAATGCCATAGGCCTGCGCCGTGGCCAGCACCACCGTGCCGTAACGGGTATACTGGTTGATGATCTTGCGGCCCTGCTCGCCTTCCTTCTTCAGCGCTTCCAGCGACGGCACGACGGCGGTCAGGAGCTGCACGATGATCGAGGCCGAGATATAGGGCATGATGCCGAGCGCGAAGATCGCCATGCGCTGCACCGCGCCGCCCGAAAACATGTTGAACATGCCGAGAATGCCTTCGGACTGGCCCTGGAAGGCCTGCGCATAGGCATCGAGATTGATTCCGGGAAGCGGGATATGCGTACCCAGCCGGTACACGAGAAGCGCCAGAAGGGTGAACCAGATCCGCTTCTTCAGATCCGTCGCCTTGGCAAAGGTCGAGAAGTTCAGATTGGATGCGAGTTGTTCCGCTGCAGAAGCCATGCGTATCTCCGCGTCGCCGCACGGCCGCAGAGAAGCGCCCGGTGCGAGAAATTGCCCGATTCGTAACAGGCGACATCGCTCCATTTCGAACGTGGGCCGTCTTCACGATGAACCACCCGCAAGGCAAGTTTGGCAAGCCAGCCGGGTGGCCGAGGCACATATGGAAGAAAAAACGCCCGGTGTGAAGCACTCCGGGCGTAGATTTTTTAAATAGAAGCTGAATTATTCGGCGTTTTTGGCGCCGGAAGCAACGGTGATCGAACCACCGGCCTTTTCGATCTTCTCGATCGCGGCCTTGGAAGCGCCTGCGACTTCGAGCGTCAGCTTGGCCTTCAGCTCGCCGTCGGACAGAACGCGTACGCCGTCCTTGACGCGGCGAATCACGCCGGCTTCCTTGAGGGCTTCGGCATTCACCGTCTTCTTGGCGTCGAGCTTCTTGGCATCGACGGCGGCCTGGAGGCGGCCGAGCGATACTTCAGCGAAGTCCTTCGAAAAGATGTTGACGAAGCCGCGCTTCGGCAGGCGACGATAGATCGGCATCTGACCGCCTTCGAAGCCGTTGATGGCAACGCCCGAACGGGACTTCTGACCCTTGACGCCGCGGCCGCCGGTCTTGCCGGAGCCGGAACCGATGCCACGGCCGAGACGCTTCTTCGAATGCGTCGCGCCTTCGCGATCCTTGATTTCGTTCAGTTTCATGATGTTCTCCCGTCTCACTTCTCGTCGACGACGCGGACGAGATGGGGAATGCTGTTGATCATGCCGCGAACGGAAGGCGTATCTTCCAGAGTGCGCACACGATGCATCTTGTTGAGGCCGAGGCCGATCAGCGTCTGGCGCTGGACGGCGGGACGGCGGATCGGACTGCCGATCTGCTCAACGGTGACAGTCTTCTTCTTGGTGCTAGCTTTGGCCATTGGTGCCTCTCCCCTCACTCGTCGGCGATCGCGCCGGCGGCTTCGCGGCGGGCCTGCAGCGTGGCGTATTTCAGGCCGCGCTGGGCCGCGATGTCCTTGGGATGCATCTGGCTCTTCAGGGCATCAAAGGTGGCGCGAACCATGTTGTAGGGATTGGACGAGCCGGTCGACTTGGCGACGACGTCAGCAACACCCAGGGTTTCGAAAACGGCACGCATCGGACCGCCGGCGATGATCCCGGTACCGGCCTTGGCGGTGCGCAGCAGAACCTTGCCGGCGCCGTGACGGCCCTTGATGTCGTGATGCAGCGTACGTCCGTCGCGCAGCGGCACGAAAATCATTTCGCGCTTGGCGGCTTCCGTCGCCTTGCGGATGGCTTCCGGCACTTCGCGAGCCTTGCCATGGCCGAAACCGACGCGGCCCTTGCCGTCGCCGACGACGACGAGCGCTGCGAAGCCCATGCGGCGACCGCCCTTGACGGTCTTGGCGACGCGATTGATGGCAACGAGCTTGTCAACGAATTCGCTGTCGCGCTCATCCCTGTTGTGGCGATCGTCGCGCGATCCCCTTCTGTCCTGTGCCATTGTCCTGTTCCTTTTTCTTTTCCGGGTGCAATCGGCATATGGAAAGGCCGCTAGCCTCAAGCGTGGCGGCCGGCGAACGGTCGGGCGACTTGGCTCTTGAAGAGCAGTATCGGCCCGCCGGGTGCGAGACGCGCTGAAACGCGCGCCTCATAACTTCATCAGAAGCTCAGACCGCCTTCGCGGGCGCCGTCGGCCAGAGCCTTGACGCGACCGTGAAAGATGTAGGCGCCGCGATCGAACACGACTTCCTTGACGCCGGCCTTGGTGGCGCGCTCGGCGACGAGCTTGCCAACGGCTTCGGCGGCGTCGCGGTCCGCGCCGGTCTTCAGCGAAGACTTGAGCGAAGCGTCGAGCGTCGAGGCGGCAGCCAGCGTACGGCCGGCGGCATCATCGATGATCTGGGCATAGATGTTCTTAGAAGAACGATGGACCGACAGACGCGGGCGGCCGTTGGCGACCTTCTTGAGCTGTCGGCGCACGCGGCTGGCGCGGCGTGCAATGGTTTCTTTCCTGCTTGCCATAACGCGTGATCCTTACTTCTTCTTGCCTTCCTTGCGGACGATGCGCTCTTCCGCGTATTTCACGCCCTTGCCCTTGTAGGGCTCGGGACCGCGATATTCGCGAATGTTCGCAGCGACCTGGCCGACAACCTGCTTGTCGATGCCGGTGACGGTGATTTCCGTCGGCTTCGGGCAAGCAAGCGTGATGCCTTCCGGCGGCTGATAGACAACTTCGTGGGAGAAACCGAGCGAGAGCTGCAGGTTCTTGCCCTGCATTGCCGCGCGGTAACCAACGCCGTTGATCTCGAGCTTGCGCTCGTAACCGTCGGTTACGCCCTTCATGATGTTTTCAACCATGGTCCGGGACATGCCCCACTTGGAGCGGGCTTCCTTGGACTGGTTGATCGGGGAAACGACGATCGCGCCGTCTTCCATCGAAACGCTGACTTCGTCATTGGCGACGAAGAACAGTTCGCCCTTCGGGCCCTTGGCTGTGATCTTCTGGCCGTCCACCGACGCAGTCACACCCTTGGGAACCTGAACGGGCTTTTTACCGATACGAGACATTTGTTTTACCTGTCTGTTTCGCTAGGAGGATCTGCTGCGGCCTTAGAAGACCGAGCAGAGAACCTCGCCACCAACATTCTGTTCGCGCGCCTGGTGATCAGCCATCACACCCTTGGGGGTGGAGAGGATCGTGATACCCAGACCGTTTGCGACCTGCGGAATGGACTTGACCGAGACATAAACCCGGCGGCCCGGCTTGGAAACGCGGGCGATCTCGCGGATCACGGACGCGTTTTCGTAGTACTTCAGCTCGATTTCGATCTCGGACTTGCCGTTGTCGAAGTCGGTCTGGGTGTAGCCGCGGATGTAGCCTTCAGACTGCAGGACATCGAGAACGCGCGCGCGCAGCTTGGAAGCCGGCGTGGTCACGGACGTCTTGCGGCGCGAGGCGCCGTTGCGGATACGGGTGAGCATATCGCCCAGGGGATCGGACATTGCCATGGGGACGCCTCCTTACCAGCTCGACTTGACGACGCCCGGCACTTTGCCGGTGTTGCCAAGGTCACGAAGTGCGATACGGGACATGCCCAGCTTGCGGTAATACGCACGCGGACGACCCGATACTTCGCAACGGTTGCGGATGCGCGTCTTGGAGCCGTCGCGCGGCATGTCGGCAAGCTTCAGGGTCGCGCGGAAGCGCTCCTCGATCGGAAGCTTCTGGTCTTTGATGATCGCCTTCAGCGCGGCACGCTTTTCAGCATCCCGGGCAACCGTCTCGCGGCGGCGCTTGTTCTTTTCGACTGCGCTTGTCTTCGCCATGTCGTTGTTCCTTTTCTACGCTCGTCGTTACGGTTACTTGCGGAACGGGAAGTTGAACGCCGTCAAAAGCGCC
Organism: Martelella sp. FLE1502; assembly: GCF_053484255.1. Classification (NCBI taxonomy): domain Bacteria; kingdom Pseudomonadati; phylum Pseudomonadota; class Alphaproteobacteria; order Hyphomicrobiales; family Aurantimonadaceae; genus Martelella; species Martelella sp. FLE1502. The sequence continues at coordinate 31,654 of NZ_JBAKFQ010000036.1, forward strand.
CGTGCTTCGTCGTCCGTTGCAGCCGTCGTGCAAACGATAATATCCATGCCCCACATCTGATCGACCTTGTCGTATTCGATCTCGGGAAACACGATGTGCTCCTTGACGCCCATGGCGAAGTTGCCACGCCCGTCAAAGCTCTTCGGATTGAGGCCCCGGAAGTCGCGAACGCGCGGAAGCGCGATGTTGACGAGGCGGTCAACGAATTCATACATGCGGTTGCCGCGCAGCGTCACCTTGGCGCCGATCGGCATGCCTTCGCGGACCTTGAAGCCGGCGATGGAATTGCGGGCATGGGTAACGACCGCCTTCTGACCGGAAATCGCGGCCAGATCGGCAGCGGCATTGGCCGGCTTCTTCGAATCGCCAACAGCTTCGCCGACACCCATGTTGATCACGACCTTGTCCAGACGCGGGATCATCATTTCGTTGGCGTAGGAGAACTGCTCCTGCAGCTGGGCGCGGATCTTTTCGCCGTAAACCTTCTTCAGGCGCGGCTCGTACTTAGCTTCAGCCATCGATCACTTCTCCCGAACGCTTTGCATAGCGGACCTTCTTGTCGCCTTCGACCTTGTAGCCGACGCGGGTCGGCTTGCCGTCCTTGGGATCGGCGATCGCGAGGTTGGACAGATGGATCGGCGCTTCCTTGGCGATGATGCCGGCTTCGGTGGTCTGCGTCTGGCGCTGATGGCGACGCACGACGTTGATGCCGGAAACGACGGCGCGGTCATCCTTCGGGGAAACCGCGACCACTTCACCGGTGCGACCCTTGTCCTTGCCGGCGATGACGACGACCTTGTCGCCCTTCTTGATTCTCTGCATTGTCCGCGCTCCCTTACAGAACTTCAGGAGCCAGGGAGATGATCTTCATATGGCTCTTGCCACGCAGCTCGCGCGGAACCGGCCCGAAGATACGCGTACCAATCGGCTCTTTGTTGTTGTTGATCAAAACGGCGGCATTACCGTCGAAGCGGATGACCGAGCCGTCAGCGCGGCGGATGTCCTTCGCCGTGCGCACGACGACGGCCTTCATCACATCGCCCTTCTTGACGCGTCCGCGCGGAACAGCCTCTTTCACGGATACGACGATGATATCGCCGACCGAGGCATATTTACGCTTGGAGCCGCCCAGAACCTTGATGCACATGACACGACGTGCGCCGGAATTATCCGCCACGTCGAGGTTTGTTTGCATCTGAATCATATCAGGTCGCCTTCTTGTTGTTACCGGCCCGGTTGGGAACACCCCCTAGACCAGCTTAATCGACACGTACGAAGCGCCCGCCTGCCCCAACCTCTGGAGCCTGCGGCCGCTCAAATTCCCTACCCGGCCCTTCGCTCCGCCTTGAGGCGATGCGAGGTCAAGAGCCGGAGCGTCTTGGTGTAGCGTCTTTCAGGACCGCCATGCGGATCGAGGATCCGTCCCAAACCTGGGCAGCGCCCTTACGGAAAAGGCCGCCCGTTGCCGGACGCCCTTTGCACATCTGCCGTGCTACATACAGAAATTTCGCCAAAGCGCAAGGGCCGCGGCGAAATACTGCCGGTATTTACGGATCAGGCGTCGGCGGAAACGGTGGAAACCACCTTCCAGCGCTTGTCCTTGGAAACCGGAGCGCATTCTTCGATGAATACGGTGTCCCCGGTCTTGTACTGGTTGTCGGCGTCGTGCGCCTTGTACTTCTTCGAGCGGCGTACGGTCTTCTGGAGAAGCGGGTGGGCGAAACGACGCTCAACCCGGACGACGACCGTTTTATCGTTCTTGTCGCTAACGACAACGCCTTGCAGGATGCGTTTAGGCATTTTCTTGTCGGTCCCTTACGTTCAGGCCTTGGAGGCCGAAGCCTTCTGGCTTGCGATTGTCTTTACACGCGCGATGTCGCGGCGAACCTGCTTGATGCGGCCCGTCTGCTCCAGCTGACCGGTCGCCTTCTGGAAGCGCAGGTTGAACTGCTCCTTCTTCAGCTTGACGAGTTCGTCCTTGAGCTGGTCTTCGGACATGGCGTGTACGTCAGAGGTTTTCATCAGTACCACTCCTTATTCGGCAATGCGCTGGATGAAGCGCGTCTTGACCGAAAGCTTGGCAGCGCCGAGGCGCAGGGCTTCGCGGGCAATGTCTTCGCTCACGCCGTCAATTTCGAACATGATCCGGCCGGGCTTGACCTTGGCTGCCCAATAGTCGACGCCGCCCTTACCTTTACCCATACGCACTTCGGTCGGCTTGGAGGTGACCGGAACGTCGGGGAAAATACGGATCCATACACGGCCGGCACGCTTCATGTGACGGGTGATCGCGCGGCGGGCCGCCTCGATCTCGCGTGCGTTGACGCGGTTGGGTTCCTGCGCCTTCAGCCCATATTCACCGAAAGCCAGGTCGCTGCCGCCCTTGGCAACGCCATGGATGCGGCCCTTGAACTGCTTGCGGTACTTTGTACGCTTTGGCTGCAACATTTTCTTTTATCTCCGAACTTCGCCGAACGCCTGAAATCAGGCGTTCTCGCGGCGGCGATTGTTGCCGCTGTTACCCTTGTTGTCGCCTTCGGTCGCGCGACGCTCGGAGGCCATCGGATCGTGCTCAAGGATTTCGCCCTTGAAGATCCAGACCTTGATGCCGCAGATGCCGTATGCGGTTTCAGCTTCGGCCGTGCCGTAGTCGATGTCGGCGCGCAGCGTGTGAAGCGGAACGCGGCCTTCGCGATACCATTCGGTACGCGCGATTTCCGCGCCGCCGAGACGGCCGCCGCAAACGATACGGATGCCTTCGGCGCCCATGCGCATGGCGGTCTGAACCGAACGCTTCATGGCGCGGCGGAACGCGATACGGCGCTCGAGCTGCTGAGCGATCGACTGTGCAACCAGCGTGGCGTCGGTTTCCGGCTTGCGCACTTCAACGATGTTGAGGTGCATTTCCGAATCCGTCATCGTGCCGAGCTTGCGGCGCAGCTTTTCGATGTCAGCGCCCTTCTTGCCGATGATCAGGCCCGGACGAGCCGAGTGGATCGTCACGCGGCACTTCTTGTGCGGACGCTCGATCACGACCTTGGAAACGCCGGCCTGCTTCAGTTCCTTCTGAATATAGTTGCGGATCTTCAGGTCTTCGTGAAGAAGCTTGCCATATTCATGGTTGTCTGCGAACCAGCGGCTGTCCCAGGTGCGGTTGATACCGAGGCGGAAGCCGATCGGATTGATTTTCTGACCCATTATGCGGCCTCCTCTTCGACTTCGCGAACGACGATCGTCAGGTGCGAGAATGGCTTCAGGATGCGCGAAGCGCGGCCCCGGCCACGAACCATGAAGCGCTTGGCGACAATCGACTTGCCGACATAGGCTTCTGCGACGATGAGCTGGTCAGGGTCGAGATCGTGGTTGTTTTCTGCATTCGCGATCGCCGATTCCAGCGTCTTGCGGACCGTATCCGAAACCCGCTTCTGCGAGAATTCGAGTTCGGCCAGCGCCCGGTCAACCTTCTTGCCGCGGATCATGGCGGCGACGAGGTTGAGCTTCTGCGGGCTGACGCGGATGGTGCGCGTAACGGCCTGCGCCTCATTTTCCTTAAGCCGGCGCGCGGCTTTTGCCTTGCCCATTGTTACTTCCTCTTCGCCTTCTTGTCGGCGCCGTGACCATAATAGGTACGGGTCGGCGCGAATTCGCCGAACTTGTGGCCGACCATGTCTTCCGATACCGAGACCGGAATGTGTTTCGAACCATTGTAGACGCCGAAGGTGAGACCGACGAACTGCGGCATGATCGTGGAGCGACGGCTCCAGATCTTGATCACTTCGTGGCGGCCGCCTTCACGAACCTTCTCAGCCTTCTTGAGAAGATAGCCGTCAACAAACGGTCCCTTCCATACTGAACGAGCCATTTCAGACTACCTCTCTTATTTCTTCTTCTGGTGGCGCGAACGCATGATGAACTTGTCGGTCGACTTGTTCTTGCGCGTACGCTTGCCCTTGGTGGGCTTGCCCCAGGGCGAGACCGGGTGACGGCCACCCGACGTGCGGCCTTCACCACCACCGTGCGGGTGGTCGATCGGGTTCATGACGACGCCGCGAACATGCGGACGCTTGCCCCGCCAGCGCGAACGACCGGCCTTGCCGTCATTCGTGTTGGAGTGATCGGGGTTCGATACAGCGCCGATCGTTGCAAGGCAAGAGCCCGGCACCAGACGCTGTTCGCCGGAGTTGAGGCGAAGGATCGCCATACCCTGGTCGCGACCGACGAGCTGGACATAGGTGCCTGCCGAACGGGCGATCTGACCGCCCTTGCCCGGCTTCATCTCGACGTTGTGCACGATCGAGCCGACCGGAATGTTCTGCAGCGGCATCGCATTGCCGGGCTTCACGTCGATGGCGCTCTCTGCAGCCTGAACCTTGTCGCCGACAGACAGACGCTGCGGAGCAAGGATATAGGCCAGTTCGCCGTCGGCGTAGTTGATGAGCGCGATGAAGGCCGACCGGTTGGGGTCGTACTCAAGACGCTCGACCGTGCCCTCGACGCCGAACTTGCGACGCTTGAAGTCGATCATGCGATAGGTGCGCTTGTGGCCACCGCCCTGGAAGCGCGCCGTCACGCGGCCATAATTGTTACGGCCACCCTTCGAAGACAGGCCCTGCGTCAAAGCCTTGACGGGCTTGCCCTTGTAAAGCTCCGAACGCTCGACGATCACCAGCTGGCGCTGGCTCGGCGTTGTCGGATTGAATGTTTTCAATGCCATTTTCTCATTCCCTATTGGGTCTTTACCCTAACGGGTCTGTTTCAAACGCCGGTCGTCACGTCCACGGACTGGCCTTCAGCCAGGGTGACGATCGCCTTCTTGACGTCCTTCTGCTTGCCGGAGAAATTCCGGAAGCGCTTGATCTTGCCCTTGCGTACAAGCGTGTTGACCGCCTTGACCTTGACGCCGAAGAGTTCTTCGACGGCGGCCTTGATCTCGGGCTTGCTTGCAGTCTTGGCAACGTTGAACACGACCTGGTTGTTGTCGGAAACAAGGGTCGATTTTTCAGTGATGACCGGCGAAACGATCACGTCGTAATGGCGGATATCGCTCATTTGAACCGCTCCTCCAGAGCTTCGACCGCAGACTTCGACAGCACGAGCTTGCCGCGGCGCAGGATGTCATACACATTGATGCCCTGGACCGGCAGAACATCGATATTCGGAATGTTGCGGGCCGCCAGCTTGAAGTTGCCGTCGACTTCGGAACCGCCGATGATCAGCGCGTTGTCAAGGCCGAGGCCGGTGAACTGCGCGAGCAGCGCCTTGGTCTTGGCTTCCTTGGCGACCAGGTCATCGATGATGATCAGGTCTTCGGACTTCGCCTTGGTCGACAGCGCATGCTTCAGGGCAAGCGCGCGAACCTTCTTCGGCAGATCGTGCGAGTGATCGCGAACGACCGGACCATGGGCAACACCACCGCCGCGGAACTGCGGCGCACGCTTGGCGTGGTGGCGGGCGTTACCCGTGCCCTTCTGCTTGTACATCTTGGCACCGGTCAGCGACACTTCCGAGCGTCCCTTGACCTTGTGCGTGCCCTGACGCTTGGCAGCGAGCTGGTAGCGCACCATGCGGGCGAGAATGTCTTCACGCGGCTCAAGGCCGAAGATCTCGTCCTTCAGGCTGACTTTACCGGCGTCCTTGCCCTCAAGTGTTTTAACTGTGAGATCCATTATTCGGCTCCATTGGTTTCAGCCGCACGCAGGCCGGCAGGCCGCGGCGCATTTTCAGGAACACCGGACTTCACGGCATCGCGAACCGTAATCCAGGCGCCCTTCGAACCGGGAACGGCGCCCTTGACGAGGATCAGGCCGCGCTCTTCATCGGTGCGGACAACCTCGAGGTTCTGCGTGGTGACGCGGGTCTGGCCCATGTGACCGGCCATCTTCTTGCCCTTCCAGACCTTGCCCGGGTCCTGGTTGGAACCGGTCGAGCCGTGCGAGCGGTGCGAAATCGAAACACCGTGGGTGGCGCGAAGACCGCCGAAGTTGTGGCGCTTCATGGCACCGGCAAAACCCTTACCGATGGTGGTGCCGGTGACGTCGACGAGCTGGCCCGACACGAAGTGGCTGGCCGTCAGTTCGGCGCCAACATCGAGCAGGTTCTCTTCCGACACGCGGAATTCGACGAGCTTGGCCTTCGGCTCGACGGAGCCGGCGGCGAAGTGACCGCGCAGAGCCTTCGAGGTGTTCTTGACCTTCGAGCGGCCGGCGCCGAGCTGAACGGCGGTGTAGCCGTTCTTTTCCTTGGTGCGCGTGGAAACGACCTGGCAGCCTTCCATTCGCAAAACTGTTACAGGGATATGCTCTCCTGCGTCTGTGAAGACGCGGGTCATTCCCACCTTCTGTGCTATCACACCTGAACGCATCGGTTCGTTCCTTTTAGAGTTCCGGCCTTCAGCAAAGCCTCCGGCGTGTCTCTTTTTGGGACATCATGCGCGCTTCCATAAAGCGCCCAGCGATTGGTCCCGTTTAGTTATCCCTAACCCTGAAAATCAGAGCTTGATTTCAACGTCCACGCCGGCAGCCAGATCGAGCTTCATCAGCGCGTCAACGGTCTGCGGGGTCGGGTCGACAATGTCGAGCAGGCGCTTGTGGGTGCGCATTTCAAACTGCTCGCGGCTCTTCTTGTCGATATGCGGGCCACGGTTGACCGTGAACTTCTCGATCCGCGTCGGAAGCGGAACCGGACCGCGAACATTGGCGCCCGTGCGCTTTGCCGTCGAAACGATCTCACGCGTGGAGGCATCAAGGATCCGGTGATCAAACGCCTTCAGGCGGATGCGGATATTCTGGCCGTTCATGCGACTCGTCCTTGTCTTGTTCTTATCTCCGCCATCTCTCTTCGATCAGGCGCGTTGCTAACTTGCAGCCCGGGCTTGCCGGCTTTTCAAACATCTGCAGGGGCGGCTGACCCGCCCCTGGCATATTTGCGTCAAGCCCTCAGGCCAGCCGCTTACTTGATGATCGAGGCGACGATGCCGGCGCCGACGGTGCGGCCGCCTTCGCGGATGGCGAAGCGCAGCTTTTCTTCCATCGCGATCGGAA